>JBDSMW010000133.1:0-7544 GCA_039915665.1 Nocardioidaceae bacterium
ATCATCGTCACGGTGTCGGTCCTGCTCTTCGACGTCGTCATCATCGGCCGTCGCCCGCACGAACCCTCCACCAAGGAGGTCTCCATCTCGCTCGGCGTGTACGTCGGGCTCGCGGTGCTCTTCGGCATCGGCGTGTGGGTGTTCTCCGGCCACCAGTACGGCACCGAGTTCTTCGCCGGCTGGCTGACGGAGTACTCCCTCTCGGTCGACAACCTCTTCATCTTCATCATCATCATGGCCAAGTTCGGCGTGCCCCGGCAGTACCAGCAGGAGGCCCTGATGGTGGGCATCGTGCTCGCCCTGGTGATGCGCGGGATCTTCATCGGGGTCGGTGCCGCGGCGATCAACGAGTTCAGCTGGATCTTCTACATCTTCGGCCTGTTTCTCGTCTACACGGCGTTCAAGCTGGCCAGCGAGGGCTCCAACGACGACGACGAGTACGAGGAGAACCGGCTCATCAAGTGGGTCGAGACGCACCTCCCGGCCACCGACAAGTGGCACGGCGTCAAGGTCTTCGCCCACGAGAACGGCAAGCGCGTCATCACCCCGATGTTCATCGTGATCCTGGCGCTGGGCACCACCGACCTGCTGTTCGCGCTCGACTCGATCCCGGCGATCTACGGTCTGACCAAGGAGCCCTACCTCGTCCTGACCGCGAACATCTTCGCGCTGATGGGCCTGCGCCAGCTCTACTTCCTGATCGGCGGGCTGCTGCAGCGGCTGGTCTACCTGTCCTACGGCCTGGCCGTGCTCCTGGGCTTCATCGGCCTCAAGCTGATCCTGCACGCGATGCACGAGAACGAGCTGCCGTTCGTCAACGGCGGCGAGCACGTCGAGTGGGCTCCGGACATCCCGATCCTGGCGTCGCTCGGCGCGATCCTCGGCATCCTGGCCGTCACGACGGTGGCCAGCCTCGTCGCCTCGGCCCGCGGGGTGGAGAACAAGAGCCAGCTCGCGGAGGCGCTCAGCGACGACGGTCCGCAGGCCGAGGACGTCGAGCCCGCGGGTGAGGCAGCCGAGAAACGCTCCTGAGCAGCATGAGTGGGGCGCGGAGCGGGTAGGTCTGCTGCATGACCGATGCGACCGACCTGCCCCGCCCCACCGAGGGTGACGTGCTCGACCTGATCCTCGACGACCACCGCCGCTTCGAGGCGCTCCTGCGGGAGCTGCGTGACAGCAGCTCCGACCGGGACGCCGTACGCCACAGCTTCGCCGCGCTGCACGTGGCACACGCCGAGGCCGAGGAGGCATGCGTCTACCCGACCCTGCGCCGCCAGCACGCGATCGGCGAGCACGAGGCCGAGCACGGCGAGGAGGAGCACGCCGAGGGCAACCAGGCCCTGCTCGCCGTCCTGGAGTCCGAGCAGGTCGAGGGCGAGGCCTTCGACGACCTCGTCGAGGAGCTTGCCGGCAAGGTCAACCACCACCTCACCGAGGAGGAGCTGACCATCCTCAACCCGGCCCGCGAGGACGTCGAGGAGGGCGTACGGCGCGAGCTCGGCGCGGCCTTCGCGGCGGAGCGCAACACCCAGCTCGACCAGGACTGCGGCAGGCTGGACAACGTGCGGGCGATCGTCGGCCGCGCCGGACACGAAGGACTGATCTGATGGAGACCCGACGACTCGGACGCCTCGGCCACGAGAGCTCGGTGCTGATCTACGGCGCCGCCGCCCTCGGTGAGGTCGACCAGGACACCGCCGACGCCTCGGTCCAGGAGGCTCTCGACGCGGGCATCAACCACTTCGACGTGGCCGCCGACTACGGCGAGGCCGAGCTGCGGCTCGGGCCGTGGATGCCCCGGATCCGTGGCGACATCTTCCTGGCCACCAAGACCGGGCTGCGTGACGCGGAGCCGGCCTGGGAGCAGATCAACGAGTCCCTGGAACGCCTGCAGACCGACCACGTCGACCTCATCCAGCTGCACGCCGTTGGCGACGTCGACGAGCTCGACAAGGTCACCCGCAAGGGCGGTTCGCTCGAGGCGGCCCTGCGTGCGGTCGACGAGGGCCTCGCGGGCGCGGTCGGCATCACCGGCCACAGCCACACGGCTCCGTCGACGCACCTCGAGGCCTTGCGCCGGCACCCGTTCAGCACCGTGCTGAGCCCGATCAACATCGCGCTCTGGCTGCGCGAGGACTACCGCACCGACTACCTCGCGCTCGTCGAGGAGGTGCAGCGCCAGGACGCCGGTCTGATGACCATCAAGACGGTGGCCCGTCGCAACTGGCCCGAGGGGCCGGACGGCGCGGCTTACGCCACCTGGTACGAGCCCCACGACCGTCCCGACCTGATCACCGCGACCGTGTCCTGGAGCCTCTCGCGTCCGGAGATCACCGGAATCGCGACGCCGGGCGACGTGCGCCTGCTCGGCCACGTGATCGCCGCCGAGCAGGAGCGGATGGACGTCGTGGACGCCGAGGCGTTGCTGGCCACGGACCCGGCGTACTCCTCGCCGTTCGTCTCGATGCCGGACTAGCCCTGCCCGGTCCGAGGACGACCAGCCGCGCGTCCACGGCGCCGGGCCCGTTGGTGAACCCGGTGCTGCCCAGGCCCGGACCGGCGTGGGCGTTGCTCACGAACAGCTGCGACGGGTCGGGCTCGGGATCGCGGTCAGCCCGCCGTCCTCGGGAGAGCTGCTTGTTCATCGTGGCTCCTGGGGGTGAGGGGGGATCGGGATGATCCGGGTTCACCAGCAGGAACGTGGGCGGCGAGCGATAGGTACCCGGTTCTCGGGGGCGTCACGAGTCGGTAGGGAGGCTTACGCGAGCTGCCGCGCGCGACGGCCCGAAGTGGGCTAGTCGTCAACCCTGGCAGGGGAATGTACGCGTCCGGCCGACACGAGGTCCTGGACGCGCTGCGCGGCGAGCGCGGCGTCCTCGATGCGCTGGCCGCCCTCGGGGGCGTGCAGCATCCACCGGGTGCCGTCGTCCGCGACCGGTCTGCTCACGAACCCGACGTGGTAGATCTGCTTTCCGGGGCGCGCGAAGAAGTACAGGTCCCCCGGTCGTACGTCGGCCAGCGGCACGTCGTGGACCTGCGCGGACGCGGCCTGGTCGTGCGCGTCCCGGGGGAGCGGCACGTCGAACGACCGGTAGGTCAGGTGCACGAGACCGGAGCAGTCCAGGCCCCAGGCGCTGGTGCCTCCCCACAGGTAGCGGATGCCCAGGAACTGGCGGGCCGCGTCGAGCAGCCGAGCGGAGTCGTCGAAGGGTCGGGGCTCCTCGCCCAGACGCACGGCTCCGAGCGGCACCGTGCCCACGCGGTCACCCGGCAGGTGCAGCGTCACGCATCGACCATCGACCGACGCCACCGACAGCCTGCTGCCGAAGGACAGCTCGACGCGGGTGCCGTCGACGGTGAGGCCGACCGACGGGTCGACCACTGTCGCGGAGGGCCCGGTCCGGTTCGGCACCGGAGCGGCCAGGTGGGCCGATCGGACCCAGCCGGGGTAGCCGCGGTCGTCCCGGGATGACGACTGCGCCGGGGCGACCACGTCACACCAGCCGTTGCGCTCGTCGAGCACCTCGACCGGGTCACCCAGCAGCAGCTGCGTCTCGGTGCGACCGTGCAGCCCGAACCGGACCTCCTGGCCCATCGCGTCGGCCCAGCCCTGCGCGTTGGGGCGGTCGGCCACCGCGAGCGAGTCCAGCTCGCGTGGTGCCTCGGGAGACGTCCACACCGTGGTGACGGGGACGGAGACCTCGCGGTTCATGCCAGCTCCTCGATGCCGAGCCCGGGGGAGTCCGGGAGGACGACGGTCGCACCTTCGTAGGTCATCCCGCCGACGACCGGCGAGCGGGCCGACCACCAGGCGGCGTCCAGGTCGGAGACGGCCGAGGTGGGGTGGGCCGCGACCAGGCTGGCGGCTGCTCCGACGCCGATGTGGGTCTCCATCATCGAGCCGACGATGCCACCCATGCCGTGGGACCTGGCCAGCTCGAGCAGCGTGGTGGCGACGGAAAGCCCGCCGCACTTCGCGAGCTTCACGTTGACCAGGTCGGCCGACCGGCGCCGGATCACCTCGACGAGGTCGCGGACGCCGTACACCGACTCGTCGGCCATCACCGGCGTGGAAACCCGGGCGGTCACCCAGGCCATCCCGTCCAGGTCGGCGGCGGGCACCGGCTGCTCGACCAGCTCCACGTCGAGCTGGGCGTCCTCGAGCGCGCCGATCACGCGGACGGCGTCGCGGGCGGTCCAGCCCTGGTTGACGTCGAGCCGCAGCCGGACGTCGGGACCGACGGCCTCGCGCACCGCGCGCACGCGGGTCACGTCGGTGGCGGCGTCGGTGCCGACCTTGAGCTTCAGGACGGAGAACCCGTCGAGCACGCGCGCGCGTCCGGCGTCGCTCAGGGCGCTGGGCGCGCCCGCGCCCAGCGTCACGTCGGTCGGCACGCGCAGCGTCGTGCTGCCGAGCAGGACCGGCAGGCTGACGCCGCGGCGCCGGGCCGCCAGGTCGTGCAGGGCGACATCGACCGCCGCCTTCGCGCCGTGGTTCGCGGCGACGGCGCGGTCGACGGACCGGCACAGGTCCACCAGGTCGTCGGGGTCGCGACCGGTCACCACGTCGGCCAGCGGTCCCTCGACGCAGGCCTGGGCTCCCGCGAGCGACTCCCCGGTCACCTGCCAGACCTGCGGGGCCTCGCCCCAGCCGGTCACCCCGTCGCTGTCGGTGATCCGGACGACCACGGTGTCGGTGGTCGTGGTGCTGCGCAGCGCGGTCACGAACGGTGTGTGCAGGGGCGTGGTCACCCGGGTCGCGGTGATCCGCGCGATCGTCGTCACGCCGTCCACCTCTCCCAGACCGCGGCACTCACCGCGACGTTGGCTGCGTAGAGCGACTCCTCGTCCTGGTCGGCCGTGTGGCAGACGACCAGCACGTAGGCCGGGTGGTGCTCGGGACGCACCAGTGCGACGTCGTGCGCGACGCCGTCGACCCAGCCGGTCTTGTTCGCGACGTAGGTGCCCTCGGGCAGCCCGGCGGGGATCTGGTCGCGGTGCTCCTGGGCCGCCAGCACGCGCTCGACGTCGGGGGTCACGGTGCCGATCAAGCGGGCCAGGTCCGCGGCCGTCACCAGGTTGTCGAGCCGGGCGTCCCGGGCCGCGAGGTCGCCGATGCCACGCGGCAGCACGGTCGCCGGCGAGCAGCCCGCGTCGCGGAGGACCGCGGCCACCTCCGCGGTGCCGACGTGCTCGAGCAGCAGGTTGGTGGCGAGGTTGCCCGACTTCACGATCGCGTGCCGGGCCAGGTCGCGCAGCGTCGCCGTCGAGCCGACCAGCGCCCACGTCTCGTCGTCCTGGTCGTCGCCCTGGTCGAGGGCGAACGGAGACCCGTCGTACGCCGACCGGTGCTCGTTGTGCACCGCGACCTCGGTGTCCAGGTCGAGCTCGCCGCGCTCGTGACGCCGGTGCGCCGCGACGAGCAGCGGAAGCTTCAGGGTGCTGGCGGCGTAGTGCACGCGCTCCGCGGCCTGGGTGTACGTCGGAGCGCCACCCGGCTCACCGAGCCAGACGGAGACCGTCGCGGGCACCCGAAGGTCGTCGAAGGAGGAAGCGTCGGTCGGCACCCGGCCAGGCTATCCGGGCCGCCGGTCTACGCTGCGGCCCGCACCTGACCACGCTGTTCTACGTGATGTCCGAGGGCCGGCTGCGTTCGGCACCTACACCAGCTCCCAGAAGATCAGGAACCTCGAGCGGGACCCGCGGATCACCCGTCTGGTCGAGGACGGCGAGACTGCTTCGCGCTGCGTGGCGTCTCGTTGAGCAGCCCGGCCGAGAAGACCGCGGGCTGGGACCACGGGAAGCTGTCGTCAGCGCAGCAGCAGCCGGACGGCGGTGTCGAGGGAGGCGCCGACGTCGTGGGCGGAGGCCCGGCCGGTCACCCACTGCACGAGGCTGGCCAGCCAGACGTCGCCGACCACCTTGGTGATCGCGAGCTCCTCCTCGGTGGGCTGGAGGGTCGTGGCGTCGCGCGAGTTGCGCATCGCCGCCATCAGCATCCGGGTGACGTGCACCTCGACGACGTGGATCTCGCCGGCCACGGACGCGTCGGCGAACATGAACGCCCGGGTCAGCGCCTCGGTCAGGTTGGGCTCGCGCTGCAGGGACCGCGTCGTGCGCCCGAGCACGAACATCACCCGGTCGGCGGCGGTGTCGCCGGGGATCGGCTTGCGGACCAGCGAGAGGTAGGCCTCCTCGAACTGCTGGCCGAGCACCGAGACGAGCAGGTGGATCTTGGAGGGGAAGTAGCGGTAGAGCGTGCCGAGGGCGACGTCGGCACGCTCGGCGACCGCCCGCATCTGCATCTGCTCGAAACCGCCCTTGGCGGACAGCGCGACGGCGGCGTCGAGGATGCGCTGGCGCCGTTCCCGCTGGGCCGGGGAGCCGAGCTCCTCGGAGGTCAGCGAGTTGGTGCTGCTCACGATGGCTCTCCCGTCGGGCCTCGCAGGGCCATGGACTGTTGCGCGGTCGGGGGCGGGTCACCCACCCCGTAGGCTATCACCGGGATGCTGCATAATAGGAACACGTTCCAGTTCGGTTCTGCCCATGGAGGTCCGGTTGCGCATCGCCCTGCTGTCCTACCGCAGCAAGCCGCACTGTGGTGGCCAGGGCGTCTACGTCCGGCACCTGTCCCGCGAGCTGGTGGCCCTCGGGCACGACGTCGAGGTGTTCTCCGGCCAGCCCTACCCGGTGCTCGACCCGGGCGTGCGGCTGACCGAGGTGCCCAGCCTGGACCTGTACCGCGAGCCGGACCCGTTCCGCACGCCACGACCCGGTGAGATCCGCGACGCCGTCGACGTGCTCGAGGTCGCGACGATGTGGACCGCCGGCTTCCCCGAGCCGCGGACGTTCGCGCTCCGGGTCGCGCGGCTGCTGAAGCGGCGGCTGGCCGACTTCGACGTGGTGCACGACAACCAGACCCTCGGCGACGCGATCCTCGCCGTGGAGCGGGCCGGCCTGCCGCTCGTGGCGACGATCCACCACCCCATCACCTTCGACCGTCGCGTCGACCTTGCGAACGCGCCGTCCTGGCGCAAGCGGATCACGCTGCGGCGGTGGTACTCCTTCCTGCGCATGCAGGGTCGCGTGGCGCGCCGCCTGGACACGGTGCTCTGCCCGTCGGAGAGCTCGGCCCGCGACATCGTCACCGACTTCGGGGTGGAGCCGCGGCGGGTGAGCGTGATCCCGCTCGGCGTCGACGAGGTCTTCCGCCCGCCCGTCGAGCCCAGGGTGCCCGGCCGCATCGTCGCGATGGCCAGTGCCGACACCCCGATGAAGGGCATCGCCACCCTGCTCGAGGCGTTCGCCAAGCTGCGCACCGAGCGCGACGTCCAGCTGCTGCTCGTCACGCGGCCCAAGCCCGGCGGCCAGACCGAGCGGATCGTCGACCGGCTCGGCATCGGCGACGCCGTGAGCTTCGTGCACGGCATCACCGACGAGGAGCTGGCCGCGACGGTCGGCTCGGCCGAGATCGCCTGCGTCCCCTCTCTCTACGAGGGCTTCTCGCTGCCGACCGCCGAGGCGATGGCCTGCGCGACGCCGCT
>JBDSMW010000008.1:0-12778 GCA_039915665.1 Nocardioidaceae bacterium
CGGCCCCCGGTCGTGCGGGTGCCCCGGTCCGAGACGGACCCGTCGTGGACCAGGCGCCAGCGCCAGGTCTGCCCGGAGCGGTTGCTGTCCACCTCGCCCTCGACCTCGAGGCGGCCGTCATCGGGACCGACCTTGACCTTCCAGTCGGTCGAGCCGGTGCAGGAGCCGCGGCGGACGCGGTCGCCGTCGTTCGCGAGAGCGGCGGGACTGGCGGCAGCGATGACGCCGCTGACAGCGGTCAGCGCGGCGAGGGTGGCGAGGCTGTGGGTGGCGGTGCGGTTCATGGTGTCCTCCTGGGTCGGGAGGACCAGCCTCACGCGAACCGGGTGCCGGTCACTATTGTCCGGTGGTCCTACGACCTCGGGTCAGGTGTACGGCGTCGCCGACGCTCACCCGACCCGGCGCGAGCACCGCGGTGTAGATCCCGAAGGCCACCCCGCCACCGTCGAGGCGTCGGTAGTCCGCCAGCGTGCGCAGCGGCTCGGGGCCGCTCCTGGCACCGGCCTGCTGGTCCACGGTGGTCACGACGCACCGCTCGTCGACCTGGGCGAAGGCCATCCGCACGTCGCCGACGTCGAGCAGGTGCGCGTCGTCCTCGGCGTGCGCCGGGACGCCGTCGATCACGATGTTCGCGCGGAACCGGTCGGACGTGAGAGCCGCGTGGCCGCGTCGGGCGAGTGCGTCGTTGAGCCGGGCCAGCGACGCCTCGGAGTGCAGCGACACCGTGCCCTCGTCGGACAGGAGGGTCTGGCCCTCGACCTCGCCGGGGCTGGTGCGCCGGGTCGACGGCGGCGCGGCGACGAGCCGCGCGGCGGCCCCGAGCACGGCCCCGAACCACCGCGACAGCACCTCGTCCTGGTCCACGACCTCGACCGGGTTCCCGAAGATCGTCACCGTGCGGGTGGGCCGGTCCGTGTCGACCACGGCCTCGACCGGGTCCCGTCCGTCGTACGCCAGGTGGAGCAGACCGGTGGCGTCGTCGAGGGCGGGCCGGACCAGGGCCAGCCGGGCGAACTCCCGCTGCGTGACGATCCGGTCGCCCACGGTCACCGCGAGCAGCCGGTCGCCCGGGAACCCGTCCACGCCGATCGGGGTGGTGGTGAGGAGCTCACCGGCGCAGCCCTTGACGGGATAGCGGCGCAGCGCCGTGACGCGGGCTCCGGTGGTCATCGGGCCGTCACGCCGTCGTGGCGGCATCGAGGGTGACCAGGTCGCCGACCGTCATGCCCTCCAGGGTGTTCACGAAGACGCGGCGGAACCCGGGTGCCACCGGCACGTGGTTCTCGACCACCAGCACGGTGCAGCCGGCGGCTTCGGCCGAACGGGCGCCGGTGTTGGAGTCCTCGATGGCCACGGTGTCCTCCGGGGCCACGCCGAGGATCGCCGCCGCCTTCTCGTAGGGCTCCGGGTGCGGCTTGCCGAAGGTGACGGTGTCCCCGGTCACGACGACCTCGAACGTGTCGTCCGGCAGGATCGCCAGGATCGGGTCGACGAAGCGCTGGTAGGACATCGTCACCAGCGCGCAGCGGACCCCGTCGGCCCGCAGGTCGCGGAGCAGCTCGAGGGCGCCCGGCCGCCACGGCACCTCCCGCTCCACCCGGGCCACGACCCGGTCCAGGAGCTCCTCGACGATCACCGCGGGGGCGAGGTCGATGCCGGAGTGCTCGGCGATGTAGCGCCCGGACTCCAGCAGGTCGTTGCCGACCAGGTTCATGGCGTGCTCGTGGGTCCAGGTGCCGCCGTGCTCGTTGATGAGCTCGAACTCGGACTCGATCCAGTAGGGCTCGGTGTCCACGAGGGTGCCGTCCATGTCCCAGAGCACCGCGGCCGGTGTGCCCACGGCGCTCAGTCCTCGGGCTCGTAGCCGAGGTTGGGCGAGAGCCACCGCTCGGTCTCGGCCAGGGTCATGCCCTTGCGCTGGGCGTACTCCTCGACCTGGTCCTTGGCGATCCGGCCCAGCACGAAGTACTGCGACTGCGGATGGGAGAAGTAGAACCCGCTGACCGAGGCCCCGGGCCACATGGCCATGCTCTCGGTGAGCGTGATGCCGGTGAACTTCTCGGCGTCGAGCAGGTCCCACAGCGTGGTCTTCTCGGTGTGGTCGGGGCAGGCCGGGTAGCCCGGGGCCGGCCGGATGCCGTCGTACTTCTCCTTGAGCAGGTCCTGGTTGTCGAGCTTCTCGTCCGGCGAGTAGCCCCAGAACTCGGTGCGCACCCGCTGGTGGAGCCGCTCGGCGAACGCCTCGGCCAGCCGATCGGCGAGGGACTCGAGCAGGATCGCGGAGTAGTCGTCCAGCTGCTCCTTGAACTCCTTGACCTTGGCCTCGCTGCCCAGCCCCGCGGTCACCGCGAAGCCGCCGACGTGGTCCTCGAGCCCGGTGTCCTTCGGGGCGACGAAGTCGCCCATCGAGCGGTGCGGAACACCGTCACGGTGCTCGCCCTGCTGGCGCAGGTTGCGCAGCGTGGTGCGGACCTCGGTGCGGGAGGCGTCGGTGTAGACCTCGATGTCGTCCCCGACCGAGTTCGCCGGGAACAGCCCGACCACCCCGGTGGCGGTGAGCCAACCCTCCGCGACGACGGTGTCGAGCATCTCCTGGGCGTCGTCGTACAGCTTGCGGGCAGCCTCGCCCGAGGCCGGGTTGTTGAGGATGTCGGGGAAGCGGCCCTTCATCTCCCAGGCGTTGAAGAACGGCTGCCAGTCGATGTAGTCGCGCAGCTCGGCCAGCGGGTAGCTCTCCAGCACGGTGACGGGCTCGTCGACCTTCGGCGCCGGTGGCTGGTAGCCGTCCCAGCTGATCGGGCTGCGGTTGGCGCGCGCCTTCTCCAGCGGCAGCAGCTTGCGGTCGTTGTGCTTGGCGGAGTGTCGCTCGCGGATCGAGTCGTAGTCGGCGTTCGTGTCGTGGATCAGCTTGCCCCGCCGGTCGGCGGACAGCAGGGCGGCGACGACGGGAACGGACCGCGACGCGTCCTTCACCCAGACGACCGGACCGTGGTACTTCCCGTCGACCTTGACCGCGGTGTGGGCCCGAGACGTCGTGGCGCCCCCGACGAGCAGGGGGATGTCGAGGCCCTGCCGCTCCATCTCGGTGGAGAAGTTCACCATCTCGTCCAGGGACGGGGTGATCAGCCCGGAGAGGCCGATGATGTCGGCGTCGACCTCGCGCGCGGTGTCGATGATCTTCTGGGCCGGGACCATCACGCCGAGGTCGATGACCTCGTAGTTGTTGCACTGGAGGACCACGCCGACGATGTTCTTGCCGATGTCGTGCACGTCTCCCTTGACCGTGGCCATCACGATCGTGCCCTTCTTCTCCTCCACGTCACCGGGCTTCTTCTCCGCCTCGATGAAGGGGATCAGGTAGGCGACGGCCTTCTTCATGACCCGGGCCGACTTCACCACCTGGGGCAGGAACATCTTGCCGGAGCCGAACAGGTCGCCGACGACGTTCATGCCGTCCATCAGCGGGCCTTCGATGACCTCGATGGGCCGGCCGCCGCGCTCGGAGATCTCCGCCCGCAGCTCCTCGGTGTCGGACTCGGCGAACTCGTCGATGCCCTTGACCAGGGCGTGCGTGATCCGCTCGGACACCGGCAGGGAGCGCCACTCCTCGGTGGCGACCTCCTTGACCGTGCCGTCGCCGGCGAAGTCGGGAGCGATCTCGAGCAGCCGCTCGGTGCTGTCGGCGGCGTTGGCCCGGCGGTTCAGGACGACGTCCTGGATGCGCTCGCGCAGCTCCGGCGGGATCTCGTCGTAGACCTCCATCGCCCCGGCGTTCACGATGCCCATGTCCATGCCGGCCCGGATCGCGTGGAAGAGGAACACCGAGTGGATCGCCTCGCGGACCGGGTTGTTGCCCCGGAACGAGAAGGACACGTTGGAGACACCACCGGACACGAGCGCGCCCGGGAGGTTCTCCTTGATCCAACGGGTCGCCTCGATGAAGTCGACGCCGTAGTTGGCGTGCTCCTCTATGCCGGTGGCCACCGCGAAGATGTTCGGGTCGAAGATGATGTCCTCGGACGGGAAGCCGACCTCGTCGACCAGGATGTCGTAGGCCCGCTGGCAGATCGCCTTGCGTCGGTCGAGGTTGTCGGCCTGACCGTCCTCGTCGAAGGCCATCACGACCACTGCAGCGCCGTACTTGCGGCACAGGCGGGCCTGCTCGCGGAACTTGTCCTCGCCCTCCTTCATGGAGATCGAGTTCACGATCGGCTTGCCCTGCACGCACTTGAGGCCGGCCTCGATGACCTCGAACTTCGAGGAGTCCACCATCAGCGGCACCCGGGAGATGTCCGGCTCGCTGGCGATCAGCTTCACGAAGCGGTCCATCGCCTCGACGCCGTCGATCATGCCCTCGTCCATGTTGATGTCGATGACCTGCGCGCCGGCCTCGACCTGTTGGCGGGCGACCGCGAGGGCGGTGGTGTAGTCGCCCTCCTTGATCAGCCGGCGGAAGCGGGCGGAGCCGGTGATGTTGGTGCGCTCGCCGACGTTGACGAACAACGACTCCTTGGTGACGGTGACGGGCTCGAGCCCGGCCAGCCGCAGCGCGGGAGCGATCTCGGGGGCCACGCGCGGCGTCTTGGCGTCGGCGGCGGCGGCGATCGCGGTGATGTGCTCCGGCGTCGTGCCGCAGCAGCCGCCGAGGAGGTTCACCAGCCCGCTGGCCGCGAACTCCTCCAGCACCTCCGAGGTCTGGCCGGGCGTCTCGTCGTACTCGCCGAACTCGTTGGGAAGACCGGCGTTGGGGTAGCAACTCACGAACGTGTCGGCGACCCGGGAGAGCTCGGCGATGTAGGGCCGCATGTCGGTGGCGCCGAGCGCGCAGTTCAGACCGATCGCCAGCGGACGCGCGTGCCGCACGGAGTTCCAGAACGCCTCGGTGACCTGGCCGGACAGCGTGCGGCCGGACGCGTCGGTGATGGTGCCGGAGATGATGACCGGCCAACGCCGCTCGTGCTCCTCGAACAGGGTCTCGAGCGCGAAGATCGCGGCCTTGGCGTTGAGGGTGTCGAAGATCGTCTCGACCAGCAGCAGGTCGGCGCCACCGTCGACGAGGCCCCGGGCCTGCTCGAGGTAGGCATCCACGAGGCGGTCGTAGGTGATGTTGCGCTTGCCGGGGTCGTTGACGTCCGGGGAGATCGAGCCGGTGGTGTTCGTGGGGCCGAGGGCACCGATCACCCAGCGGGGCCGGTCGGGGGTCTGCTCGGTCATCGCGTCGCAGGCCTCGCGGGCCAGTCGCGCCGACTCGTAGTTCATCTCGTAGGCCAGGTCCTCCATGCCGTAGTCGGCCTGGGAGATCTTCTGCGCGCTGAACGTGTTGGTCTCGACCAGGTCCGCGCCGGCCTCGAGGTACTCCCGGTGGATCTCGCGGATCACGTCCGGCGAGCTCAGGCTGAGCAGGTCGGAGTTGCCGCGGATGTCGGACTCCCAGTCCGCGAACCGTTCGCCGCGGTAGTCCTCCTCGGACAGGCCGTGCCGCTGGATCATCGTGCCCATGGCCCCGTCCATCACCAGGATCCGCTCCCGCAGCGACGCGGAGAGCTCCTCGGTGGCGTCGGGACGGAGGTGGGGCTCGAACACGGTGGTCTCAGCATCCTCGGGGTTGGCGGGGGCGGACTCCGGTCGGAGCCCTGCCAGCGTAGGTGGGCAACCGTGCACCGCCGGGCGGTGTTCCGGATGGTGGCGCGGCGGTCCACATTCTGTCACGGGTGTGTTGTCCGGCTCCGCACGTCGTACGCCGGCCGGGGTGGACGAGCACTAGGCTGGTGGGGTGATCGAGATCGAGGACGTGCCGCCGCTGAGGTCACCGATCCTCATCGCGGCCTTCGAGGGCTGGAACGACGCCGCGGACTCCGCCTCGTCGGTCGTGGACCACCTCGCCCGGGTGTGGAACGCGAGGACGGTCGCGGCCATCGACCCGGAGGACTTCTACGACTTCCAGGTCAACCGGCCGACGGTCGGCACCAGCGAGGACGGCATGCGGCGGATCACCTGGCCGTCCACCCAGCTGTCGGTCTGCTCGCCTCCGGGAGCGCTACGCGACGTGATCCTGCTGCGCGGCATCGAGCCCAACATGCGCTGGCGGCGGTTCTGCGACGAGCTGCTCGCGGCCTCGGAGGAGCTCGGGGCCGAGCTGGTGGTGACGCTGGGCGCGCTGCTCGCGGACACTCCGCACACCCGACCGATCCCCGTGTCCGGCACGGCCAGCGAGCCGGAGATCGCCGACCGGCTCAAGCTCGAGCAGTCCAACTACGAGGGCCCGACGGGCATCGTCGGGGTCTTCCAGGATGCCTGCACCCAGGCCGACATCCCGGCGGTGTCCTTCTGGGCGGCGGTGCCGCACTATGTGGCGCAGCCGCCGTGCCCCAAGGCGACCCTGGCCCTGCTCGGCCAGCTCGAGGACCTCCTGGAGCTGAGCATCCCGCTCGCGGACCTGCCCGAGGAGTCCCGCGCCTGGGAGCGCGGCGTCGACGAGCTCGCCGAGGAGGACGAGGAGATCGGCGACTACGTCCGGGCGCTCGAGGAGACCCGTGACACGGCCGACCTGCCGGAGGCCAGCGGCGAGGCCATCGCCCGCGAGTTCGAGCGCTACCTCAAGCGCCGCGAGTCCGACGACGACGGACCGGTCTAGCTTCTCAGGTCTGGCGCCTCAGAGCGTCAGGCCGAGGCGGGCGTCCAGCAGGGTGCGGACCAGCTCCGCTCCCGAGCCGTCCCCGGGCTCGCCGGCGGCCCAGGCGTCGACGATGCCGAGTGCACCCGGGGCGTCGAGGTCGTTGGCCAGCGCGGCCCGGACCGCCGCCACGAGCCCCTCGGCCTGCTGGCGCGAGGCGCGGTCGACCGCGGTCCGCCAGTGGGCGAGCCGGTCCTGGGCGGCGGAGAGGTCGGCGTCGGTCCACTCCCAGTCGGAGCTGTAGTGGTGGGCGAGGAGGGCCAGCCGGATCGCCATCGGGTCGACGCCGGAGCCCCGCAGCCCCGAGACGAGCACGAGGTTGCCCTTCGACTTCGACATCTTCTCGCCCTCGTAGCCCACCATGCCGGCATGCGTGTAGGCACGGGCGAAAGTGAGCCCCTCGAAGGCCGCCTGAGCCTCGGACGCGCTCATCTCGTGGTGCGGGAACACCAGGTCGCGGCCGCCGCCCTGCACGTCGAACTCCTCGCCCAGGTGGTGCAGCGAGATCGCCGAGCACTCGATATGCCAGCCGGGACGACCGCGGCCGAGGGCCGTGTCCCAGGCCGGCTCGCCCGGGCGCTCGGCCTGCCAGAGCAGGCAGTCGAGCGGGTCCTTCTTGCCCGGCCGGTCGGGGTCGCCCCCGCGCTCGCCGAACACCGCGAGCATCTCCTCGTCGTTCAGGTTGGACACCGAGCCGAAGCGCGGGTCGGAGCGCACCGAGAAGTAGAGGTCGCCGTCCACGTCGTAGACGACACCGCGCTCCTGCAGCTGCTGCACCATCTCGACCACGAGCGGGATCGCCTCGACGGCCCCGACGTAGTGGTCGGGCGCCAGCACCCGCAGTGCGGTCATGTCCTCGCGGAACAGCTCGGTCTCGCGCACCGCAAGGTCGGCCCAGTCGACCCCGGTGGCGGTGGCCCGCTCGAGCAGTGGGTCGTCGACGTCGGTGACGTTCTGGACGTAGAGCACGTCGTGCCCCGCGTCCCGCCAGGCCCGGTTGAGCAGGTCGAAGGCGAGGTACGTCGCGGCGTGGCCGAGGTGCGTCGCGTCGTACGGCGTGATGCCGCAGACGTACATCCGCGCGGTGCCCTCCGGGTCGCTGACCTGTACGGCGCGCGAGGCACTGTCGTGGATCGTGACCGGCGGGGCGACCCCGAGGTCGATCCGGGGCACGTCAGGACTGCTCCACGCTCGCATGTTCGCAGCCTAACGGTGAGCGCTCAGAACGCCGGCCACGGGATCGCGGGCCGACCACCCGACGGCAGTGGCATCACGTTGCGGCGGAGCAGGGTGTCGCAGCGCCGGACCGTGGCGACGACCTCGTCGTCGGTGAGCAGCAGCGCCAGGGTCCGGCTCAGCTCGCTCGACGGGCTGCGCAGCTGCTCAGCCACCCGGCGCACGCCCTCTGCATCCTGGTTCTCCAGCGGCTCGTGGGCCCAGCCCCACAGGACGGTGCGCAGCTTGTCGTCGAGGTGGAACGAGATGCCGTGGTCGACCCCGAAGCGGTGCCCGTCCGGCATGGCGAGGACGTGCCCGCCCTTGCGGTCCGCGTTGTTGACGACCACGTCGAAGACCGCCATCCGGCGCAGGGCGTCGGAGTCCTCGTGGATCAGGGAGATCGGGCGGTCGTCGCCGTCGTAGGCGTCCAGCACGTGCAGGTAGCCGTCCGGGGTGTCCCCCGTCGGCACCAGGTCGACCGGCGACTGTCCCTCGTCGGGCTCCCGCCAGGCCTGCAGCATGCCGGTGCCAGCCGGGCCGTCGCCCCGCAGCACGGTCGGCGGCACCACGTCCCAGCCCAACGCGTCCGACACGGCGTACGCCCCGACCTCGCGGCCGGCCAACGTGCCGTCGGGGAAGTCCCACAGCGGACGCTCCCCCGCCACCGGCTTGTAGACGCAGTCGATGCTCTCGCCGTCGAGCGTGACGGTGCCGAAGAAGGTCGCGTTGGAGGCCGGCATGATCCGGCCCTGCAGCTCGATCGTGCCGCGGTTCAGCAGCTCGAGATCGTGGGTCATGCCTCGGGTTCGGCGGGTGTGGTCCGTCGGAAGCCGTTGGCGCGCGGGCAGAGGTGTCCGGACGGGTCGAGCGGTCCGCCGCAGAACGGGCAGGGCTCGCGGCCGGCGCCGACGACGACCTGCGCCCGCTTGCTGAAGGCGCGGGCCAGCCCGGCGGACAGTCGGACCACGAGCACCTCGCCCGGCTCCTGCACCTCGATCACCTCGTCGGGGGTGCCCGGCTCCGCCACGGTGTCGTCGAAGGGGAAGACCTCGACGACGATGCGCTCGTCGGTCGAGTCCCAGGACAGCGTCATCGTGCCGGCACGGAACTCCTCGACGATCGGCTGCTCGAGGGGACCGTTGTCCTCCAGCGACACCGGCGGGATCGCCGGGATGGAGGCGTCCTCGTCGTCGGCGGAGAGCAGCTCGTCGAGCAGCTCGTCGATGCGCTCGGCGAGCACCGAGACCTGCTGCTTCTCCAGCGCGACACTCGTGACGCGGGCACCGGTGCGGGCCTGCAGGAAGAAGGTGCGCGACCCGGGAGGACCGACCGTGCCCGCGACGAAGCGCTCGGGCGGGTCGAAGCTGTGGATGACCGATGCCATGTCGTCGAGCCTAGGCGGTCGCCCTAGACCGTCGTACCGGCACCTCCGCCGACCGCCGCGTCGCTGCTCTGCTTGCGGGTCCGGCCCTTCTTGGCGGGGGCCGGCTTCAGGTGGGACAGGTCACCTGCGGAGGTGTTCGTGCTCACCACGAACGGCCGCATCGGGGTGTAGCGGACCACCGACAGCGACGCCGGGTCGACGACGATCCGCTGGAACGCGTCGAGGTGGATGCCGAGGGCGTCGGCCAGGATCGCCTTGATGACGTCGCCGTGGCTGACCGCGAGCCAGACCGCGTCTGCCCCGTGCTCGGCCGCGACCTTGGCGTCCCACCGGCGTACGGCGGCCACCGCCCGCGCCGACATCTCGGCCATCGTCTCACCGTCCGGGAACTCGGCCGCGGAGGGATGCCCCTGGACGGTCTTCCACATCGGCTCCTTGGCCAGCGTCTTCAGCTCCCGGCCGGTCCACGAGCCGTAGTCGCACTCGACCAGGCCCTTGTCCGAGGACACCGGAGGCGATCCGCCTTGCAGCTTGACGATCGCCTTGGCCGTCTCGCGGCAGCGTTCGAGGGGGCTCGTGACGACGGCGGCCAGCGGCAGTCCGGCCAGCCGCTCCCCCGCGGCCCGCGCCTGCTCGACGCCGCGCTCGTCGAGGTGCACGCCCTTGCTCCGCCCGGCCAGCACCCCGGTGGCGTTGGCGGTCGTGCGTCCGTGCCGGGCCAGGATCAGAGTTGGCATGTCACGAAGGCTAGGGCACGTACCCTGAGCCGCATGATCGTCGACAGCGCCCTCTACCGCGACGGCGTCCGGGTGCCGGTGGAGTGCACCAAGGAGGACCTGGCCAGGATCCGCGACGAGGCGACCGGCGACGGGGACTTCGTCTGGGTCGGCATGCACGAGCCCGGCGAGGAGGAGCTGAACCGCGTCGCCGAGGTGTTCTCCCTGCATCCTCTGGCCGTCGAGGACGCGCTCAAGGCTCATCAGCGACCCAAGCTCGAGCGCTACGAGAACGGCCTGTTCCTGGTCGTAAAGACGCTCTGGTACGTCGACGCGGATGACGCCGTCGAGACCGGTGAGATCAACCTGTTCGTGGGCCACAACTACGTCGTCAGCGTCCGGCACGGCGAAGGCACCGAGCTGCACGGGGCCCGGATGGGCCTGGAGCACCGGGCCTCGGTGCTCGGTCACGGCCCATCGGCCGTGGTCTACGCGATCTGCGACAAGGTCGTCGACGACTACGAGGCGGTCGCGCTGGCGCTCGAGGAGGACGTCGACGAGGTCGAGACCTCCGTCTTCTCACCGAACCGGACCCAGGACTCGCAGCGGATCTACGTCCTCAAGCGTGAGCTCGCCGAGGTGCGCCGTGCCGTCAACCCGCTGCGCGAGCCGATGAAGCGCTTCGCCTCCGGCTCGGTGGCCTTCGCCACCCAGGAGGCCGCGCCGTTCTTCCGCGACGTGGCCGACCACGTCGTCCGGGTGTCGGAGTCGATCGAGACGCTCGACAGCCTGCTGTCCACGGCCTTCGACGCCCACCTGGCTCGGATCAGCGTCCAGCAGAACGAGGACACGCGGAAGATCTCGGCCTGGGTGGCGATCGCCGCGGTCGGCACCCTCGTCGCCGGGGTCTACGGCATGAACTTCGACAACATGCCCGAGCTGCACTGGCACTACGGCTACGTCTTCGCCCTCGGTCTGATGGTGGCGTCCAGCGTGGTGCTCTACCGGTTCTTCAAGAAGTCCGGCTGGCTCTAGGTCAGGGCTCTAGGTCAGGGCTCTGGGTCAGGTCGCGTTCATCACGCCGGTGCCGAGCAGCACCAGCAGGACCACGCCGAGCACGACGCGGTAGGGCACGAACTTGCCGATGGAGTTGGCGGCCACGAACTTGAGCAGCCAGGCCACGGACGCGTAGGCGACCACGAAGCTGACGACCGTCGCCACGGCCGTCGGGCCGAAGCCGACGCCGCCCGTGCCGAGGGCGTCCTTGAGCTCGAGCAGCCCGGCGGCCAGCAAGGCCGGGATCGACAGGAAGAAGGAGAGCCGGGTCGCGGTGACCCGGTCGAGACCGCGCAGCAGGCCGGCGGAGATCGTCGCACCGGACCGCGAGACGCCCGGGACCAGTGCGATGCACTGCACCAGGCCGACGACGAGGGCATCTGTGAGCGTCAGGTCCCGCTCCACCCGCTCCTGACGACCGCGTCGTTCGGCCACGAGCATCACGGCGCTCCAGGCGATCAGGGCGATCGCCACGACCCACAAGGAGCGCAGGTCGTTCTTGATCACGTCCTTGAGCGCGAGGCCCACGATGCCGATCGGGATCGAGCCCAGAATGACGTACCACCCCATCCGGTGGTCCAGCGTCCCGCGCAGCTCGGGCTTGAACAGCCCTCCGAACCAGCCGACGATGATCCGCCAGATGTCCATGGCGAAGTACACGATCACCGCGCCGATCGCGCCCATCTGGATCACGGCCGTGAACCCGGTGACCCCGGAGTCGCTCGGGTCGAGGCCGAGGAGCTTCTCGACGATCGTGAGGTGACCGGTGCTCGACACCGGGAGGAACTCCGTCAGTCCCTCGACGATGCCGAGGATGACGGCCTGAAAATAGTCCATCTGCTCTTCCTGCTGGAACCGGGCGGGGCGACGCACACCCTACGCACGTCGACGTGACCAGAACATGACGGTCCCCGCGCGTCGTACGGCGAGGCGAGGCCTCCGAACTGGCCACGCTCGATAGCGTTGGGCCATGCAGCAGCGCTACCTGGGTCGCACCGGTCTCAAGGTGTCCCGGCTCGGGCTCGGCACCCTGACCTGGGGCCGCGACACCGACGAGCACGAGGCCCGCGACCAGCTCGTCGCCTTCGCCGAGGCAGGTGGCACGCTGCTGGACACCGCGGCCGGTTACGGCGACGGTGCGAGCGAGGAGCTGATCGGCACGCTCATCGGCGAGGTCGTCGGTCGCGACGACATCGTCCTGGCGACCAAGGCGGGCATCTCGCGACGCTCCGGCGAGCGCGTGACCAACACCTCGCGCGGTCACTTGCTGACCACGCTGGATGCCTCGCTCGCACGACTCAAGGTCGATCACGTCGACCTGTGGCAGGTGCACGTCTGGACCGACGAGACGCCGGTCGAGGAGACGTTGACCGCGCTCGACCTCGCCGTGTCCTCGGGCCGCGCCTCCTACGTCGGCATCTCCAACTACACCGGGTGGCAGACCGCGCAGGCAGCCACGTGGCAGCGCGCGGTCCCCGGACGTACGAGTCTGGCCTCCACGCAGGTGGAGTACTCCTTGCTCAACCGCCACGTCGAGCACGAGGTCGTGCCGGCGTCCCGCGCCCTGGGCCTGGGGATCCTGCCGTGGTCGCCCCTGGGCCGAGGCGTCCTGACGGGGAAGTACCGCAGCGGCACGCCGTCGGACTCGCGCGCGGCCACCGAGCACTTCGCCGCCTTCGTCAACACCTATCTCGACGAACGCGGTCGGGGCATCGTCGAGGCGGTCGCCCG
>JBDSMW010000125.1:0-3658 GCA_039915665.1 Nocardioidaceae bacterium
TGACCGGCTACTACACCGGCACGGAGTACAAGCCGGTCAAGGGTGTCGCCGAGACCTCCCTGACCGGTGCGGCCACCGTGATCCTCAGTGGCCTCTCGGTCGGCTTCGAGTCCGCCGTCTACACGACGCTGGTCATCGGTGCTGCGGTGTTCGGTGCCTACCTCCTCGGTGGCGCGACGCTGACCATCTCGCTGTTCGCGGTGGCGCTCGCGGGCTGCGGCCTGCTGACCACGGTCGGCGTGATCGTGGCGATGGACACCTTCGGCCCGGTCTCGGACAATGCGCAGGGCATCGCGGAGATGTCCGGCGACGTCAGCCCCGAGGGCGCGCAGATCCTCACCGAGCTCGACGCCGTCGGCAACACGACCAAGGCGATCACCAAGGGGATCGCGATCGCCACCGCGGTGCTGGCCGCGACCGCGCTGTTCGGCTCCTACGCCACCTCGGTCTTCGAGTCCCTCGCCAAGGCCAACGTCTCGCCCGCCGAGGAGTACCTGCTCGACTTCAGCGTCTTCAACCCGGCGGTCATCGTCGGCGTGCTGCTCGGTGCGGCTGTGGTGTTCCTCTTCTCCGGCCTGGCGATCAACGCCGTGGCCCGCGCCGCCGGCGCGGTCGTCATGGAGGTCCGCCGCCAGTTCCGCGAGATCCCCGGGATCATGGAGGGCACCGGTCGTCCGGAGTACGGCAAGGTCGTCGACATCGTCACCAAGGACTCGCTGCGCGAGCTCGTGACGCCCGGCATCCTGGCGGTCCTCGCTCCGATCGCGGTCGGCTTCGGTCTCGGCGCCACGGCTCTGGCCGGCTTCCTCGCCGGTGCGATCGGCACCGGCACCCTGATGGCGGTCTTCCTGGCCAACGCGGGCGGCGCCTGGGACAACGCGAAGAAGCTGGTCGAGGACGGCAACCACGGCGGCAAGGGCTCGCCCGCTCATGAGGCGACGATCATCGGTGACACCGTCGGTGACCCGTTCAAGGACACCGCCGGTCCGGCCATCAACCCGCTGATCAAGGTGATGAACCTGGTCTCGCTGCTGATCGCCAGCGCCGTGGTCAGCCTCTCGGTCGGCGACAGCCAGAACGACGCGGTGCGGATCATCATCGCGCTGGTGGCGGTGGCGATCATCGCCGTTGCGGTCGTGGTCTCCAAGCGGCGCACGGTCACCATGGGTGACGACGCCGAGGTGCCTGCCGCGACGCACTGACACGCGGCCGACTCCACCCCGCTCCACCACCGACGACCCGCCTGCGCTGCAGGCGGGTCGTCGGCGTCCGTCGCCTAGGGTGACCCCCCGTGGACCTCCTCGCCCCCGACCTCGTGGACCGTCTGCGCTCGGCTCTTGAGGACGCGGGCTACGAGTACGACGCGTGCGCCGCCCTCCTGGGCGCCACCGCGCACGCCGCGCTGGGCCGCAACGAGACCGTCCCCGCGCTGCGTGCGACCGCCGGCGGCTCCCCGCTCGAGACGCTGGTCCGGCTCTGGACGTTGCAGGCGCCGGTGTCCCGCGAGGCGGCCGACCGCGCCCTGCCGGGTCTCGTCGAGCCGCTGGTCGCGGCCGGGCTGCTCGAGGTGTCGGCAGGCGAGGCCCGCGCCCGGGTCGACGTACGCCCCTCCAGGGACGACGGCCGCGACCGGTGGGTGGTCAGCGACGTGATGCCCGGACTGGACGGAGCTCCCATCGGTGTCGCAACCGACCACGTGCTCGGCATCAGCTCGGCGTCCTCGTCCCTGGCCCGGCTCACCGTGCGCGAGCCGGTCGAGCGCGCCCTGGACCTGGGCGCCGGCTGCGGCGTGCAGGCCCTGCACCTGGCCGAGCACGCGGGCGAGGTCGTCGCCACCGACGTCAACGAGCGGGCGCTCGCGATGACCCGGCTGAATGCTGCGCTCAACCAGGTGACCGTCGACGTGCGAGCGGGCAGCCTGTTCGAGCCCGTCGCAGGCGAGCGGTTCGACCTCGTCGTCACCAACCCGCCCTTCGTGGTCTCGCCCGCCACCGACGAGCGGCTGGTCTACCGCGACTCCGGCCTTCCCGGGGACGAGCTGGTCCGGCGGGTGGTCACCCGGGCGCCGGACCACCTGCGCCCCGGGGGCTGGGCGCAGGTGCTGGCCAACTGGGTGCACCGGCTCGGCGAGCCCTGGCAGGACCGCGTCGGCGGCTGGCTCGAGGGCAGCGGCTGCGACGCCTGGGTGGTGCAGCGGGAGGTCGCCGACCCAGCGCAGTACGTCGAGCTGTGGCTCAAGGACGCCGGTGTGCACGGCCGGCCCGACTACGGGCAGAGGTACGACGCCTGGCTGGCCTGGTTCGCCGAGCAGGGCATCGAGGCCGTCGGCTTCGGGTGGCTGCACCTGCGCCGGACGGACCACCTGGACCGGTCGCCCGTCGTGCACCTGGAGGAGTGGCCCTTCGAGGTCGAGCAGCCGCTGGGGCGAGAGGTGGCCGACCGGGGAAGGCGCACCGACTTCCTGGCGCGCACCGACGACGAGGCGCTGCTGGCCAGCCGGCTGGAGGTACGCGTCGACGTCCGGCAGGAGACCGTCGGCGAGGTCGGAGCGGCCGACCCGGAGACGATCGTCCTCCGTCAGCAGCGCGGGATGCGACGGGCCCGGCAAGCCGACACGGTCGAGGCCGGCCTGGTCGGCGCCTGCGACGGCGACCTCACCGTCGGCCAGATCCTGGACGCGCTGGCCAGCCTCCTGGGCGAGGATGCGACCGGGCTCCGCCGGGACCGGACGGCCGCGGTGCGGGAGCTGGTCGCGGACGGCTTCCTCACCCCGGCGTCACAGGACGGTTGACCGCAAGCGCTACCGTGTGGCCGAACACGCATCCAAGGGAGCCTGAGAAGAAGTTGGCGAAGAAGACAGGTGCCGTCACCGGCGCCGGACACAAGCTGGTCATCGTCGAGTCGCCTGCGAAGGCCAAGACGATCGCCGGCTACCTGGGCAGCGGCTACGTCGTGGAGTCCTCCATCGGTCACGTCCGCGACCTGCCCCAGAGCGCGGCCGACATCCCGGCCAAGATCAAGGGCGAGCCCTGGGCCCGCCTCGGAGTGGACGTCGACCACGGCTTCACGCCCTACTACGTGGTCTCGCGGGACAAGCGCGCCCACATGACCAAGCTCAAGGCCCTGCTCAAGGACGCTTCCGAGCTCTTCCTCGCGACGGACGAGGACCGGGAGGGCGAGGCGATCGCCTGGCACCTCCTCGACGAGCTCAAGCCGAAGGTCCCCGTGCGCCGGATGGTGTTCCACGAGATCACCCCGCAGGCGATCAACGCCGCGGTCGAGAACCCTCGTGACATCGACATGGACCTCGTGGAGGCCCAGGAGGCCCGCCGCATCCTCGACCGGCTCTACGGCTACGAGGTGAGCCCGGTGCTGTGGCGCAAGGTGAAGCCGAAGCTCTCCGCCGGCCGCGTGCAGAGTGTCGCGGTGCGCCTCATCGTGACCCGCGAGCGCGCGCGCATGCGCTTCGTGAAGGCCTCGTACTGGGACGTGGACGCGGTGCTCACCCCGCGCGACGCGAAGGAGAAGGTCGCGGCGCACCTCGTGGAGCTCGCCGGCAAGCGCGTCGCGTCCGGCAAGGACTTCGACCAGCTGGGGAAGCCCACCCGCGACGTGGTGGTGCTGGACGAGGCGAAGGCGAAGGAGCTGGCCGAGCGGC
>JBDSMW010000141.1:0-26765 GCA_039915665.1 Nocardioidaceae bacterium
TAAGAAGATGTTCACCCTGACCCTCGTGGTGTACCTACTCGGAGCCGCCGCTTCCGGGCTTGCGCCGACGATGTGGGTGTTCCTGCTGTTCCGCTTCATCTCCGGCATGGGCATCGGTGGTGAGTACTCTGCTGTGAACTCGGCGATCGACGAGCTCATCCCGGGAAAGCACCGCGGCCGGGTCGACCTGGCCATCAATGGCACCTATTGGGGCGGGGCGGCCATCGGCGCCTTGGCCAGCACCTTCCTGCTCGACACCGACCGATTCGGGCAGGACGTGGGCTGGCGGATCGCCTTCTTCATCGGCCCGGTGCTCGGCCTTGGCATCATATATCTTCGTCGCTACATCCCCGAGAGCCCGCGGTGGATGCTGACTCACGGTCACGCCAAGGAAGCCGAGACCATCGTCGACAGAATCGAACAGGAGATCCGCGACTCCGGCAGGGAACTACCACACCACGACGAATCCGAAGCCCGCTGGATCAAGGCTGGTGCGGGTCTAACGCCGAAGCAGCTGTTCTACGTGTTCTTCAAGCTCTATCCAACCCGCACGGTGCTGGGCGCCACCTTGATGATCACGCAGAGCTTCCTGTACAACGCCATCTTCTTCACCTACGCGCTGGTGCTGAAGAACTTCTACGGACTCAGCAGCTCCGAGGCCGCCGTCTACTTCTTCCCCTTTGCGATCGGCAACCTGCTGGGCCCCCTGGTGCTTGGCCGGTTCTTCGACACCGTCGGTCGGCGTCGGATGATCGGTGGCTGCTACTCGATCTCCGGCATCATCCTGGGCATCTCCGCCGTGCTGTTCCTGGGAGATCACCTCACCCCGGTCACACACACGGCGTTCTGGTGCGTGGCGTTCTTCTTCGCCTCCGCCGGCGCCTCCGCGGGCTACCTGACCGTGTCGGAGATCTTCCCCCAGGAGGTCCGTGGTCAGGCCATCTCCTACTTCTTCGCCGTCGCCCAGGTCTTCGGATCGCTGGGGCCGGTGTTCTACGGGTGGCTGATCGGCGACGGCAAGGACCGGCAACCAATGTTCTGGGGTTATCTGATCGCGACCGCGATCATGCTCGTCGGCGCGGTTGTCGCGGTCGTGTGGGGGGTCGACGCCGAGGGCAAGTCTCTAGAGGAGATCGCCCCGCCGTTGACCGAGCATGACGAGCAGGGCAACTCGATCACCCATCTGCCCGTCTGAGGAGGCACGCATGTCTGCAGCATCGACCGACCGTCCCTACACCGTGGTGGTCGGGGTGAGCGCCACGTCGAAGTCTCCGGCTGCCCTGGTCTGGGCGGCCGGTCAGACCAAGACCAATAGCGGGCGCCTGATCGCGGTGCGCGTTCTCAAGCGGCCCACCTCCCCCGACGCATCCACGACCCCGCCGTCCGAGACTCCCCCGGGCCGGGGCACGACCGCCCAGGAGGCCGACCTCGCGGCCGACGTCGCCGAGGCACTCGGTCCCGATCACCAGGCCGAGTGCCGCGTCGTGCACGGCGGACGACGCAAGAGCCTGTTGGCCGTGGCCGGCAGTGCGGACCTCCTGGTCATCGACGGTGCGCAGACGCCGTCCTCCTCGCTGCTCGCCCAGCGGATCATCCACGCCGCCGGGTGCCCGGTCGTGGTCCTGCCTCCAGCGTTGACCGAGGAGCCGGCGTCGGGAATCTCCAAGGCAGGCCGAGCCGTGGGGCAGGCGGCCTTGCGGGCGGTGGGAACAAGCGGTCGGCCGGGGTACCGCCCACCGGAACGGCCCTGAGGCCGTGACGACCGGTGAGGGTCTCGTGGGGGAAGCGAACCGGTGACAGCACCGCGTGTTGCGACCGACCGAGACACCGAGAGTCGCTGGATCGGAGCGGCTCTGAGGGGCTTCCCCTGGGTGCATCTGGGCCTGGGCTGTTCGGCAACACGTTGTTCGTCATCGGCAGCGTGATGTTCTTCCGGGAGAGCGCCAAGACGCTGGCGATCTGGTTGTTCGTCCTCGGCAGCCTCGGCATGCTGCTGGGCTCGATCGGCGAGCTGCTGGTCCGCGTCGAAAAGCAGCGTCGAGGAGACGACTAGCACCACGGGGACACCCTAGGAACACCGAGCACCGGTTCCCGAGAAGCCCGTCGCCGTTGGTTTCCTGGCTCGCGAAGGCCGTGTCTGATTTCCGCTAGCACCCATCCTCTCCGTGGGAGAGGATCGGGTCATGGACATCGACGACACCGAGGCCTGCTACCGGGCGGTGAAGAGCCGCGACCGGCGCTTCGACGGGGTCTTCTACACCGGTGTCACCTCCACCGGAATCTACTGCCGGCCCTCGTGCCCCGCGGTCACCCCGGCCAAGAAGAACGTCACCTTCCACCGCACCGCGGCTGCGGCCCAGGCGGCCGGCTTCCGCGCTTGCAAGCGCTGTCTCCCCGACGCGACCCCCGGCTCGCCGGACTGGGACGTCGCGGCCGACACCGCCGGACGGGCGATGCGGCTGATCGCCGACGGGGTCGTCGAGCGCGACGGCGTCGAGGGCCTGGCCTCCCGGGTCGGCTACACCCCCCGGCACCTCAACCGGCTGCTCTCGACCGAGCTCGGTGCCGGGCCGTTGGCACTGGCCCGGGCCCGACGTGCGCAGAACGCCCGGATCCTCATCGAGACCACCGCGATGCCCTTCGCCGACGTCGCGTTCGCCGCGGGCTTCGCGAGCATCCGGCAGTTCAACGACACCATCCGCGAGGTGTACGCCGGGACGCCGACCGACCTGCGCGGACGGTCCCGGCACGCCGTCTCGACGACCGGTCGTCTCGAGCTGCGGCTCCCGGTCCGCGCGCCGTACGCCGGGAGCGAGGTGCTGCGCTTCCTGGCGGCCCATCTCGTGCCCGGGGTGGAGCAGGCCGGTCCGGACTGGTACGCCCGCACGCTGGCCCTGCCGCACGGTCACGGCCAGGTCCGGCTGGTATTCCCTTCGGACCACACCGCGACCGGCACGGCCTTCGTGCGCTGCGAGCTGACCGTCGTGGACCTCCGCGACGTGGGCGCCGCTGTGGAGCGCTGCCGTCGTCTGCTGGACGCCGACTGCGACCCCGTCGCGGTGGCCGACGGGCTCTCCGACGATCCGGGGATGGCCGTCCTCGTGCGGCAGCGTCCGGGCCTCCGGGTCCCGGGCAGCGTCGACGGCGACGAGGTCGCGATCCGCACGGTGATCGGTCAGCAGATCTCGCTGGCCGGGGCGATCTCGCTCGGCGGCAAGCTCGTCGACCGGTTCGGCGAGGACGCGGCCGGCGATCCGGCGTACGACGGGCCGCGGCGGCTGTTCCCGCGGGCCGAGGTGCTCGCCGGTGCCGACCCCGCGACCCTCCCGATGCCCCGCGCCCGAGGGCGGGCCCTGGTCGGCCTGTGCCGGGCCCTGGCCGACGGGCGGGTCCCGCTCGACCGCAGCATCGACCGCGCCGAGGTGCGCGCCCGGCTCGTCGCCCTGCCCGGGATCGGCCCCTGGACCGCGGACTACGTGTCGATGCGCGCGCTCGGCGACCCGGACGCGTTCCTGCCCACCGACGTGGCGGTCCGCCGGGTGCTGAAGAACCGCGGCGACGACCCCGACCGCGCCGCGGAGATCGCCGAACGCTGGCGGCCCTGGCGCTCCTACGGCCTGCTGCACCTGTGGGCCACCCTCGACCTCGCACCCGCACGCACGACGAAGGAGACCTGACATGTGGACCTCGGTGGAGTCCCCGGTGGGACCGCTCAGGGTGGTCGCCTACCGCGACGCCCTCATCTCGATCGAGTTCGAAGGACCGCGCAAGGCCGGGCTTTCGGCCCGCTCGTCGGTCAGCACCGCCGCCGCGCGCTCGCTCGGCCGTCCGGTCGGCGACCGTGCCGACAGTGACCCGCTGCTCGTCGAGACGCGGCGCCAGCTCGACGCCTACTTCGCCAAGGATCTCAAGGTGTTCGACCTTCCGGTGCAGCCGGAGGGCACGGACTTCCAGAAGACCGTCTGGGACCAGCTCGTGACGATCGCGTGGGGCGAGACGGTGACGTACGGCGAGATCGCCCGGCGTCTCGGCAAGACCGGCCACGGCTCGCGGGCCGTCGGGCTGGCCAACGGTCGCAACCCGATCCCGATCGTCATCCCGTGCCACCGGGTGGTGGGCGCCGACGGCACGCTGACCGGCTACGCCGGCGGAGTCGAGCGCAAGCAGGCCCTTCTCGACCTGGAGACCGCCCGGTTGTTCTAGGGCTGTCCGGGTCGCCTGATTACCAGGTGATGTCGAAGAACTTCCCCTCCCCATGGGTTGCAACCCGTGGGGAGCGGCAGATTCTCGACATCACCTGGGAAACAACCCCCGCGCAGCTACTCGGCGGCGCGGCGCAGCGACTCGGAAAGTCGCTCGGCGGCAGCGAGCACGGCGGGCGCGTGCATGCGGCCAGGCTGCCGCGAAAGCCGCTCGAGCGGGCCGGACACCGAGACGGCGGCGATGATCTTGCCGGAGGGTGAGCGGATCGGGGCCGACACCGAGGCGACGCCCTGCTCGCGCTCGCCGACGGACTGGGCCCAGCCGCGGCGCCGGATGCCCGCCAGTGCGGTCGCGGAGAACGCGGCGTTCTGGAGACCGCGGTGCATCCGTTCCGGGTCCTCCCAGGCCAGCAGGATCTGGGCGGCGGAGCCGGCGCGCATGGTGAGCTGCGAGCCGACCGGGATCGTGTCGCGCAGGCCGGAGGGCCGTTCCGCGGCGGCGACGCAGACGCGGTAGTCGCCCTGGCGTCGCCACATCTGCGCGGACTCGCCGGTGATGTCGCGCAGCCGCGCGAGCACCGGACCGGCAGCGGCGAGCAGCCGGTCCTCACCGGCGGCGGCGGACAGCTCGGCCAGCCGGGGTCCGAGCACGAATCGGCCCTGCATGTCGCGGGCAACCAGACGGTGGTGCTCCAGCGCGACGGCGAGCCGGTGCGCGGTCGGTCGCGCGAGCCCCGTTCCGGCCACCAGGCCGGCCAGCGTGGCCGGTCCTGCCTCGAGCGCCGAGAGAACGAGGGCGGCTTTGTCGAGCACGCCGACTCCGCTAGAGTTGTCCATACTCTGATAATGCCGTCTCACATTATGGATTGCAAGTCGTCGGCGTGACCGCTGACGGTCCAATCTGAGAACGGGCGCGCAGGCGGGCGCCGGCACTTACGCCGGGCCACAGACGAGGAACCGAGGAGAGTCATGGGCAGGACCCTTGCCGAGAAAGTCTGGGACGAGCACGTCGTCCGCAGCGCGCCGGGAGAGCCCGACCTGCTGTTCATCGACCTCCACCTGATCCACGAGGTGACCTCCCCGCAGGCGTTCGACGGACTCCGCCTCGCCGGTCGTGGGGTACGTCGTCCCGACCTGACCCTGGCGACCGAGGACCACAACGTCCCCACCGTCGACTGGGACAAGCCGATCGCCGACCCGGTGTCACGCACCCAGGTGGAGACGCTGCGCACGAACGCCAAGGAGTTCGGCGTCCGGCTGCACTCGCTCGGCGACGTGGAGCAGGGCATCGTGCACATCATCGGCCCACAGCTCGGCCTCTCCCAGCCCGGCATGACGATCGTGTGCGGTGACTCGCACACCTCGACGCACGGGGCCTTCGGGTCGATCGCGTTCGGCATCGGCACCAGTGAGGTCGAGCACGTGCTCGCCACCCAGACCCTGATGCAGGCCAAGCCCAAGACGATGGCCGTGACCATCAACGGCTCGCTGCCCGACGGCGTCACCGCCAAGGACCTCGTGCTCACCCTCATAGCGCACACCGGCACCGGTGGTGGACAGGGCTACATCGTGGAGTACCGCGGCCGGGCCATCGAGGAGCTCTCGATGGAGGCGCGGATGACCGTCTGCAACATGTCCATCGAGTGGGGCGCCAAGGCCGGTCTCATCGCGCCCGACCAGGTCACCTACGACTACCTCGAGGGCCGCCCGTCCGCCCCGAAGGGCGAGGACTGGGACGCCGCCGTCGCGCACTGGACCACCTTGCTCACCGACGACGACGCGACCTTCGACGAGGAGATCGTCCTCGACGCCTCCGAGATGACGCCCTTCGTCACCTGGGGCACCAACCCCGGCCAGGGCGTCCCGCTCGGGGCCAACGTCCCCAGCCCCGACGACTTCGAGCTCGAGGGCGACAAGATCGCGGCCCAGAAGGCCTTGGAGTACATGGGTCTGGAGGCCGGTACGCCGCTGCGTGAGGTCAAGGTGGACACCGTCTTCGTGGGCTCGTGCACCAACGGCCGCATCGAGGACCTGCGCGCCGCGGCCGCGGTGATCAAGGGCCGTCAGGTCGCGCAGGACACCCGTCTGCTCGTCGTGCCCGGCTCCTTCCGGGTGCGCCTCCAGGCCGAGGACGAAGGGCTCGACGTCGTCTTCAAGGAGGCCGGCGGCGAGTGGCGCGGGGCCGGGTGCTCGATGTGCCTGGGCATGAACCCCGACCAGCTCGAGCCGGGGGAGCGCAGCGCGTCCACGTCCAACCGCAACTTCGAGGGCCGGCAGGGCAAGGGCGGTCGCACGCACCTCGTCTCGCCGCTCGTGGCCGCAGCGACCGCCGTCACCGGCACGCTGTCCTCGCCCTCCGACCTGCCCCCGCTGGGCTGAGGAGACCGTCATGGAGAAGTTCACCCGGCACGCCGGCACTGGGCTGCCGCTGCGGCGCAGCAACGTGGACACCGACCAGATCATCCCGGCGGTCTACCTCAAGCGGGTCACCCGCAACGGGTTCGAGGACGGGCTGTTCGCCGCCTGGCGCAAGGACCCGGATTTCGTCTTCAACCGTCCAGAGTTCGACGGCGCCTCCGTGCTCGTCGCCGGCCCCGACTTCGGCACCGGCTCTTCGCGTGAGCACGCCGTGTGGGCGTTGATGGACTACGGCTTCAAGGCCGTGATCTCCAGCCGGTTCGCGGACATCTTCCGCGGCAACTCCGGCAAGGCCGGGCTCGTCGCGGCCCAGGTGACCCAGGACGTCGTCGAGCAGCTCTGGAAGCTGATCGAGCACGAGCCCTCCACCGAGATCGTCGTCGACCTGCAGGAGCGGACGATCCAGGCCGGCGCTCTCACGGCTCCCTTCGACATCGACGACTACACGCGTTGGCGGCTGCTGGAGGGCCTCGACGACGTCGGGATCACCTTGTCGCACGCCGACGACATCACGACCTTCGAGTCGACTCGACCGTCCTGGAAGCCCGTCACCATCTAGCTGAACGCGCGCATTTGCAGGGTTTTCCCAAAGATGCAAGGGAAAACCGCGTGTAGAGATTGTGACGACGGCGACTTTTCCCTAGCGTGCCAAGCAGTAGTCGGGCAACTGCTCGACCCTGGACAGGTTCACGGAAGGGAAGCTTGTGAACAAGAGTCAGTTGATCGACACCCTCTCAGCTCGGTTCGAGGGCAACCGCAAGCAGGCTGCTCACGCTCTCGAGTCGGTGCTCGACACCATCACCCGCGAGGTCGCCAAGGGCGAGAAGGTTGCCATCACGGGCTTCGGGTCCTTCGAGAAGCGGGTCCGTGACGCACGCTGGGTCCGCAACCCGCGCACCGGTGAGCGCATCAAGGCCAAGAAGACCGCGATCCCGAAGTTCAGCGCTGGCGCTGACCTGAAGGCCGTCGTCTCCGGCGCCAAGAAGCTGCCCAAGCTCACCCTGGCCGCTGCTGCGACCGGAGCCAAGGTTGCGACCGGCACCGCGAAGAAGGCGGCTCCGGCGAAGAAGGCGGCTCCGGCGAAGAAGGCCCCGGCCAAGAAGACGGCCACCAAGACCGCGGCCAAGAAGGCACCGGCCAAGAAGGCTCCGGCCAAGAAGGTTGCGGCGAAGAAGGCTCCGGCCAAGAAGACGGCCACCAAGACCGCGGCCAAGAAGGCGCCGGCCAAGAAGACGGCCACCAAGACCGTGGCCAAGAAGGCGCCCGCCAAGAAGACGGCCACCAAGACCGTGGCCAAGAAGGCTCCGGCCAAGAAGACGGCCGCGAAGAAGGCGCCCGCCAAGAAGACCACTGCGAAGAAGGCCACCGCCAAGAAGGCCTGACCTCGCAGCACACGAAGGGCCCTACCCCTCGGGGTGGGGCCCTTCGTCGTGCCAGGCGTCGTTGGGCAGAGGTCAGTGCAGAGTGAGGATCTGCAGCCGTTCGATGCGTACGTCGGACCCGGAACCCGTGGTCTCGAGCCGAACCCGCTGACCGGGTCGGAGCAGCCGCAGCCGGCTCCCCACCAGGGCCGCGCCGGTGAACCTCAGCTCGAGGCCGTCGTCGAGCAGCACCCGCCCGTCGTGCGTGTCCGCGTCGAAGGCGGAGACCGTTCCCTGCATGACGGTCAGCCTAGGCCCAGCCTCGCCACGACCAGCGAGGTGCACCGGCCCAGCCCGAGCCGCCTTGCGTCCGCCAGGGCCGCACGGTCGTCCACGTCCCGGCGCAGCGTCGGTACGTCGACCGAGTCGATCTCGTGCGCCCCTGCGTCGAGGTGCCGCTGTCGCGAGCCCGGACCGAAGCACGGGGTGAAGTCGTCGAGCCTCGCCGCCACCACGGCCGTCGTACCCACCCCGTCCGCGTCGGCCACGAACGACAGGCCAAAGGGCGCGGCAGCGTCGAGGGCGAGGGCCAGGTCGTCGGCCCGAAGAGCCGGCACGTCGGCGCACAGCGCGACGAGCCGCAGCGTCGGCTCCCGGCGGTGCATCTCCGCGGCGGCCAGCCGGAGCGTGCCGTTGAGGTCGTCGACGGCGCCGTCCGGGAGAACGTCGACGCCCAGGTCCACGAGGCCGGCCGCGAGCTCGTGGTCGTCGGTGACCACGAGCACCCGCTCGACGGACGGGCAAGCCAGAGCGGCCGTCACGGTGTCCACGGCGAACGCGGTCGCGAGGTCGCGCCGGACCGCGTCGCCGAGGTCGCCCAGCCGGGACTTGGCGAACGCGGGCGGTTTGACCGGCACCAGCACGGCGAACCGGTGCGACGAAGGGATGGTCATCAGCAGAATCCTGCCAGGCGGCCGTGGCGGGCCTGGCGGGCGTCCGTGGGCTGAGGCGTCGGATGCGGCATGCTGTGCGCGGGTAACCTCACCGCAGATCATCAGGACTGCCGACGAAGGAGGCTGACGTGGCGAAGCCGCGCGCACTGCGTCAGCCCAAGGGCTGGGCCTTCGGCTTCTGCGTCGCCGTCGTCGAGCCGGTGCTCCTGCTGCTGACCAAGCGCCGGTGGAAGGGCGGGGAGAACATCCCGGAGACCGGCGGCTGCGTCGTGGCGGTCAACCATGTCTCGCACCTCGACCCGTTGACGTTCGCGCACTTCCTGTACGCCTGGGGCCGCATCGTGCGCTACCTGGCCAAGGCAGAGATGTTCGAGGTGCCGTTCGTCGGGCGGATCGTCAAGAGCGCCAAGCAGATCCCGGTCTACCGGCAGACCACCGACGCGTCGCTGTCGTTCACCGCGGCCGTCGCCGCCGTCGAGGAGGGCGAGTGCGTGGTGGTCTACCCCGAGGGGACGATCACCCGGGAGCCGGACCAGTGGCCGATGACCGGCCGGACCGGAGCCGCCCGTATCGCGCTGGCCTCCGGGGTGCCGGTGATCCCCGTGGCCCAGTGGGGCGCCAACCACATCCTGGCGCCCTACGCGAAGCGACCGCGACTGCTGCCCCGCAAGACGATCCACGTCACCGTCGGCCCGCCCGTCGACCTCGACGACCTGCGGGCCGAGCCGCTGACCCCCGAGGTGCTGCGCGAGGCGACCGACCGGATCATGGACGAGGTGACCCGGCTCCTCGAGGAGATCCGTGGTGCCAAGGCCCCGGCCGTGCGGTTCGACCCGCGCGCGGTCGGCGTACGCGAGATCGGGAACCCGCACGACCAGGCACGCCGGAACAGGAGACGTCCATGAGCAAGGTGGCAGTGTTCGGAGCCGGCTCGTGGGGTACGGCGTTCTCCGTCGTGCTCGCGGACGCCGGCAACGACGTGTCGTTGTGGGCGCGGCGCGAGGAGCTGTGCGCGACCATCAACGGAAGGCGGGAGAACAGCGACTACCTGCCGGGCATCGAGCTGCCGGACACGGTCAACGCGACGCACGACCCCGAGAAGGCGCTCGCCGACGCCGAGGCGGTGTTCTTCGTGGTGCCGTCGCAGACCTTCCGCGCGAATCTCGAGGAGTGGGTCGACATCATCCCCGAGGACGCCCTCCTGGTGTCCCTGATGAAGGGCGTCGAGCTCGGCACCCTGAAGCGGATGAGCGAGGTGATCAGCGAGGTCGCCGACGTCGACCCCGCGCGCGTCGGGGTGGTCAGCGGTCCCAACCTGGCCAAGGAGATCGCCAGCCGCGAGCCGGCCGCCAGCGTCGTGGCCTGCCCCGACGAGGACAACGTCACGCGGCTCCGGGCGCTCTGCCACTCGGCGACGTTCCGGCCCTACTCCAGCACCGACGTGGTGGGCTGCGAGCTGGGCGGCGCCTACAAGAACGTGATCGCGCTGAGCGTCGGGATGGCCGTCGGTCTGGGCTTCGGCGACAACACCACCGCCTCGGTCATCACCCGCGGTCTTGCGGAGATCGCCCGGCTGGCCACGGAGTTCGGGGCGGACCCGATGACCCTGATGGGGCTGGCCGGTCTCGGTGACCTGGTGGCGAGCTGCTCCTCGCCGCTGTCGCGCAACCGGACCTTCGGCGAGAAGCTCGGGCGCGGCATGACCACCGAGGAGATCACCGCCTCCACGCGCCAGGTGGCCGAGGGCGTGAAGACGGCGTCGTCGCTGCGGCTGCTGGCGCAGCAGGCCGACGTCTACGCCCCGATCGTCGAGGCGGTGCACGCCGTGGTCGAGGGCGAGATGACCGCCGCCGAGATGCTCACCGCTCTGATCTCCAAGGAGACCAAGCACGAGCGCGACTGACCGCCTCGTGTGCTCCGACAACGGTGACCGAAGGTGACCCAGGGGTCACTCCCAGCTGTCCGATATCGGAGTCAGGCCGGCAGTATGAGGTCGTCCAGCGCCGCGGCCAGGTCGTCCCACAGGTCGTTGACGTCCTCGATGCCCACGGACATCCGCACCAGGCCCTCGGGAATCGTGCCCGCCTCGGTCTGCCAACGCCTCCGCCGCTCGAACGTGGACTCGACGCCACCGAGGCTGGTGGCGTGCACCCAGAGCTGGGTCTTGTGGGTGAGCAGGTCCGCCGCCAGTGCGCCCTCGGCGAGGACGACGGAGACTATCGCGCCGAACCCGGGGTAGCGGACCTCGCCGATCGCCGGGTGGTCGCCGAGCCGACGGACCAGCTCCTGGGCGTTGGACTGCGCGCGGTCCAGCCGGACGTGCAGGGTGCGCAGACCCCGCAGCGCGAGCCAGGTCTCGAAGGTCCCGGGCGTCGCCCCGACCAGGTCTCGACGCGTCTTCAGGACGTCGTACAGCTGATCGTCCTTGGTCACCACCGCGCCCAGCAGCACGTCGCTGTGGCCGGCGATGAACTTCGTGGCGGAGTGCACCACGATGTCGGCGTCGAGCGACAGCGGCTGCTGCAGCAGGGGAGTGGCGAAGGTGTTGTCGACGACCACGTAGGCGCCTGCCTCGTGCGCCGCCGCGACGATCGGCGGGATGTCCGCGAGCTCCAGGGCCGGGTTGGTCGGCGACTCCAGCCACACCAGGGCGGCGTCGTCGCAGGCCTTCACGACGGCCTCGGTGTCGGTGATGTCGACCAGCTGCACGCTCACCCGTCCGCGGGACTCGAGGTCCGCGAGCTGCATGATGCTGCCGGTGTAGGCGTGCCGGGGCGCGACGATCTTGGCGCCCTGTCCGGCCAGGTCGAGGATGGTGGCCACCGCCGCGAGCCCGGAGGCGAAGGCCAGGCACCGTCCGCCCTCCAGGTCCCCGAGCGCCTGCTCGAAGGCCGACCAGGTCGGGTTGCCGTAGCGGCCGTACTCCACGTCACCGCCGGCCACGTAGGTCGACGCCATCGTCAACGGCTCGTTCAACGGGTTGTCGGCGACGCGCGGGGGACGCCCGGAGGTGACCGCGATCGTCGCCGGACGGTAGGGCGGACGGCCTGCGGACTGGTCGGAAGACATGCCCCCAGCCTAGGTGCTGCCCCGTCCGTCAGCGCCGGCCCGGCCGGTAGGGTCGGGCGCACCATGAGCGAGCACGAGCAGGAACAGCAGACCCGCAAGCCCAGGATCGCCGTCGTGTTCGGTGGCCGCTCGAGCGAGCACGCTGTGTCGTGCGCGACCGCCGGCAGCGTGCTCCAGGCCCTCGACCCCGACCGCTACGACGTGGTCCCGGTCGGCATCACGCGCGACGGTCGGTGGGTGCTGGAGTCCGGTGACCCGGGCCGGCTCGCGATCACCGGTGCTGACGCGCTGCCCGAGGTCGACGGCTCGCGGTCCCCGGTGGCGCTCTCGCAGCAGGACGGTGGCAGCGAGCTGGTCGTGCACGAGCCGAGCGCGGTGCCGCGCACCCTCGGCGAGGTCGACGTGGTCTTCCCGCTGCTGCACGGCCCCTGGGGCGAGGACGGCACCCTGCAGGGACTGCTCGAGATGGCCGGCGTCCGGTACGTCGGATCGGGCGTCCTGGCCTCGGCCGTGGGCATGGACAAGCACTACATGAAGGTGGTGCTCGCGTCGCACGGCCTGCCCGTCCTGCCCTACACGGTGATCACGCCGCAGGGCTGGACGGCCGACCGGGCCGCCTGCTTCGAGAGCGTGACGTCGCTGGGCTATCCGGTGTTCGTGAAGCCGGCGCGTGGCGGCTCCAGCATCGGGATCAGCAAGGTGGACGGGCCCGACGAGCTCGAAGCCGCGGTCGAGGAGGCTCGGCGGCACGACCCCAAGGTCCTCGTCGAGGTTGCGGCCGAGGGTGGTCGTGAGGTGGAGTGCGGGGTCCTGCAGGGCTTCGGCAGCAACCCGGCCGACACGTCGGTCGTCGCGGAGATCACCGTCGAGGGGCACGAGTTCTACGACTTCGCGGCGAAGTACCTCCCCGAGGAGCACACCCGGCTCGACGTGCCCGCCGACCTGCCGGACGCGGTGACCGCCCGGATCCGCGAGCTGTCCGCAAGCGCGTTCTCGGTGCTGTCCTGCGAGGGCCTGGCCCGCGTGGACTTCTTCGTGCTGCCCGACGAGCGCGTGGTGATCAACGAGATCAACACGATGCCGGGCTTCACGCCGTCGTCGATGTTCCCGCGGATGTGGGCGGAGACCGGTCTGGACTACCCGACCCTCGTCGACCGGCTCGTGCAGCTCGCGCTGCACCGCGACACGGGTCTGCGCTGACGATCAGACGCAGGGCCGCATCTCCGGGACGGTCTTCTTCAGGGCCGGACCGAGGTCGACCATGGCGTTGACGGGTGGCCAGTAGTCCGCGGGGATCTGCACCTCAACGTACTCCGCCCGCCCGACGGTCGTCATCGTGATGTCGGTGGGCCGACCCTGGTTGGGCCCGCTCTGCTCGTCCTCGGGGATGTACCAACCGATCCCGTTGGCCGTCGTGCACTCGGACGTCGGGGTCAGCCCGGCCGGACGGCGTACGCCGCACCGCACCTCGATCGCGGGGTCGCCGAACGCCGCGCCGAACCCTTGGCCGACGTCGGCGTCCACGCGCGCGAGGTCGGCCACCCTCGCGGGCAGGGCGTCGACGAAAGCCCGGCAGGCCGTGGCGGCCGACCCGGTGAGCGCAGGGGCGTCCAGCGACACGGGACCGCCCGTGCAGGCCGTGGTGAGCGCGAGCAGGCCGACACAGACCACGGCGCCCGTGCTCCTCGGAGCAGGGCGCCGTCGCATCGTCGTGGAACGCGTCGTCAGATGTGCACGACCGGACACGTGAGCGTCCGGGTGATGCCCGCGATGTTCTGCACCTTCGCGACCACCAGCTTGCCGAGCTCGTCGACGTTCTTGGCCTCCGCGCGCACGATCACGTCGTAGGGGCCGGTGACGTCCTCCGCCAGGGTGACGCCCTTGACGTCGGCGATCTCCGCGGCGACCTCGGCGGCCTTCCCGACGTCGGTCTGGATCAAGATGTAGGCCTGCACCACCATGCTGCACTCCTGTTGTCGTCGGTCGAAGGTCGTCGGCGGGAGCTCGTCCCGCCGGTCCGGCTCAACCTATCGTGCGGCGTGCCCCTGCCGGAACACCGTCCCCGGCCTGCGGTTGGATGGGGGCATGGACATCCCGGCGAACGCGACCCTGGCGGACCTCGGCGAGTTCGGGCTGATCAGGGCCCTGGCCGAGCGGTTCCCGCAAGGCCCCGAAGTGCTGCTGGGCCCGGGGGACGACGCGGCGGTGCTGGCGGTGCCCGACGGCCGGGTGCTGGTCTCCACCGACCTCCACGTCGACACCCGGCACTTCCGACGCGACTGGGCCACCGCGACCGAGATCGGGCACCGGGTCGCGGCGGCGAACCTCTCGGACCTGAACGCGATGGGCGGTCGGGCCACCGCGCTGACCGTGGGCCTGGCCGCGCCCGCCGACCTCCCGGTCGCCTGGGCGCTCGAGCTGGCCGACGGAATCGCCGCCGAGTGCGCACTCGTCGGCGCCTCGGTCGTCGGGGGTGACCTGACGTCGTCCGACCAGGTGATGATCGCGATCACCGCGCTCGGTCGAGTGGCCGGCGAGCCGGTGCGCCGCTCGGGCGCCCGGGTCGGTGACGTGGTGGCGATCGCCGGCCGGCAGGGCTGGGCGGCCGGGGGACTGGCCGTGCTGGCGCGCGGGTTCCGGTCGCCGCGCAAGCTCGTGGAGGCCTACAAGCGACCCGAGCCGCCGTACGCCGCGGGGGCGCAGGCCGCCGCGCTGGGGGCCACGGCCATGATCGACGTCTCGGACGGGTTGCTGGCCGACGTGGGTCACCTGGCCCATGCGAGCGGGGTCGCCGTCGACATCACCGGGGCGAGCTTCGAGATCGCCGAGCCGCTGCAGGCGGTCGGCGCCGCGCTCGGCGCCGACCCGCTGCGCTTCATCCTGACCGGCGGCGACGACCACGCCTTGGTCGCGACGTTCCCCGACGGGGCGCTGCTGCCCGAGGGCTGGTCGGCCATCGGCCGGGTGGGCGAGGGGTCCGGCGTCACGGTCGACGGCGCGGCGTACGACGGACCGGCCGGCCACACACACTTCTGAGGGGGTCCGCGCGCAGAAAAGCCGCCCCCACCAGGGACCGGCTCTCGCGTGGTGCAGTGGGACTAGCGGGTGACCTTGCCGGCCTTGAGGCAGCCGGTGCAGACGTTCAGGCGCTTGGGAGTGCCGTTGACCGTCGCGCGCACACGCTGGATGTTCGGGTCGAAGCGACGCTTCGTAATCTTGCGCGACCAGGGGCGGTTGTTACCGAAGCCCGGGCCCTTGGCGCAGATGTCACAGACGGCAGCCACGGTGAACTCCTGGGATTGCTAGGTTTCTTGAGAACGAGGGCCCGATCTTGTCTCCGGGCAACCGCACAAGAGTATCCGATGCCCTCCCCGCGAAGCGAATCGAGACGCTGATCCACCGTCCCCGCCGTGCACTACCCTGAGCGCTTCGGAACCCGGTCGGCCTCTCGTCGCCCGCGGACGTGACGACCAGGAGGGGTGGGGCGATGACCGCGGCTGGGCCGGAAGCGTCGGTGGCCACCTTCGACCTCCCGACCGTCCTCCGGTTCGCCGACCTGGCCCTCGCCGCCCTCGGCGCCGCCCGCGAGGAGATCGACGCCCTCAACGTCTACCCCGTGCCCGACGGCGACACCGGCACCAACCTCTTCCTGACCTTCGAGGCGGCCCGGACCGCCCTGGTCGAGGCCGTGGGTAGATCCGCGGTCGATTCGGCCACGCCCGCCGACCTGCGCACCGCGCTGGCGGCTTTCGCTCGGGGGGCGCTGCTCGGCGCCCGCGGCAACTCCGGGGTGATCTTCTCCTCGCTGGTCGGCGCCCTGTGCAAGCGCCTCGGCGAGGCCGGCCCCGGCGACCGCTCGGCGGTGGTGTTCGCCGACGGGCTCGGGCTGGCGACCCAGGCCGCCTACTCCGCCGTCGGCCAGCCGGTCGAGGGCACGATCCTCTCGGTGGCCAAGGCCGCCTCGGACGCCGCGGCCGTCGCCGCCCAGGAGCCCCACCACCGGCTCGGTCACGTCGTGCGGGCCGCGGCCGGCGCCGCGCGCGAGGCGCTCGCCCGCACCCCCGACCAGCTCCGCGTGCTCGCGGACGCCGGCGTGGTCGACGCGGGCGGCCGGGGGCTCTGCGTGGTCCTCGACGCCGCCGAGACCGCGGTCACCGGGCGCCGACCGGTGGGCGGGCTCGCCCCGCTGGGGACCCGGGCCATCCCGACGCCGCTGCCGTCCGGCGACCTGACGCCGGACGGACCCTCCTACGAGGTGATGTTCCTGCTCGACGCCGAGGACGCCGCCATCCCGGTCCTGCGGACGTCGCTCGCCCAGCTCGGCGACTCCCTGGTCGTCGTCGGCGGCGACGGCCTCTGGAACGTCCACGTGCACGTCGACGACGTCGGGGCCGCGGTCGAGGCCGGCATCGTCGCGGGCCGTCCGCACCGGGTCCGCGTCACCCACTTCGCCGAGCAGGTCGACCGCCGTACGTCGTCCCGGGCACCCGCCGTGCGCAGCGGCCGCGCGGTCGTCGCGGTCGCGGCGGGCGCCGGCCTGGGGGACCTGTTCGTGCAGGCGGGCGCGACCGTGGTGCCGGGCGGACCGGGCCGGCGCCCGTCGACGGGCCAGGTCCTGGAGGCGATCGTCTCGGCCGGCGCGGCCGAGGTCATCGTGCTGCCCAACGACCGGGACTCGGTCGCCTCCGCGGAGGCCGCCGCCCGCACCGCGCGTCAGGAGGGCGACGTCCGGGTCGCGGTGATCGCTACCACCGCACAGGTACAGGGCCTGGCCGCCCTGGCGGTCCACGAGCCTGGTCGCACGTTCGAGCAGGACATCCTAGAGATGACGGCGGCCGCCCGGCACGCCCGCTCCGGAGCGGTGACCGTGGCCGCGCGCCAGGCGATGACGACCGCCGGGTCGTGCGAGCCGGGCGACGTGCTGGGCGCCATCGAGGGCGACTTCGCGATCGTCGGCCACGACCTGCTCGTGGTCGCCACCGAGATCGTCGAGCGGCTGCTCGGCGGTGGCGGCGAGCTGGTCACCCTGGTGGCCGGGGCCGACGCGGGCGACCTCGCGGACCGGTGCGCCGCCCACATCGGGGCCACGCGACCCACTGTCGACGTCGTCGTCTACGAAGGCGGCCAGCAGCGCTACCCGCTGCTGGTCGGGGTCGAGTAGGTCATGGCGGGACCCGCGCTGCGATCTACGATCACCTGGGACTCGAAGCTGGCGACGGTGGCCGGCACGGGGGCGGCCAAGATCGAGAAGGCCTTCGGCTACCGCACCGTCGGCGACCTCCTGCAGCACTATCCGCGCCGATGGGTCGACAAGGGATCGCTGTCCGACCTCGGGGCGATCGAGCCCGACGAGCACATCACCGTCATCGCCGAGGTCGTGCGGTCCAAGCTGCACAGCTACACCGACCGCCGTCGCGGTGGGCTCGCCTTCCGGCTCGAGGTTGTCGTGGCGACCGAGGACCACCAGCTCTCGGTGACCTACTTCGACAAGAAGAAGCACATTGCCGGGTGGCGCGAGCAGACCATCCGACCGGGCAGCACCGGCCTGTTCGCGGGCAAGGTCGGCACGTTCCGGGGACAGCTCCAGCTCACCAACCCGCAGAACCAGATGTTCGGCACCTCGGGGGAAGAGGACGTAGGGACTGCGGGGGCGGCCGACGAGGCGGCCACGCACTGGGACAGCATCCCGCAGCTGATCACGATCTACCCCGCCACCTCGACCGTGCAGAGCTGGCAGGTGTCCGAGGCGATCGCCCTCGCCCTCGACCTCGTCGGGGAGGTCCCGGAGCTGCTGCCCGAGTCGGTGCGCACCGAGCACGACTTCGTCTCGGCCCGGCAGGCGCTGCGCTGGCTGCACCGGCCGGACAGCTGGGCGCAGAAGGAGGCGGCGGCGCGACGGCTGCGCTTCGACGAGGCCTTCGTGACCCAGGCCGTCCTGGCCCAGCGCCGGGCCGCGCTGATGGCCCAGGCCGCCGAGCCGCGGGCCGGCCGGGACGGCGGGCTCCTCGACCGCTTCGACGCCCGGCTCCCGTTCACGCTGACCGACGGCCAGCAGGAGGTCAGCCGCGCGGTGCTCGGCGACCTGGCCGCCGGCCACCCGATGCACCGGCTGCTGCAGGGCGAGGTCGGTTCGGGCAAGACCGTCGTGGCCCTGCGGGCGATGCTTCGCGTCGTCGACTCCGGTGGGCAGGCCGCCCTGCTGGCGCCCACCGAGGTGCTCGCCCAGCAGCACCACCGGTCGATCACCGCGATGCTCGGCGACCTGGCGGCCGGCGGGATGCTCGGCGGGGCCGCGGACGGCACGCAAGTCGCGCTGCTCACGGGCTCCTTGGGAGCCGCTGCCCGGCGCGAGGCGATGCTCGACGCGGCGTCGGGGGAGGCCGGCATCGTGATCGGCACCCACGCCCTGCTGGAGGACAAGGTGCAGTTCGCCGACCTCGGGTTCGTGGTGGTCGACGAGCAGCACCGGTTCGGCGTCGAGCAGCGCGCGGCCCTGGCGGCCAAGAGCGGGGGGTCGCCGCCGCACGTGCTGGTGATGACCGCGACCCCCATCCCGCGGACCGTCGCGATGACCGTGTTCGGCGACCTCGAGACCTCGACGCTCTCCGAGCTGCCGGCCGGCCGCGCCCCGATCCAGACCAGCGTGGTGCCGGTCGCCGACCAGCCCGGCTGGCTCGAGCGCGGCTTCGCCCGGATCCGCGAGGAGGTCGCGGCGGGACACCAGGTCTACGTCGTGTGCCCGCGCATCGGCGGCGCCGACGACGGCACCGTCCCGCCCGCCGACAGCGACGACTCGCGACCGATGGCATCTGTGGAGGACGTCGCCCCGATGCTGGCCGAGGGGCCGCTCCAGGGACTGCGCGTCGAGATGCTGCACGGCCGGCTGGCGCCGGACCGCAAGGACGAGGTGATGCGCCGGTTCGCGGGAGGTGAGATCGACGTCCTGGTCTCCACCACGGTCATCGAGGTCGGCGTCGACGTCGCCAACGCGACGATGATGATGATCTTCGACGCCGACCGCTTCGGCGTCTCCCAGCTCCACCAGCTGCGCGGCCGGGTGGGTCGCGGTGGGTTCCCGGGGCTCTGCCTGCTGGTCACCGGCATCGAGGACGGCGCCCCGGCGCGCGAGCGGCTCGACGCCGTGGCGTCCACCACCGACGGCTTCGAGCTGTCCCGGGTCGACCTGGAGCAGCGGCGCGAGGGCGACGTCCTGGGCTCGTCCCAGTCCGGCCGTCGCAGCAGCCTGCGACTCCTGTCGGTGCTCCGCGACGAGGACGTCATCGTGGAGGCCCGCGAGATCGCCGAGGTGATCGTCGCCGCCGACCCCGACCTCCACGACCACCCGATGCTCGCCGAGCAGGTCCGACGGCTCGACGAGTCCGACCAGGCCGCCTTCCTGGAGAAGGGGTGAGCGCCCGGTGAGCACCCCACGAAACCGCGTCCTGCGCTCACTCCGCTCACGCTTCCGTGGGGACCCCGCATGACCCGCATCATCGGCGGCAGCGCCGGCGGTCGCCGGATCAGGACACCGACCGGGGACAGCACGCGACCGACCTCCGACCGGGTGCGGGAGGCGCTGTTCTCCACTATCGACGCGGCAGTCGGGTCGATCAACGGTCTCCGCTTCCTCGACGTCTACGCCGGCAGCGGCGCCGTCGGGCTCGAGGCCAGGTCGCGCGGCGCCGGGGTCGTCACCCTGGTCGAGCACGACCGGCGGACGGCCGCCCTGATCCGCGAGAACGCCCGCGCACTCGCCTTCACGGGCATCGACGTCGTCGCGCTGCCGGTCGCCCGGGCGCTGGCCCATCCACCCCGCGCGCCGTACGACGTGGCGTTCCTGGACCCGCCCTACGCCGTGCCGGTCGACGACGTGGCCGCCACGCTCGAGGCGCTGCGGGACCACGACTGGCTCTCGCCGGACGCCCTGGTCGTCGTCGAGCGCTCCGGCCGCGGACCCGAGCTGGCCTGGCCCGACGGGTTCAGCGGCGACCGGACGCGGAAGTACGGCGAGACCCTGCTTTGGTACGGTCGCGCCACCCTTTGAGCTGAGGAGCGTCCGTGCGCCGAGCCGCATGTCCCGGGTCGTTCGACCCGGTCACCAACGGGCACGTCGACATCATCGCCCGTGCCGCCACCCTGTTCGACGAGGTCGTCGTCGCGGTCGGGGTCAACGCGAGCAAGAAGCGGCTGTTCACACCGGAGGAGCGGATCGAGATGCTCACCGAGTCCTGCGCGCCGTTCCCGAACGTCCGCGTGGACTCCTTCGACGGCCTCCTCACCGACTTCTGCAGGACCCACGACGTGCACGCCATCGTCAAGGGCCTGCGGGCGGTCAGCGACTTCGACTACGAGCTCCAGATGGCGCAGATGAACTCCAGCCTCGCCGACATCGAGACGGTGTTCGTGCCCACCAGCCCGGAGTACTCCTTCCTCGCCTCGAGCCTGGTCAAGGAGGTCGCCCGCTTCGGCGGCGACGTGGCCAAGCTGGTGCCGCCGCACGTGCTGACCCGGCTCACCGCCCGGCTGGCCGAGACCGCCTGACCACCCGGAGCGTGTGAGCGACGCCTCGGCGTCGTAACCTCGTCGGTGAGGCGTGACCGCGTCTCTTTCCGGGTAGGGAGGCTCGGGTCCTGTACGACGTGCGCGTCGACAGGTCTCCGTGATGCGTGGAGAAAGGGACAACGTGGACGTGCAGGCAAAGCTCGCCGAACTCCGTCGAGCCGTCGAGCAGGCGCGGTCGATGCCGATGTCGGCCTCGGCCGTCGTCAACCGGGCCGAGCTGCTCGCGATGGTCGACGAGGTGTCGGGAGCCGTCGAGACTGCCTTCTCCGACTCGGAGCGGGTGATGGCGGACCGGGAGTCCGTCGTGGACGAGGGCCGCCGCGAGGCCGAGCAGATCGTCAGCGACGCGCAGAACGAGCGCGAGAAGATCATCTCCGACACCGACGTCTACAAGGTGGCCAAGCGCGAGGCCGACCACATCGTCGACGACGCGCGCGCCGAGGCCGACGAGCTCCGCAAGGAGACCGACGACTACGTCGACGCCAAGCTGGCCAACTTCGAGATCACCCTCGAGCGCACCACCGAGGCGGTCAAGCGCGGACGTGAGCGGCTCGCCGGCCGGACCGCCTTCGACGGGCTGACCTCGGACGAGGTCGACAAGATCAAGCTCCCCGAGCACCTCGAGAACTGACCGCTCCGCGTCCCCCGTTTTGGTCGCTGAGGCCTGCGTTCGGTAGGCTTGACGACGGTTCTTCGCGCCTGGTCCGGGTCACCCCGGACGACGTACGAGGAGCCTGGTCTGTTGTGCCCCAGTCAGGAAGTGAATCCGTGCGTCTCGACCCGAGAGCGCCGCTCGTGCTCGACACCCGCGAGCTCGGCCGCCGTCCGGGGTCGCAGCGCCGGAAGAGCTTCTCGGCGCCGGCCCCGGCAGACCTCGGCATCGAAGTGCTCCGCGTCCCGGAAGGGTCGCCGGTCGCGTTCGAGCTCCGGCTCGAGGCGGTCATGGAGGGAGTGCTCGTCACCGGCGAGGCGCAAGCCGACCTGGTGGGTGAGTGCGCACGGTGCCTGGAGGAGATCCGCGACGAGATCGTGGCCGACTTCCAGGAGCTCTTCGCCTACGAGGAGAGCGACACCGCCCACGCGGAGGACGAGGATGTCAGCCGGCTGGAGGGCGACCTGCTCGACCTCGAGCCAATGCTGCGGGACTCGGTGGTGCTCACGCTGCCGTTCCAGCCGCTGTGCCAGGACGACTGTCCGGGCCTGTGCGCCGAGTGCGGCGCGCGACTCGCAGACGACCCGGGCCACCAGCACGACGAGCCGATCGACCCCCGGTGGGCGAAGCTGCAAGGGCTCGAGAACCACCCCGAGAACGACTGATCCCCATCACGTCGGTCCGCGCGAGCGGACCGCACCTAAGGAGTACACCGTGGCTGTCCCGAAGCGGAAGATGTCGCGCAGCAACACGCGCCACCGTCGGTCGCAGTGGAAGGCCGTCGCGGCCTCGCTGGTCACCTGCGCCAACCCGGCCTGCGGCTCCAAGCACCTGCCGCACCGTGCGTGCCCGCAGTGCGGTCAGTACGGCGCGCGCGCCGCACGTCGCCAGGTCCTCTGACGGCTGGCCCGGCGGACGCAGGCAGCGACACGGTGAACGAGCCGTCGTACGACGACCTGCGTGAGGGTCTCGGCGATCCCGTGCTGGACGCCGAGATGCTCGACCGCGCCCTGACCCACCGGTCGTTCGCCTACGAGAACGGCGGCCTGCCGACCAACGAGCGTCTCGAGTTCCTCGGCGACTCGGTGCTCGGCGTCGTCGTGACCGACACGCTCTTCCGGGCGCACCCGGACCTCTCCGAGGGTCGGCTGGCCAAGCTGCGCGCGGCCGTCGTGAACGCCCGTGCGCTGGCGGAGGTGGCCCGCACCATCGACCTCGGCCGGCACATCAAGCTCGGCCGGGGCGAGGAGTCGACGGGCGGGCGCAACAAGTCCTCGATCCTCTCCGACACGGTCGAGGCGCTTATCGGGGCGGTCTACCTCAGCGGCGGCATCGAGCCGGCCGGTGACGTCGTGCACCTGCTGTTCGACCCGCTGATGGAGCACGCCGCGCGCCTCGGCGCGGGCCTGGACTGGAAGACGAGCCTGCAGGAGCTCTCCGCCGAGCACTCCCTCGGCGTCCCGGAGTACGTCATCGAGGACGCGGGCCCGGACCACGAGAAGACCTTCACCGCCGAGGTCAAGGTCGGCGACAGCCGCTACGGCCACGGCACCGGCCGGTCCAAGAAGGAAGCCGAGCAGCAGGCCGCCGAGACGGCCTACCTCGCCATCGCCGCCGCGCACGGCGACCTACCCGTCTGACCACCTGACGCCGTGCCCGAGCTCCCCGAGGTCGAGGTCGTCCGACGCGGTCTCGAGACCCACGTGGTCGGCCGCACCATCCGCGACGTGCAGGTCCTGCACCCGCGTCCCGTGCGTCGGCATCTGGCCGGCGCCGAGGACTTCGCCGCGCTGACCGCCGGCCGCGTCGTGCTCGGCGCCAACCGGCGCGGGAAGTACCTCTGGCTTCCGCTCGACAGCGGCGACGCGATCCTCGGACACCTCGGGATGAGCGGCCAGATGCTCGTGCAGCCGGTCGGAGCGCCCGACGAGCGGCACCTGCGGGTGCGGTTCACCCTGGCGCCCACGGACCGGGGTGCCGGCGAGCTGCGGTTTGTCGACCAGCGAATGTTCGGTGGCCTCTCGGTCTCCCCGGACGGCGCCGACCTGCCCCCGGAGATCGCGCACATCGCCCGCGACCCGCTCGACCCGCTCTTCGACGACGACGCGTTCGTGGCCGCCGTACGTCGTCGGTCGTCGGGCATCAAGAGGATCCTGCTGGACCAGACCGTCATCTCGGGGGTCGGCAACATCTACGCCGACGAGGCGCTGTGGCGCGCCGAGCTGCACGGCGACCGGCTCGGCGCGAAGCTCCGCCGCTCGGACGTGCTCCGGGTGCTCGCGGACGTCCGGGGCGTGATGGCCGCGGCCCTTGATCAGGGCGGCACTTCGTTCGACGCGCTCTACGTCAACGTCAACGGCGAGAGCGGCTACTTCGACCGGTCCCTGCACGCCTACGGGCAGGAGGGCCGGGCCTGCGATCGGTGCGGCGCCGCGATCGTGCGGGTGTCCTTCATGAACCGTTCGTCGTACTTCTGCCCGGTCTGTCAGCCGCGGCCGCGCGCGCGTCGCTCGTCCTGAACGGGGGTGGGCACCCCACCGGCCCAGTCGACCGGGGTCCACGGCTCGGAAGCCACCCACTCGCTCCCACACCCGGCGCAAGCGAACAGCCGCTCGTCGGCGAGGTACTCACCGGTTGCCTGCCAGCCGCACTCCTGCCGGCACCCGGCGATCTCGAGCGGTCGTGTCACGGCTCCACGCTACGGGGCGGCTGTGCGGATTGACCCGCGCAGCCGTTGGTGGGACTCTTGAAGACGCACCCGCCATCTCCTGGCTCATCCAGTCGGACCCTGGCGTGCCACCACCCTCTCTCATCCCTCGGAGGATACGACGATGGCCAAGGCCCTCCTGGGCTATATGAGCAGCACCGACCCCCGGGTCGTCGCCCAGCTCACCGCGGAGACCCGGCGTCTACGGCAGCGAGTGGCGGACCTCGAGGCGCACGTGCTGCGCCTGCAGGTGGAGAACGACTCCCTCGCCGCCGCCCTGCACGATGCCTCGCTCCGGACGCTCGACGAGAGCATGCAGCCGGCCTGACCGACGTGACCCCGCGAGGGGTCGCTCGTTGACCGGGACATGCTGCCGTCCCTGCGTCGCACCTGACCGCCGCGCTCGTCGCCGCCGGTCCCGTCGTCCTCACCCCTGGCCCGGCCTCCGCGCACGGCCCACGTTCGTGATGTCGAACCTCGGCTCCGTCCAGGTGTACGACGTCCGCGACCTGCGCAGCCCGGTGCTGACCGGGACGCTCCCGAGCCTCCAGCTCGAGAACGAGGCGATGAACTGCGGGGAGCGCAAGGCCAGGACGGGCACGCAGCGCTTCGCCCTGATCGGGGTGGACCTACCTCTACCAGGCCTCGCCCGACGACATCGAGCACCTTGACGCCGGGGACGGCCACGAGCTGGTCGTCGTCGACGTCACCGACCCGGCGCACCCCAAGATCGCCGGCCGGGCGCCCGGCACGACGAGCACGCATACCGTCACCTGCATCGCGGCGACCGACTGCCGCTACGCGTACTCCGCCGGGGACGACAGCACCGACGGCTTCTCGATCTTCGACCTCGCCGACATCGAGCACCCGGTCGAGGTGGACTCCGACCCGGCCACAGCGGGCACGCAGCCCTTCGCCTCACCGACCGCCGGGCACAAGTGGAACTTCGATCCCACCGGCTTCGGCACCGACACCGGCTTCGACGGCACCTCGATGTTCGACGTCCGCGACCCGCTGCACCCCCGGCTGGTCACCACGACCGGGGCCGCGGGACGAGGCGACGACCCGGCCCACCCCCGACGCGATCGTGCCGCTGGACAAGGTGGAGCTCTCCGACCTCGGCACGTTCCCGCTGCCGCGGGGCGCCTTCTGCTCGTCGCACTGGTTCTCGTTCCACCCCTCCGGCATCGTCGCGGCGGGCTTCTACGGTGGCGGGACGCAGCTGTTCGACGTGCGCGACCCGCGGCACATCTCCTCCTACGGTCACGCCATCTGGGGCGCCTCCGAGGTCTGGGACACCTACTGGGTGCCGGTCTACGACAAGGCCGGCCGGGACACCGGCCGGATGTCCAACCTGGTCTACTCCGTCGACCTGGTCCGCGGGCTCGACGTCTACGCCGTGGACCTGCCGGGGCGCGATCTCGACCACCCACCCCGTCCCGCTCGGCTCCGCCCTCGGAGACCTGGACACTTGGACGCGCGAAGCCGTGCCCGTCGGGATGGTGCTGGTGGCCCTCACAGGCGCCGTCGTGCTGCGCCGGAGGCCCGCCCGACGCTGGCATGATGCGCGGGTGACCATTCCCGTCCTGCTCCGTCCGATGACCGCCGACGAGTTCGTCAAGTGGTCGGCGAAGTCGGTCGACTTCTTCACCCAGCAGCAGGTCGACGCCGGGTCGGCTCCCGAGGACGACGCGCGGCGCGACGCGGAGCGGATCTTCGCCGAGCAGGTGCCCGATGGGCTCGACACCCGGGACCAGCACTTCCTGCGCGTGGTCGCGGACGGGGAACCCGTCGGTGACGTCTGGCTCCGGGTGCGGGAGCGGTCGACCGAGGTCGAGGGCTACTTGTTCGACGTCGAAGTGCTCCCGGCTGCCCGCGGTCGCGGCCTCGGCCGCGCGACCATGCTGGCCGTCCACGACCACGCCCGCTCGCTCGGTGCCACGGTGATGCGGCTGAACGTCTTCGGCCACAACGCCCCGGCGCTCGCTCTCTACGCGAGCCTCGGCTACACCGTGTCCGGGGCCACGATGAAGCGGACCCTCGACGAGGCCATTCCGCCGGCGTCCGCCTCGGCGGTCGTGCTGCGGGACATGACGCCGGAGGAGTACGCCGAGTTCCGGCCGCGCCTCGAGGAGGACTACGCCGCGAACATCGCCGCGTCCGGCGCGATGCCCGTGGAGGAGGCTCTCACCAAGTCGGTCGAGGACCTCGACCGGTTGCTCCCCGAGGGTCTCGCCTCGTCGGGTCATCGGCTCTGGACGGCGTACGACGGGACGGACGCGGTCGGCACCATCTGGGTGCAGCTGCAGCACCGGGCCGGCGGGCTGCACGCCTTCGGCTACGAGCTTGAGGTCCGCGAGGACCTTCGGCGACGGGGCTACGGGCGGGCGGTCATCGAGGCGGCGTTCCGGGCCTGCCAGGACCTCGGGGTGCGTTCGGTCGGGCTCTCGGTGTTCGGCTTCAACGCCGGGGCCAGGCGGTTGTACGACGACCTGGGGTTCCGGCTCACGGCGCAGGGGATGGTGCTCCCTCTGTAGCCGGTTCGGCGGGCTCGACGAGCTCGGCCGGCTGGCAGGGCTGCTCCGGAGTGGGGTCCACCCCGTCCGGGCAGGGCACGCAGGGCTCGGCGATCGCGTCCGCCGACGATGCGGCTGCGTCCGACTTCTCCGCGCCAGCGTCGGCCAGGGGCGTGCTGGCGTCGTTGGGGACGGCGTCGACCGGCTCGGTCGGGCACCCGGCGGGGGTGTCGGTCGGTGTCTCGGTCGGGGTGTCGGCGGGGGTGTCGGCGGGGGTGTCGGCGGGGGTGTCGGCGGGGGTGTCGGCGGGGGTGTCGGCGGGGGT
>JBDSMW010000146.1:0-26927 GCA_039915665.1 Nocardioidaceae bacterium
GTGCACGATTCACTGGGCACCCAGTGAATCGTGCACCACCGGCGGTCAGTCGCCGAGCTCGGCGCGACGCCGGACGACGTACTCCTCGAGCTCGAGGCGGATGGCGTCGTCCAGGGGCGGGGTGAGGTACTCCTCGAGCTTGGCCTGGTAGGTCTTCGTCGCGCGGGCGTTGGTGTCGTTGCCACCGTTGCGCACCCATCGCTCGTAGTTGTCGGAGGAGGAGAGCAGCGGGCGGTAGAAGCAGGTCCGGAAGCGCTCCATCGTGTGCATGGCGCCGAGGAAGTGCCCGCCGTGCCCGACCTCCTGGTGTGCGTCGAAGGCGAGCGAGGCGTCGTCGATCTCGAGCGGGGTGAACTCGGCCTGCAGCATCTGCAGGATCTCGATGTCCACGATGAACTTCTCGAAGCCGGCGACCAGGCCGCCCTCGAGCCAGCCTGCGGAGTGCATCACCCAGTTCGCGCCGGCGAGGAAGGTCGGCATCATCGTCATCAGGGCCTCGTAGCCGGCCTGGGCGTCGGCGACCTGCGAGGACGTGAGACCACCACCGGAGCGGAACGGCAGACCGAAGTGCCGGGCGATCTGACCGGTGCAGAGCAGGCCGATGCCCGACTCCGGGGTGCCGAACGTGGGCGAGCCGGACTGCATGTCGATGTTGGACAGGAACGACCCGAAGATCACGGGTGCGCCGGGCCGGATCAGCTGGGTCAGCGCGATGCCGGAGAGTGCCTCGGCGATCTGCTGGACCAGCGCGGCCGGGATGGTCACCGGCGACATCGCGCCCATCAGGATGAACGGCGTCACCACGCAGGGCTGACCGGCCAGCGTGTACTCGAAGAGCGACTCGAGCATCCGGTCGTCCCAGTGCAGGGGCGAGTTGCAGTTGATCAGCGAGATCGACACCGGAGTCTTCTCGATCGCCTCACGGCTACCGAACAGGATCTCGCCCATCGCGATGGTGTCGCGGGCGTTGACGCCGGACACGACGTTGCCCATGTAGACCTTGTCGGTCAGCGTCTGCAGCGCGTAGGTCATGTCCAGGTGCCGCGAGTCGAGCGGGGTGTCGTTGGGCTCGCAGATCACGCCGCCGGCCGAGTCCATGACCGGGAACGTCTGGGCCAGCTTGGCGAAGCGCTCGAAGTCGTTCATCGTCGCGTCCCGGCGCACGTCGCCCTCGCGGACGAACGGCGGGCCGTAGACCGCACCGAACGCCATCGCGTCGCCGCCGATGTGGATGTTGTGCTCGGGGTTGCGCGCTTGGACGTCGAACTCGCGGGGCGCTTTCGCCACCTGCTCGAGGATCCACTCGGGATCGAAGAAGACGTTCTGCTCCTCGACCTTCTGGCCGGCCTGGCGGAACAGGGCCAAGGCCCGCTCGCTGTTGAACTCGACGCCGATCTCGCTGACCAGTCGACGCCAGCCGCCGTCCAGCTTGGCCATCGCGTCCTCGGAGAGGATCTCGTACCTCGGCATCTTGTTGCGGAACATTCCGACCTCCTGGACGCGATGTGGGCATTGTGCTTGACCGGCGATGATCGGCATCTTAGCCTCATCATGTGGAAGTCGGTTCCACATGATGAAACACTCCCGCAACAATCTCGTGAGCAACGAGGACCCGATGAACAGCTCCGCACCGGCGGGCACCCAAGCCGTCGACCGTGCCGCCGCACTGGTCGACCTGGTGGTGCGCGCCGACGGGCCGCTGAGCTTCACCGAGCTCAGCGACGAGACCGGGCTCGCCCGCTCCACCACCTCCCGGCTGCTGGCGGCGCTGGAGCGCACCGAGCTCGTTGAGCGCGACGTCAACGGCGGCTACGTCGCCGGTCCTCTCTTCGCCCTGCACGCGGCCCTGCACGACCCGTGGCCGCAGGTGGCCCGCCTGGCCCGACCCGTGCTGGAGTCGGTCGGTCGGCAGACCGGCGAGACCGTGCACCTCGGCGTGCGACGCGGCGAGGACGTCGTGCACATCGCCCAGGTCGAGTCGACGTTCCTGCTCTCGGCGCGCGACTGGAACCAGGTCGACGTGCCCGCGCACTGCTCGTCGCTGGGCAAGGTGCTCTACGCCTACGACGTGCTGCCCGTGCCGTCGGGACGGCTCGAGCGCCGCACCGAGCAGACCGTCACCACCCGCGAGGCGCTCAACGCCGAGCTGGCCACCATCCGCCGCACCCGCTTCGCCACCACCGTGGACGAGCTCGAGACCGGGCTGACCGGTATCGCCGCCCCGGTCGAGGGACGCGACGGCGTGTTCGCCGCGCTGGGCGTCTCCGGCCCCACCGCACGGCTCCAGGACCGGGTCGACCGCATCGGTCGACTCCTCGTCGAGCAGGCCGACGCGCTGTCGGCCCTGCTCCTGCGCAGGACCCAGCACGGCCCCACCGGCTCCAACCGCTCACAGGAGGGCGCGGCATGACACCAGAGGAGATCCTTCAGCACCTGTACGACGAGACGCTGAAAGGCAATGCACCCGAAGTACTCGACCTGACCCACACAGCCCTGGCCCAGGACATGGAGCCGCAAAGCCTCCTGTTCGACGCCCTGATCCCGTCCCTGGAGGAGGTCGGCGCGCGCTTCGAGCGTGGTGACTTCTTCGTCCCCGAGATGCTGATCGCCGGCCGGGCGATGGCCGGTGCCATGGAGGTGCTGCGGCCGCTGCTCGCCGAAACCGGCGTGCAGACCATCGGCAAGTTCCTGATGGGCACGGTCAAGGGCGACGTCCACGACATCGGCAAGAACCTCGTCAACATCATGCTCGAGGGCGCCGGCTTCGAGGTCATAGACCTCGGCGTGCAGGTGGCACCGGAGAAGTTCGTGGAGAAGATCATCGAGCACCAGCCCGACATCGTCGGCTTCTCGGCCTTCCTCACCACGACGATGCCGATGTTCAAGGCCAACCTCAACGCGCTCCAGAAGGCCGGTCTGCGCGACCAGGTCATCGTGATGGTCGGCGGCGCCCCCGTCACCCAGGAGTACGCCGACGCGGTCGGTGCCGACGGCTACGCGCCCGATGCGTCGCAGACCGTCAAGCGGGCCAAGGACCTGCTGCAGAAGAAGCGGGCCCTGGTGACGGCATGACCGAGCTGCTCGAGACCACCCTGCGCGGCACGTCCGCCGAGGTGGTCCTCGGTCACGGTCGCCGCTTCTGCCTGATCGGTGAGCGGATCAACCCGACCGGCCGCCGCATCTTCCAGGAGCAGCTGCGCGCTGGCGACCTGTCCGCGATCGAGCGCGACGTCATCGCGCAGATCGAGGGCGGCGCCGACGTGCTCGACGTCAACATGGGCGTCCCGATGACCGACGAGCCCGAGCTGCTGGCCAAGGCGATCACGCTCGTGCAGCAGCTCACCGACAAGCCGATCTGCATCGACTCCTCGGTGGTCGAGGCTCTCGAGGCCGGGCTGGCCGCCTACCAGGGCCGGGCGCTGGTCAACTCGATCACCGCCGAGGACGACCGGATGGCGCTGATCCTCCCCCTCGTCAAGAAGTACGACGCCGCGATCATCGCCCTGCCCAACGACGCGGAGGAGATCCCCATGGAGGCGGACCGCCGCCTCGAGCTCGTGCAGCACATCGTGGACGTCGCGACGGGTGAGTACGGCATCGCCAAGGCCGACATCGTCATCGACCCGCTCGCCATGCCGATCGGCGCGGACACCGGCGTGGTCAACACGACGATGGAGACCATGCGCCGCATCCGCGACGTGCACGGCCTCAACATGACCTGCGGCGCGTCCAACGTGTCGTTCGGGATGCCCGACCGGCACACCCTCGGCGCGGCGTTCCTGCCGATGGCGATGACCTCCGGTCTGACCAGCGCGATCATGGACACCCGCACCCCGCAGATCGTGGCCGCCGTCAAGGCCGCGGACCTCCTGCTGGGCCACGACGACTGGGGCGGCAGCTGGATCGCCGACCACCGCAAGAAGCAGGCCGCCGCCGCCCTATGACCGAGGTCAACGAGGAGCCGCCCAACATCTCGGTCAACGACCTGAGACGTGAGGGACTGATCGACCGTCCCGACGGCCCGGGCTCGACCCCGCACGACGGGGTCGGCCGCGTGCAGCTGTCGTTCACGCCGTCGGGTCGCGACGTCCGGGTCCCGCCCGGGGTCAGCGTGTTCGACGCCGCGAGCTGGAACGGCATCGCGATCGACTCGACGTGCGGCGGCCACGGCACCTGCAAGAAGTGCAAGATCCAGGTGCTCGACGGCTCGGTCCCGATCCACCGTCTCGACGTACGCTCCTTCACCGCGGCGCAGCTCGCCGACGGCTGGCGGCTGGCCTGCCTGGCCCAGGCCACGCAGGACCTCGCGATCGAGGTGCCCCCGCTGACCACGCGGCCCAAGGCCGCCACCCTCGGCGTCGGCCGCCAGGTGATCCTGCGACCGGCGATCCAGAAGAGGTACGTCGAGCTGGTCGAGCCCACCCTTCAGGACCAGCGCACCGACCTGCAGCGGGTCCTCGACGCGATCGACGACCTCGAGCTGGCACCCGACCTGCACGTGCTCCGGCGGTTGCCGGGCGTGCTGCGGCAGGCCGACTACAAGGTCACCGCCGTCATCGTCGACGAGGCGCTCATCGACGTCGAGCCCGGCGACACCAGCGCCCGGCGCTTCGCGGTCGCCTTCGACCTCGGCACCACGACCGTGGTGGCGACGCTGATCGACACCGCCACCGGCACCCCGGCCGCGGTCGCCTCGATGCTCAACAAGCAGCAGCCCTTCGGCGCCGACGTGATCACCCGGATCAGCGCCACGATGATGGACCCCGACGCCGCGCAGCGCCTGCGCGACCTGGCCCAGTCCACGCTGGCCGAGCTCACCGCCGAGGTGCTCGCCGAGGCCGAGGTCGAGCCGCACGAGGTCTACGAGGTGGCATTGGCCGGCAACGCCACGATGACCGCGCTGGTGCTGGGCATCGACCCCGAGCCGCTGGGAGTCGCACCGTTCGTGATGACCAGCCGCGTGCTGCCCACCCTGCTCGCCTCCGACCTCGGTCTCGCCCTGCACACCGGCGCCCGGGCGGTGGTCTTCCCCGCCCTCGGTGCGTACGTCGGAGGCGACATCGTCTCGGGCATGCTGGCGACCGGCATGGATCGCGACAAGCGCACCCGGCTGTTCATCGACGTCGGGACCAACTGCGAGATCGTGCTCAGCGACGGCGACACCATCGTGTCCACGGCCGCCCCGGCCGGCCCGGCGTTCGAGGGCGGCGCGATCCGCTGCGGCATGCGGGCCGCCGACGGCGCGGTCGAGGTCGTCCGGATCGACGCAGACGGCGTGCACCTGCAGGTGATCGGCGACGTCGAGGCGCAGGGCCTGTGCGGCTCGGGCCTGGTCGACGCCGTCTCCGAGCTGGTCCGCGCCGGCCTGCTCGACTCCTCCGGACGCTTCGTGCCCGATGAACGGGCGGCCGAGATCGCCCCGCACGTCGCGGACCGGCTGACCGCGATCGGCCAGGAGCGGGTGTTCGTGCTGCACCGCCCCGAGCCGGACTCGCCCCCCGACGAGACGGTCTACCTCTCCCAGCGCGACGTCCGCGAGCTGCAGTTCGCCAAGGGCGCCATCGCGACCGGGTGGACGCTGCTGCTCGAGGAGCTCGGCCTCGAGGAGTCCGACGTGCAGCAGGTGCTGCTGGCCGGCTCGTTCGGCAGCTACCTCTCCCCCGCCGCCGCCGTGCGGATCGGGCTGGTGCCGAAGATCCCGGTGCTGCGCATCGTCTCGGCCGGCAACGTCGCCGGCGAGGGCGCCAAGATGAGCCTGCTCAGCGTCCGCGAGCGCGCCGGCGCCCTGGCCCTGCTCGAGGAGGTGACCTATGTCGAGCTCTCCGACCGCACCGACTTCAACGACCGGTTCATCGACCTCCTCGCCTTCCCGGTCTGACCCTCCCGCCGAGCGTCGCGTCGCCCTGATCGCCTGCGGTGCCATCGCGGCTCCGTGTGCCGAGGTGGTGGCGGCGCGCGGGTGGCCCGTCGACGTACACCCGTTGCCGCCGCTGCTGCACAACCACCCGGAGCGGATCGCCGGCCAGGTCGACGCACTGGCCGGCGAGCTGGCCGGGCGCTACGCGTCGGTGGCAGTCGGCTACGCGGACTGCGGCACCTACGGCGCGCTCGACGAGGTGTGCGAGCGCCGCGGCCTCTCCCGGCTCGCGGGGCTGCACTGCTACGACGTCTTCGGGGGTGCCGACCGGCTGCGCGCGATGTTCGAGGCGGAGCCGGGCACCTACGTGCTCACCGACTTCCTGGTCCGCTCGTTCCGGCGCACCGTGATCGCCGAGCTCGGGCTGGACCGCTATCCCGAGCTGCGCGACGACTACTTCCGGCACTACACGCGGATGGTCTGGCTCGCGCAGCAGCCGGACGACGAGCTGCGCGGGCTCGCGCAGCAGGCGGCCGATCGGGTCGGTCTGCCCCTGGTGGTCGTGGACACGGGTCACACCGGTCTGGAACGCGCCCTGGCGGAGCTGCTGGTCTCATACGGTCCGAACTCGTAGGGTCCGGGCATGGCCTCCACCCCCGCCGTCGAGCTCGCCCCCAGTGTCTTCCGCATCCCGACCGCCGGCCAGGACATGATCAACTCCTTCGCCCTGGTGGACGACGACGGCAGCGTCACGCTGGTCGACACCGGTCTGAAGAAGGCCCCGGCCAAGATCGTGGCCGGGCTCGCTGCGATCGGCAAGCACCCCCGCGACGTCACCCGGATCGTGCTCACCCACGTGCACCCCGACCATGCCGGCGGAGCCGCGGAGATGAGCCGGCAGACCGGTGCCCCCGTGCTGGTGCACGGCGACGACCACGGCTGGGCGCGGTCCGGGCGGATCTCCGGAGCCAACGACCGCTCGACCCGGATGGGCCGGCTGATCGCGCGCACCGGCGACGCGAAGGTCGAGGCGTTCGAGCCGGGGCCTGCCCTGACCGACGGCGAGCTTCTCCCGGTCGCTGGGGGCCTGCGTGTCGTGCACACCCCGGGCCACTCCCCCGGCCACATCTCGCTGCTCCTCGAGAGCACCGGCACGCTGATCACCGGCGACGCGCTGTTCAACTTCCGGTTCCTGCGCGGCACCCGCATCTCGCCGGCGTTCCTGTGCTCGGACTTCGCCATGACGAAGCAGACCGCGCACCGACTGGGCGAGCTGGAGTACGACGTCGCGGCGTTCACGCACGGCCCAGAGATCAGGGACCGGGCCCGCGAGACGGTGCGGGGACTGCTCGCCGAGCTCTAGCTCCGGCTCTGGCCCTGGCTCAGGCCGGGAGCCGGCCAGCTGCGCCATCAGGTCGAGCTCGGCCGGCCAGACGTAGCGTGCGGGCTCCGGTAGAGCCGGGCCGCCCGGGTCTCGTCGAACCGGAAGTGGTGGGGGACCACGTGCTGGACCAGCACGTCAGAGGTGTCCCGCGAGCTCCAGGACCCGACCTCCCTCGGCGAGCCCCACCAACCGGTCGACCGTCGGACCCAGCACCGACCACGTCCAACGCCTTTCGGGTCAGCGCACCGCCATCAGCCGATCGAGGTACTCCCGGCGCCACGCCTCGGTCTCGGCGATCTGGTTGAACGTGTAGACGTGCAGGCCGGTCACCATCGAGCCGGGCCGGGCCAGAGCCGGGGCGCACCGTTCGAGGAACCGCTCGCCGGTGAACCCGCCGGGGGCGGCGAGCCGGGTGAGCGTGCCCTTGTGCTTGACCAGGAACCGGGTGGAGTCGCCGACCCCGATCTTGGTGGCCATCGCCAGCAGCTTGGCCCGGTCGATCGGTCCTGGGATGCCGAGCAGCACCGGCATGGCGATCCCGCGGGTGCGCATCCGGTCGACCCAGCTGCGGATGTTGTCGGGGTCGAAGTTGAGGTTGCTGACCACGTGGGTGGCGTGCCGGCGCTTGTCCCACATCGACTGCACGGTGAGGTCGTCGCTGATGGTGGGGTGCGACTCGGGGTAGCCGGTGATGCCGACCTCCGGAAAGGGACTGCCGAGGGACGTGAGGTCCTCGAGCAGGTCCAGGGCAGAGGTGTAGTCGCCCGCGGGCGGGTCCTGGTCGCCGCCGGGCACGAACACCGTGCTGACCCCGGCCGCGACCAACCGGTCGGCGATCTCGGAGAGCTCGGTCCGACCGCTGACCATCCGGGCCGCGAGGTGCGGCACCGCGGTGTAGCCCAGCCGGGCCAGCTGCTCGGTCAGCTCCAGGGTGGCCTCGAGCCCCTTGGCCGGCGACGCGGTGACGGTGACGGTCCGGTCGAGCGGGATGTGCGCCACCACCTTGTCGGCGACCGACGGGGTGGGCAGCACCTCGTAGCGCGCGGACGACAGCATGTCGGCCAGGAAAGCTCCGTGCGTTTTGTTGCGCATTATACAACTCATTTCGCGATACGCAATTCGGTCTTCAGCGTATCGCTGCACGACGGCGTCCCACAAGCACCTGGCCGGCTGGTGGTGGGGCGCCGCCGCGACGGTCAGTCGGTGGTCAGCCGCAGCAGGCTGTGCTGCACCTCGTCGTCGTCGAACCAGGTGCTGACCCCCAGCGCATCGAGCGGCGCGACGTTGGCCCTGACCTCGGCGTCGCCGTCGGAGACCAGGTCGGCGAGCTGCTCGGCCCAGCCGTCACCGGCGTCGAAGCTGACGTAGAACGTGCCGGTGGCGCGGCTCGCGTCCGGCACCACGTCCTTGAACGCCGAGACGTCTCCCAGCCCTCCCTTGTCGCGCAGCCCGTCGACGTACGCCTGGTCGAAGCCCACGGTGACGATGCCGTCACCGGTGGACACCTTCACCAGGTCCGCGTCGGGACCGGCCGCGGCCTTGAGCTTGTCGATGATCGGGGTGATCTTGGCCGGGTCGCCGTAGATCCGGATGCCCGCTGGCACCTGGCTCGGGTCGGGCGACTCGGTCAGCGCCTTGAGGTCGGTCTTGCCGTCGATCGAGACGGTGAGCCCGCTGCCGAGCAGGGTCTCGACGTCCTCGGGGAGCTGGAGGCCGGTGGCGCGCTCGCCCTCGGCCAGCATCTCGTCGACGGACGCGCCGTCACCGAGCAGGTCGTTCATCTGCGCGACGTAGTCCTTGGCCCAGCCCTCCTTGAACCCCACGGAGAGCGCAGCGGCGGTGGAGCCGGGCAGCGTGCCCACGTCCGGACCCTGCGCGGCGCCGATCCCCGAGGGGAGGCCCTTGCCGGTGAACTCGGCCTCGACCGCGCCGTCGGCGAACCTGACGACCCCGGCGGCACCCTGGAAGTCCTTGAACATCGAAGTGACCCGGCCCGAGTCGGACGACGAACCGGACGCCTTGGCGAACGCAGCGGGCGCGTCCTTGGAGACGTACATCGTCACGATGCCGGGGTCCCCCACACGGTCCATCGCGGTGGTGAACTCCGATGAGTCGGCCAGCGTCGACGCCTCTGCGTCCTTGGCCATCGAGTCCGCTCCGGCCTGGGTCTCCGCGACCAGGAGGTAGTCGCCGACGAACGCGAGCCCGGCCGGCTTGTCCCCGCCGTCCGTCGCGGTCCCGTCGCAGGTCTCGAGCTTGCGGGCACCCGCCTTGGCCTTGGCCTCGTCGGTGACCTGGAGGACGAACAGCGGGGTGGCCCCCGCTTTGCTGTCAGGTACGGCGGCCAGGGCGACCCGGTCGCCGATCCAGGGCTCGATGTCCCGGGCGTAGTCCAGGCCCTTACAGTCGCCGGACTTCTGGATCTCGTCGAAGACCGCCTGGCGGAGGTCGTCACGGCTGCCGAGCTGCTTCTTGATCGCCGGGAACTTCCGGAGGATCTTGAACGCCTCGATCTTCTGCGAGGCGGAGGGGTCGAGGTCGAGGCTGACGTAGCCGATCGCATCCGCCGGGACGGCCGTCGCCGGCGAGCTCCCGCCGGCCATCAGCTGCACCACGCCGTAGGCACCGACCCCGACGGCGGCGACGACCGCCACGGCCGCGCCGGCCACGAGACCGGTGCGCCGGCCTCGGTTGCGGGGCGGCTCGCCGGAGTCGGCGGGGCCGCTGCCCGGCTCGAGGTACTCGGGTTCGGACTGGCCCGGGACGTTGGTGGACATGGTGGTTCCCCCTGGTTCGGTGCCCGCACGGGCTGGTTGAGACGTCGGCCAAGCGTAGCCGCGACGACGTCGGCGCGAGGGCACTCGGCCCCTTCGGCGCCGGACGTTATGGAGTCGAGTCCGAGCGCGGGCGGGGCGTCACGTTGAGCAGGACCACCAGGGCGCCGATGAGCGCCGAGAGGGGCCAGACGAGGTAGACGGTGAAGGCGTCCACGTCGAGCCGCTCGGGCACCCGGGCTCCCACCTTGGCGGCGGCCAGCGCGGCCCCGGGGTCACCCGGACCGAGCAGGTGTCCGGTGAGCTCCATGGCCGCCGCGGCGACGGCCGTGCCGAGGACCAGCAGCACGCTGGTGAGGAGCACGTCGCGGGTGCGCCACCAGATCAGCAGCAGTCCGCTGACCAGGCCGGAGACGGCGGCGATCACGACGTACAGGCCGTCCGCGGAGAACTGCTTGGACAGGTCCTCCTCCTGCATCACCCCGCCGTCGCGCAGCTTGGTGTAGGCCGCCGGGTCGACCAGCAGCCACCAGAGCACCCCGCAGAGCACGCCGAGCACCAGCATCACGCCGAGAACGAGGGCGCACTCACGGAGCAGACCGCGGGACCGCCGGGTCATCAGACCGCCAGGCAGTGCGGGCCGAGCAGCGCCTTGAGGTCGGCGTAGAGGGCCGGGCTCGCGGCGACCCGGAGGCGGTCGTCGAGCTTCATCACGGTCGTCGAGGTCTTGGTCATCAGTCGCAACCGTACTTCGGTGACGCCCGGGTGCGTGCCCAGGACGTCCTTGAGCTGCTCGACGACCGGCATCGTGCAGCGCGTCGACGGCATGGTGATCACCACGGGACCGGACGGCCCGTCGGCCAGGTCGGGGACACTGAGCTCCTGCCCGTGCAGCTCGGGCTGGTCCTTGGAGCGGGACAGCCTCCCCTTGACGGTCACGATCGCGTCCTCGGTCAGCAGCGTGCTGGCGAGCTGGTAGGCGCTCGGGAAGAGCAGCACGTCGATGCCACCCTCGAGGTCCTCCACGGTGATCATCGCCCAGGCGTCGCCACGCTTGGTGATCTTGCGCTGCACCGACGTGATCAGGCCGGAGACGGTGACGGTGGAGCCGTCGGGCCGGTCCTCGTCGACGAGCAGCTGGCCGATGGTGCAGTCGGCCGACGCGGACAGGACGTGCTCGAGCCCCATCAGCGGGTGGTCGGAGACGTAGAGGCCGAGCATCTCCCGCTCGTGGCCCAGCAACGTCATCTTGTCCCACTCGTTGATCTCGGGGATCACCACCGAGACGCCGAAGCCCGCGTCGTCGTCGAGCCCCCCGAAGAGGGAGTCCTGCCCGATGGCCTCGTTGCGCTTGATGTCGACGTACTGGTCCACGGCCGGCTCGTGGATCGCGACCAGCGCGCGTCGGCGGTGCTTGAGGTCGTCGAAGGCGCCGGCCTTGATCAGCGACTCGATCACCCGCTTGTTGCAGACCACCGCGGGGACCTTGGCCAGGAAGTCGTTGAAGTCGCTGAACCGTCCCTCCGACGCGCGGGCGGCGACGATCCCGTCGACGACGTTGTGCCCGACGTTGCGGATCGCGGTGAGGCCGAACCGGATGTCGCGACCGACCGGGGTGAAGTTGCTGGCCGACTCGTTGACGTCGGGCGGGAGCACCTGGATCTTCATCCGCCGGCACTCGTTGAGGTAGATCGCCATCTTGTCCTTGTCGTCCTTCACGGACGTCAGGAGCGCGGCCATGTACTCGGCCGGGTAGTTGGCCTTGAGGTAGGCGGTCCAGTAGGTGATGACGCCGTAGGCCGCCGAGTGCGACTTGTTGAAGGCGTAGTCGGAGAACGGCAGCAGGATCGCCCAGAGCGTGTCGATGGCGTCCTGCGGGAAGCTGCGCTCGAGCATGCCCGCCTGGAAGCCGGCGTACTGCTTGTCCAGCTCCGACTTCTTCTTCTTGCCCATCGCCCGGCGCAGGTTGTCCGCGGCACCGAGGGTGAAGCCCGCCAGGACCTGGGCGATCGCCATCACTTGCTCTTGGTAGACGATCAGGCCGTAGGTCTCCCCCAGCACCGACTCGAGGGCCTCCGCGAGCGCCGGGTGGATCGGGTCGATCGGTTCGCGGCCGTTCTTGCGGCGGGCGTACTTGTTGTGGGAGTCAGCACCCATCGGCCCCGGGCGGTAGAGCGCGCTGACCGCGGTGATGTCGGCGAACTGGTCGGGTCGCATGGAGCGGAGCAGCGCACGCATGCCCCCGCCGTCGAGCTGGAAGACCCCGAGGGTGTCGCCGCGGCCCATCAGCTCGTAGGTGGCGCGGTTGTCGAACGGCAGCTCCTCCAGCACGACCGTCTGACCGAGGTTGGCCGTGATGTTCTCCAGCGCGTCCTCGAGCGTGTGCAGGTTGCTCAGGCCGAGGAAGTCCATCTTGACCAGGCCGAGCGACTCGCACATGGGGTAGTCGAACTGCGTGATGATCGCGCCGTCCTGGGGACGGGCCATGATCGGCACGATGTCGATCAGCGGCTCGCTGGACATGATCACGCCGGCCGCGTGCACGCCCCAGTTGCGGATCTGCCCCTCGAGACCCACCGCGGTGTCGAAGATGGTGCGGACGTCGGCGTCGGCGTCGTGCAGCGAGCGGAACTCGCCGCCCTCCGCGTAGCGCTTGTGGTCCCGGTTGAAGATGTCCTTGAGAGCGACGCCCTTGCCCATCACGTCGGGCGGCAGCGCCTTGGTGATGCGGTCGGAGATCGCGAAGCCGTGGTCGAGCACCCGAGCAGCGTCCTTGATGGCGGCCTTGGACTTGAGCCGGCCGAAGGTGGCGATCTGCGCAACCCGCTCGGCGCCGTACTTCTGGGTGACGTAGGCGATCACCTCACCGCGGCGGTGGTCGTCGAAGTCGATGTCGAAGTCCGGCATCGAGGGACGCTCGGGGTTGAGGAAGCGCTCGAAGAACAGGCCGTGCTCGAGCGGGCACAGGTCGGTGATCTGCAGGGAGTACGCCGCGATCGAGCCGGCACCGGAACCGCGGCCCGGGCCGACGCGGATGCCGTTGGCCTTGGACCAACCGATGAAGTCGGCGACCACGAGGTAGTAGCCGCAGTAGCCCTTCTGCGAGACGATCGCGAGCTCCATCTCGACGCGGTCCCGGACCTCCTGGTCCAGCCGCTCGCCCGGGTAGCGGTGCTCGATGCCTCGCCAGACCTCCTGGCGGAACCAGCTCTCCTCGGTCTCGCCGGCCGGGATGTCCGCGCGGGCCATGTAGCCGCCGGTGGACTCGACGAACTCCACCTCACAGCGCTCGGCGATGGCCAGGGTGTTGTCACAGGCCTCCGGCATGCCGTTCTGGACCGCCCAGAGCTCACGCATCTCCGCCGCGGACTTGAGGTAGTAGCCGCCGCCGTTGAACTTGAGCCGCTTGGTGTCGGAGAGCCGCTTGCCCGAGGCGACGCAGATCAACGCGTCGTGCGCGTTGGCGTCCTCGGGGTTGTTGTAGTGCGAGTCGTTGGTGGCCAGCGGCGGGATCCCGAGCTCGCGGCCGAGCCGGAGCAGGTCGTCGCGCACGCGCTTCTCGATCGCGATGTCGTGGTCCATCAGCTCGAGGAAGACGCTGTCCCGACCGAAGATGTCCTGCAGCTCGCCCGCCTCGCGCACGGCCTCGTCCCACTGCCCCAGCCGCAGCCGGGTCTGGATGGCACCGCTGGGGCAGCCGGTGCTGACGATGAGCCCCTTGCTGTGCTCCTGCAGGATCTCCTTGTCCATGCGCGGCTTGTAGAAGAAGCCTTCGAGGCTGGAGCGCGAGGAGAGCCGGAACAGGTTCTGCATGCCCTCGGTGGACTCGGCCCACATGGTCATGTGGGTGTAGGCACCGCCGCCCGCGACGTCGTCGCCGCCCTCCTCGGCCACGTCGCCCTTCCCCCACCGGACGCGACGACGCTCGAACCGGGAGGTCTCGGGGGTGACGTAGGCCTCGATGCCGATGATCGGCTTCACCCCGTGACGGACCGCCTTGGCGTAGAAGTCGAAGGCGCCGTGCAGGTTGCCGTGGTCGGTCATCGCGACCGCGGGCATCCCCAGGTCGGCCACCCGGGAGAACAGTCCGTCGAGCAGCGAGGCGCCGTCGAGCATGGAGTACTCGGTGTGCACGTGCAGGTGGACGAAGCCGTCCGAGGTGCTACCTGTTCCACCTGGCATGGGCAGGTCTGCCCCTTTCCGAGCTCATGAGCGCACCACAAAACAGGCCTGCGGGGGACCGCGGCCGGGCATCGTGGGGAAGAGAGGTAAGCCTACGGGACCCGCGGAGCCGATAGTGGCACGACCCTCCGACATCTCAGGACCGGGCGGCGGCGCCCCAGCCGTGCCAGGAGTCGACCGCGATCCAGGCGCTGACCCGGCCACGGTCGCGGTTCCGGTAGGCCTCGCCGCCGTAGTGCCGGGAGAGCCGGTCGATGTCGGTCAGGTCGGGGTCCTCGCGGAACTCCACGACCCGCCCCTGGACACTGACGTGGGTGTACCAGGACTCCTCGTCGAGCGCGGTCAGCGAGACCCGCGGATCGGCACGGAGGTACTCCAGGCGCTTGCGGCCCTCGTCCATGTTGACCAGGATCCGGCCGTCCTCCTCGAGGAGGTACCAGGTGGCCACGGACACCGGCTGGCCGTCCGGGCGCAGCGACACGATCACCGCGGGGTTCGGCTTGGCGAGCAGCTCGAGGACGTCGTCGGGCAGCGGTCCTGTGGGCATGGTCTTCCTCCGGGTGGTCGGTTCCTCAGATCGGGCAGCCGTCGGGGCCGCACGCCTGGTCGGTCTCCCCAGGCTTACCCACCGCGGCGGATCCCACCAGGGTCAGCGGCGACCGCTCGGACCACGCGCGCTCCAGCACCGCGAGCAGCTGGTCGGCCGGCTGGGCGCCGGAGACGCCGTACTTCCGGTCCACGACGAAGAACGGCACCCCGGTGATCCCGAGCGACCGGGCCTCGGCCACGTCGGAGCGTACGGCGTCCGCGTGCTGGTCCCCGTCGAGCAGGCGCTCGACCTCGTCACGCTCGAGGCCGACGTCGACGGCGAGGCGGACCAGGGCGTCGCGGTCACCGACTGGCTCGCCCTCGGTGAAGTAGGCGCGCATGAACCGCTCCTTGGCCGCGTCCTGGATCCCGTGCTCGGCGGCCAGGTGGATCAGCCGGTGGGCGTCGAAGGTGTTGGAGCGCAGCGACCGGTCGAGGTGGAAGTCGAGGCCCTCACCGGCGGCGGCCTGCGTCATCGAGGCGATGGCCTCCTGCGCCTGGGGCAGCGGCATGCCGTACTTCGCCGCGATGACCGCGGCATGTCCTGGCCCCTCCCCCGCGACCGACACCGACTCCGTGGACGGGTCCAGCTGGAAGCTGCGCCACTCCACCTCGATGTCGTCGCGGTGCGCGAACCGCGCCAGCGCCGCCTCGAAGCGTCGCTTGCCGATGTAGCACCACGGGCAGACGACGTCCGACCAGATCTCGACCTTCACTGTTTCTCCTCCAACGGTTGGCTCCCCGGCTCAACCGCCGGACGGCCGGGGTTGTTCCGTCGCCGCGTCCAGGCTCTCGCTGATCACCTGCACCATGATCCGACGGATCCGCGGCTCGCCGAGCACCGGGGCGCGACGGGCCATCCGCGCGACGATCTCGTCCTCGCGGGCCGGGTCCCGCCCGGCGTGCCCCGGGACCGCCTTGAGCTGCTGGATCCGTGCGGTCAGGGCGGCCCGCTCGGACAGCAGGTCCGCGAGCCGGTCGTCGAGCGCGTCGATCCGCCGGCGCATCCCGGGGAGCGAGACGGGGTCGGGCCACGCCAGCTCGACGTCCGGCTCCCCCTCCTCGTTGTCCGAGCCGTCGGTCCGTCGTACCTCTGCGAAGCCGTGGTGGGCGTAGAACCGCCGGGCCCGCTCGTTGGCCTCGAACACCCACAGCCCGAGGCCCTCGGGACGCAGCGACTTGGCCAGGTCGAGCAGCGCGCTGCCGATCCCCGCGCGAAGCATCTGCGGGTCGACGTACAACGAGTGCACCCAGTCGTCCTCGAGCAGCAGCAGGCCCACCGGCGCCGCGTCGCGCTCCGCCAGCCAGACCTCGGCCTCCGGTGCGTCGAAGCGGCTGCGGAACCACAGCCGGACCTCGGGCCCGGTGTGCACCGTGCGCGGGATCGCGGGGTGCGCCGCCTCGCGGGCGGTGAGGTAGAGCGTGGCCAGCGGTTCGGCGTCCTCGAGGGCCGCCGGTCGCAGCGTCAGCTCCGGCTCAGTTGGCATCGCGCAGGGTGTCCAGCGCGTGCTGGAGGTCCGGCGGGTAGTCGGACTCGTACTCGACGTACTCGCCGGACTCGGGGTGCTCGAAGCCGAGGCGTACGGCGTGCAGCCACTGCCGGTCGAGGCCGACGCGCTTGGCCAGCGTCGGGTCGGCGCCGTAGGTGATGTCGGCGACGCAGGGGTGCTTGAGGGCGGCCATGTGCACGCGGATCTGGTGGGTGCGGCCGGTCTCGAGGTGCACCTCCAGCAGCGTCGCGAACCGGTGCGCCTCGAGCGTCTCGTAGTGCGTGATGCTCGCCTTGCCGTCCGCCCGCACCGTGAACTTGTAGTCGTGCTTGGGGTGTCGCGCGATCGGGGCATCGATCGTGCCCTGCAACGGGTCGGGATGACCCTGCACCAGCGCGTGGTACGTCTTGTCGACGGTGCGCTCGCGGAACGCGTTCTTGAGCACGGAGTAGGCCCGCTCGGACTTGGCTATCACCATCACCCCGGACGTGCCCACGTCGAGGCGCTGCACGATGCCCTGGCGCTCGGCCGCACCGCTGGTGGAGATCCGGAACCCGGCCGCGACGAGGTGCGCCACGACGGTCGGACCGTTCCAGCCCGGGCTCGGGTGCACCGCCACCCCGACGGGCTTGTCGATCACCACGATCGCGTCGTCGTCGTGCACGATCTTGATGCCCTCGACCATCTCGGGGACGATCGCGGAAGGGTCGACCACGGCCGGGATCGCGACGTCGAGCATCGAGCCGGGCTCGACCCGGTCGGACTTCGCCGGGCGGGAGCCGTCGACGGCCACGTGGCCGCTCAGGATCAGCTCCGCGGCGCGTGTGCGTGACAGGCCGAACATCCGGGCGATGGCCGCGTCGACGCGCTCGCCGGCGAGGCCGTCGGGGACCGTGACCGTGCGCCGCTCGTGCCCGCTGAAGTCGGTCGCCGCTGCGTCGCTCACGAGGCCGCGGTCGACTCGTCGGGGGTGGCCTCGGTCGTACCGCCGGCGTCGCGGGGCCGGGTGCCGTTCACGGAGATGCCGCGCACCGCCTGCAGGATGACCACACCGGCGGCGATGTTGATGCACACGTCGGCCACGTTGAAGATCGGCCAGTTGGGCAGCTGCAGGAAGTCCACGACGTGTCCGCGGAGCACGCCGGGCGAGCGGAAGATGCGGTCGGTGAGGTTGCCGAGCACGCCGGCCATCAGGAAGCCCAGGCCGATCGCCCAGCCGGTGCTGCGCACCCGGCGGACCGTCCAGAGCACCGCGAGACCGGCGGCGATCGCCACGAAGGTGAGCACGACGGTGTACGACGTGCCGGTGCTGAACGCGGCCCCGGGGTTGCGGGCGAGGTAGAGGGTCAGCACGTCACCGACGACGGACACCGGACCCCGACCGGTGAGGTGCTGCACGGCGAGGACCTTGGAGACCAGGTCGGTCACGTAGCCCGCGACCGCGATGCTCGCGAACACCACGAGCGCGCCCCTGCGGGCACCCTGGCGGCCGCTCGGGCCGGTGGGGGTGGACGTCGTGTCGCTGGAACTCAGCGACGCTCCTCGCGCTGCTTGCATGGCAGGCACAGTGTCGCACGCGGGAACGCCATCAACCGCATCTTGCCGATGGGCTCCCCGCAGCTCTCGCAGACGCCGTAGGTGCCGTTCTCGATGCGGTTCAGGGCCCGTTCGGTCTGCGCCAGCATGTCGCGCGCGTTGTTGGCCAGGCTCATCTCGTGGTCCCGCTCGAACGTCGTCGAGCCCACGTCGGCCTGGTCGTTGCCGGCCCCGTCGCCCGCGTCCCGCATGAGGTCGTGCAGCTCGTGCTCGGCCAGGTTGAGCTCCTTGCGGAGCCGGTCGCGGTCGACGTTGAGCTCGCCGCGGACGTCGTTGAGCTCGGACTTGGTCCAGGGCTTCTCGTCGGCCTTGACCGCCAGCTTCTTGGTCGAGACAGCAGGCGCCTTCTTGGCAGCGGCCTTCCTGGCCGGTGCCTTCGCGGCGGGGGCCGGGGTGGCCACGGGGGCGGGCTTCTTCACGGGAGCCTTCTTCGCGGGCGGTGCGGTCTTCTTCGCCACCGGTGCGGCCTTCTTCGCCGGGGCCTTCGTGGCGGCCACCTTCTTGGCGGGTGCGGTCTTCTTCGCGACCGGGGCCTTCTTCGCCACCGGTGCGGCCTTCTTGGCGGGAGCCTTCTTCGCGGGAGCCTTCTTCGCGGGAGCCTTCTTGGCGGGAGCCGCCTTCTTCGCCGGCGCCTCGGCGGCCGTGGTGGTCGAGGCCCGTCGGGTCACTCGCTTGGCTGCGGCCACGGTCGATCCGGCCAGCTTGCGTGCTGTCGTGCGTGCCATGGCCCGCGGCCCCCTAAAAGCCGTGTGAACATCAAGGAACGTGTGGCCGGAGGTGAAGTCCGCCACACGTGTGGGGCAGAGGATATGCCGTGCCCGCACCGCTGACAACCAAGCGCGCCCGGCCCGGGACAACTTACCCGGCCCTCCCCTTCCCCGCCGGACCGGCAAACCCGGGTGAACGCGGGCCGGCCGGTCTGGCAGACTGCAGGCACCGCACGGTGTGGACGGGACGAGTAGCTCCGGAACAGCCGACAGCGACCCGGGGACGGTGTGAGCCCGGGGGTGTTGTCCGGAGCGAAGATCACCCTGAACCGCCGGAAGAGCGCCTTCCCTCCGGGGCGAGGCAGGTAGACCCGGCAGCGGTGACCACGAGTGGGCGACCCAGCAGCACCGGGCCCGCCAAGGAGGGTGGTACCGCGGGACCGATCGGCACGACGCCGGTGGCCTCGTCCCTTCAGCCCCGCATCCGTTGCGAGCCGAAGGACCAGCCGTGAACGAGTACCTCCCCGTCCCACCCCAGGTGGACCTCCCGGCCCTCGAGCACGCGGTGCTTGACCTGTGGCGCACGGACCGGACGTTCGAGCAGTCCGTCGAGCTCGCCGGTGACCGTCCCCGGTGGACCTTCTACGAGGGGCCTCCGACCACCAACGGCCGGCCCGGCACCCACCACGTCGAGGCCCGGGTCTTCAAGGACATCTTCCCGCGGTTCAAGACCATGCAGGGCTACCAGGTCGACCGCAAGGCCGGCTGGGACTGCCACGGACTGCCGGTCGAGCTGGCCGTCGAGAAGGAGCTCGGCTTCACCGGCAAGCGCGACATCGAGGCGTACGGCGTGGCCGAGTTCAACGCCAAGTGCCGCGAGTCGGTCTTCACCAACATGGGCCTGTTCGAGGAGATGACCGAGCGGATGGGCTACTGGGTCGACACCACCGACCCCTACCGCACGATGGACGCGGCCTACGTCGAGTCGGTCTGGTGGGCCCTCAAGCAGATCCACGCCAAGGGCCTGCTCGTGCAGGACTACCGCGTTGCGCCGTACTGCCCGCGGGACGGCACGGGACTCTCCGACCACGAGGTCGCGCAGGGCTACGAGACCGTCACCGACCCCAGCGTCTACGTCCGGTTCCCGCTGACCTCCGGGCCGCTCGCGGGCTCTGCCGATCGTCCGGGCGCTGCTCTCCTCGTCTGGACGACGACCCCGTGGACGCTGGTCTCGAACACCGCGGTCGCCGCGCGCTCGGACGTCACCTACGTGGTGGCCACCGATGGCACCGAGACGCTGGTCGTCGCCGAGCCGTTGTTCGACCAGGTGCTCGGCGAGGGCTGGACGGTCGAGCAGCGGTTCGTCGGCGCCGACATGGAGCGCTGGACCTACGAGCGACCGTTCGCCCTGGTGGAGTTCCCGCCGAGCGAGACCGCTCCGCACATCGTGGTGCTCGCGGACTACGTCACCACCGAGGACGGCACCGGACTGGTGCACCAGTCCCCCGCGTTCGGCGAGGACGACATGGCCGTCTGCCGGGCCTACGGCCTGCCGGTCGTCGTGCCGGTCGGCACCGACGGATGCTTCGGCCCGGACGTGCCGCTGGTCGGCGGCCAGTTCTTCAAGCACGCCGACGCCGACCTGGTCACCGACCTCGAGGCGCGCGGGCTGCTGTTCCGGCACGTCGCCTTCGAGCACAGCTACCCGCACTGCTGGCGCTGCCACACGCCGTTGATGTACTACGCCCAGCCGTCCTGGTACGTCCGCACCACCGCGGTCAAGGACGCACTGCTGCGCGAGAACGAGAAGACCGGCTGGTTCCCCGAGACCATCAAGTGGGGCCGGTACGGGGACTGGCTGAACAACAACGTCGACTGGGCCGTGTCGCGCACCCGCTACTGGGGCACGCCGCTGCCGATCTGGCGCTGCGGCGAGGCGCACGAGACCTGCGTCGGCTCGTTGGCCGAGCTGTCCGAGCTCACCGGCTCCGACCAGTCCGGGCTCGACCCGCACCGGCCGTTCGTCGACGACGTGGTGCTCCCGTGCCCCGAGTGCGGCGAGGAGGCCCGCCGGGTCCCCGAGGTCATCGACGCCTGGTTCGACAGCGGCTCGATGCCGTTCGCCCAGTGGGGCTACCCGCACGTCCCCGGCTCCGTGGAGAGGTTCGAGGCGGCGTACCCCGCCGACTTCATCTGCGAGGCGATCGACCAGACCCGCGGCTGGTTCTACACGCTGATGGCGATCGGCACCCTGGTCTTCGACACGTCGTCCTACCAGAACGTGCTGTGCCTGGGCCACATCCTGGCCGAGGACGGGCGCAAGATGTCCAAGCACCTCGGCAACATCCTCGAGCCGATGCCGCTGATGGACCAGCACGGCGCCGATGCCGTGCGCTGGTTCATGGCGGCCTCCGGCTCGCCGTGGGCCGCCCGACGGGTCGGACACGCCTCGATCCAGGAGACCGTCCGCAAGGTGCTGCTGACCTACTGGAACACCGTGGCGTTCCAGGTGCTCTACGCGCGGACGTCCGGCTGGTCGCCGGGCGACCCCGCACCGGCCCTGGCCGATCGTCCGGTGCTGGACCGGTGGGCGCTCTCGGAGGCGCACCGGCTCACGCGCGGCGTCACCGAGGCGCTCGACGTGTTCGACACCCAGCGGGCCGGCTCGCTGCTGGCGGCCTACATCGACGACCTCTCGAACTGGTACGTCCGCCGCTCGCGGCGCCGCTTCTGGGCCGGTGACGCCGCTGCCCTCGCGACGCTGCACGAGTGCTTGTACGTCGTGACGCTGCTGATGGCCCCGGTCACGCCGTTCATCACCGAGCGCGTGTGGCAGGACCTCTTCCGGTCGACCTCGTCCGAGCTGCCCTCGTCGGTGCACCTGGCCACCTGGCCGCACGTCGACGGCAGCCTCGTCGACGACGAGCTCGGCGCGCAGATGTCGCTGACCCGTCGGCTGGTCGAGCTCGGCCGGGCCGCCCGCGCCGAGGGCAAGGTCCGGATCCGGCAGCCGCTCAGCCGGGCTCTGGTCGCGTCCTCTGCCTACGCCCGGCTCAGTGACGAGCTGCGGGGCGAGGTGGCCCAGGAGCTCAACGTCGGCGTGCTCGAGCCGCTGTCGGCAGCCGGCGCCGACCTGGTGGACTTCGCGGCCAAGGGCAACTTCCGGGCGCTGGGCAAGCGGTTCGGTCAACGCACCCCGCTGGTGGCGGCTGCGATCGCCGCCGCGGAAGCCGCGACCCTGGCGCGCACGCTCGACGCCGACGGGCGGGCGGTGGTGCCGGTCGAGGGCGAGGACGTCGAGGTGCTTCCCGACGAGGTGATCGTCTCCGAGCGTCCCCGTGAGGGCTGGTCGGTGGTCAACGAGCAGGGTGAGACCGTCGCCCTGGACCTCGAGCTGACCCCGGAGCTGGTCCGCGCCGGCCTGGCCCGCGAGGTGGTGCGCCTGGTGCAGGAGGCCCGCAAGACCAGCGGCTTCGACGTCAGCGACCGGATCACCCTGCTGTGGCAGGCCGACGGGGAGATAGCCGAGGCGTTGCGCGAGCACGCGTCGCTGGTCGCCGACGAGGTGCTGGCCACCGAGCTGCGCGAGGAGGCGCCGGCCGATCCGGTGCTGCGGGACGACGACCTCGGGCTGAGCTTCTCGGTCACCCGCCGCTGACGGCGTCCGGACAGAGCACGAGGCCGGTGTCCCTGACGGGACGCCGGCCTCGGTGCGTCGTACGTGGTGGTGCTGGTGCTTCGGTGCTGGTGCCTCAGTTTTGGGCGGTTCAGCTGCCCTGGTTGTCGTTGTCGTCGCCGAGCAGCGACTTGAGCCGCTTGGGAGCGTGGTCCTCGCTAGGCAGGATCCCACCCTCGCCGCTGCCGTCGAGCGCCGACAGCTGCTGCTGGAAGTAGCTCTTCAGGCGGGAGCGGTACTCGCGCTCGAAGGACCGAAGGTTCTCGACCTCCGCGTTGAGCTTCTCCTTCTCCTTCTCGAGGTCGCCGAAGAGCTGCTGGCGACGCTCGGCGGTCTCGGAGTCGAGCATCTGCGAGCGGGTGCGGGCGTCGGACTCGAGACGGTCGGACTTGACCTTGCTCTCGGACTCCAGTCGCTCGGCCTTGGTGCGGGCCTCACCGATCACCTTGTCCGCCTGGTCCTTGGCCTCGCCGACGAGCTCGTCGGCGTTGCGGGTGGCAATCTCGAGCAGCCGGGCCGCCGCACTCGACGCGTCGGCCACGGTGGTGACCTTGGCCGGAGCGGGCGCAGCGACCGGAGCGGGCGCCGCAGCCGGCGTGGGCTCGGGAGCCTTGACCGGCTCGGACGCCTTCTCCTGGGCCGCAGCCGACGCCGGGGTGGCCCCGCCGCCCTGCTGAGCCGCGGAGATCTTGCTGCGCAGGTCCTCGTTGTCGCGCGTGAGGCGGGCCAGCTCGGCCTCCACCTCGTCGAGGAACTGGTCGACCTCGCCCATGTCGTAGCCCTCGCGGAGCCGGACCGGAGTAAAGCGCTTGTTGCTCACGTCCTCAGGCGTCAGCGGCATGACCTCACCCTTTGTTCGTAGTCGTCGTCTGGCGTGGCGGTGCTGTCCGGGCTGTCCCCCTGACCCGCACCGGTGGTGCTGGTGCCACGTGGCGCGCCCACCGTACTCCGAAACCAGGTCTCGACGTCCGGCGGGGCGGTCTCCCGCGGCCCCGGGGAAGGATACCCACGACGGGCCCCGCCCTCACACTCGAACGCGCGGGGAGGCATCGACGGGAAACCGGTGAGGGGACTCAGAACGGGAGGCGGGCGACCAGGTAGCGCAACAGGTAGACCACGACCAGCACGATCAGGAAGCTGGTGTCGAGCATGACGGACCCGAGCCGCAGCGGCGGTACGAAGCGCCGCACGAACCGGATGGGCGGGTCGGTGATCGAGTAGACGACCTCGAGGACGACCAGCACCGGACCGGTCGGCGTCCAGGAGCGCGCGAAGACCTGCACCCAGTCGACCACCAGCCTGATCAGCATCAGGGCAAGGAAGACGAACAGGATGGTGTCGAGGATCGACGCGACAGGACGGGATTCCACAGGCGGAGTCTAGCCAGCAGCAGACAAGTCGGACGCCGACGACACGACGCCGCAGCGTCTAGCTCTGGTTGAAGAAGCCGCCAGCGTCGGCGATGCGCTGCTTGTCCTCGGCGGCCACCGAGACGTTGGGCGGCGAGAGCAGGAAGACCTTGTTGGTGACCCGCTCGATGGTGCCGCGGACGGCGAACACCAGGCCCGCGGCGAAGTCGACGAGGCGTTTCGCGTCGGCGTCGTCCATCTCGGAGAGGTTCATGATCACCGGCACGCCCTCGCGGAAGTTCTCGCCGACGGTGCGGGCCTCGTTGTAGGTCCGGGGGTGCAGCGTGGTGATACGGGAGAGCTCGGCGACGACACCCTGCGGACCGGCGTGCTGCTGGCTGTTCGACTGCCCGTTCGACTGGCCGTTCGACTGGGCCGCGGGACGTCGACGCTCGGAGATGTTGGCGACCGCGGCCGTGCGGGCCGGCTCCTCGACGGCGGTGCGCTGGGTGCGCTCGTCGTACTCGTCGTCGTACTCGTCGTCGTAGCGCTCGGTGTCCTCGAGCAGGCCAAGGTAGACACCCATCTTGCGCATCGCGCTGCCCATGACTTCTGCCTCCGGTACATCTGTGGGCCCCCTGGTGGGGCCCACTCCTACGCGCCCGACACTACCTTCTGAGCGGCCTGCTACCGAGCACCGCACTGCCTATCCGCACGTGTGTCGCGCCGGATTCGACGGCCTGCTCGAGGTCGCCGCTCATCCCGGCCGACACCCAGGTCGCGGCGGGGTCGACTCGACGCACCCGATCGGCGATCTCAGCGAGTTTCGCGAACGCTGGCACGGGATCCGCGTCCAGCGGCGCCACCGCCATCACCCCCCGCAGCCGCAGGCCCTCAGCGGTGGCGACCTGCTCGGCGAGCCGGTCCACGTCGTCGGGGGAGCAGCCGGCGCGGGTGCCGCCGGGGGCCGGGTCGGGGTCCAGGTCGACCTGCACCAGGACGTCGACCAGGCGGTCCGCTCCGTGGGCTCCGTTGGACAGCCCGCGGAGCAGCTTGGCGCGGTCGAGCGACTCGACCACGTCGGCGTAGGCCGCGACCGCCGCGGCCTTGTTGCTCTGCAGCCCGCCGATGAAGTGCCAGGTCAGGTCCAGGTCGGCGCACTCGGCGTGCTTGGCCTCCGCCTCCTGGTGCCGGTTCTCCCCCACGTGCCGCACACCGAGACCAGCGAGCAGGTGCACGTCGGAGGCCGGGAAGAACTTGGTGACCACGGTCAGCGTCACGTCGTCGGGCGAGCGGCCGGAGCGCGCGCAGGCACCGGCGATGCGGCCGCGGACCACCTCCAGGTTGCGGGCGAGCTCCTCGCCCCGGTCGCTCATCCGGGGTCCCCGCGGAAGCGTGACCGGAGTGAGCGGAGCGAGCGCAGGGAGCGGTTCGGTGGGGTGGAGATCACGGTCGCACCCAGACCAGACCGGCGAGCCGACCGGAAGCGACGCCCTGGCGACGGTAGGAGAACAGGTCGTCGTCCTCGATCGTGCAGCGCGACACGTCGACGGCCTCGATCCCGGCCGTGGTCAGCTGGGCGAGCACGCCGGCCCCGATGTCCAGCGACGGTGTGCCCCACGACGTGACGGCGTAGGACTCGGGGACGACCGCACTCACCTCGGCCCGCAGCTCCGCGGGCACCTCGTAGCAGGCACCGCACACGTGCGGACCCACCCAGGCCCGCACCCGGTTGGCGCCGAGTGACCGCATGGCCTCGACCGCGCGCGGCACCACACCGGCGGCCAGTCCGGGCCGACCGGCGTGCACCGCGGCCACCACGCCGGCGGCCGGGTCGGCCAGCAGGACCGGGACGCAGTCGGCCACCCGGACCATCAACACCGTGCCCGGCTCGACGGTCACCAGGGCGTCGGCCGTCGGAGGTGCGTCGGCGTCGGCCGCTGTCACGACCCGCACATCGGCACCGTGCACCTGCTGCATGCGTACGACGGGCGGGGTGACCCCGGACGTGTCGCTCCGGGTGAACGTCCGGACGGCGAGGTCGACGTTGCGGCGGACCGCGTGGCACTCCCCCGGCGGGGCCGACCCCGTGCCGGGCTCTGCCAGGTTGAGGGAGGCGAACGGACCGCCACTGGTTCCCCCGTGGCGGTCCGTGAACGCGATCTCGACCGAGTCCTGCGTGTCCTGGAAGGCGAACACCCGGCTCCTCGTCGTGCTGGTAGTGGCTACTTCAGGAAGTCGGGCACGTCCAGCTCGTCGTCGTCGAAGTGCACCGGACGCGGCTGGCGCGGCGCGGGGGCCGTGGGCTGCGACTGCTGGTGCGTCGACGGCGTCGGGCGGGACGAGACCCCGGCGTGCTCCGGCTCGGACTCGCGGCTCGGGTTGAGCGGTGCGCCGGTCAGCGGGCGGGAGGCCGGGTGGCCGACCGGGGCCTGCGTGCGCTGCGACGACTGGCCGGACTGGCCCGACGAGGACGACTGGGCGCCGGCCTGCGAGGGGAACCCGCCCTGAGCGGCGGACCGCGTGTCGGCCTGGCTCTGCTGCGCCACCGGCTCGCGACGGAGCACCGTGCCGTTGTCGCGACGCTTCGGCATGCCACCGTCGAAGCCGGCGGCGATCACGGTCACCCGCACCTCGTCGCCGAGCGCGTCGTCGATGACCGCACCGAAGATGATGTTGGCCTCGGCGTGCGCCGCCTGGGACACCAGCGCCGCCGCCTCGTTGATCTCGAAGAGACCGAGGTCGGAACCGCCGGCGATGGAGAGCAGCACGCCGTGCGCACCGTCGATGGACGCCTCGAGGAGCGGGCTGGAGACCGCCATCTCGGCCGCGGCCACCGCGCGGTCCTCGCCACGGGCCGAGCCGATGCCCATCAGCGCCGAGCCGGCGTTGGACATCACGGACTTGACGTCGGCGAAGTCGAGGTTGATCAGGCCGGGGGTGGTGATCAGGTCCGTGATGCCCGAGACACCCTGCAGCAGCACCTGGTCGGCCTGCTTGAAGGCGTCGAGGATGGACACGTTGCGGTCGCTGATCGACAGCAGCCGGTCGTTCGGGATCACGATGAGCGTGTCGACCTCGTCGCGGAGCTGAGAGATGCCCTCCTCGGCCTGGTTGGCCCGACGGCGTCCCTCGAAGGAGAACGGGCGGGTGACCACACCGATGGTGAGGGCGCCCAGGGAGCGGGCGATGCGGGCCACGACCGGCGCACCGCCGGTGCCCGTGCCGCCACCCTCACCGGCGGTCACGAAGACCATGTCGGCGCCCTTGATGACCTCTTCGATCTCATCGGAGTGGTCCTCGGCGGCCTTGGCGCCCACGTCG
>JBDSMW010000156.1:0-6881 GCA_039915665.1 Nocardioidaceae bacterium
ACCTCGGCGCCGACCACTTCACCCGACACGTCAACACCGACGCCAAGAAACGCAACCACGTCCGCCAGCTCGAAGCCCTCGGCTACACCGTCACCCTCGAACCCGCAGCCTGAACCATCCGCAACAAACTGTCCCGGCTCCGCCGGGAGCTATCGCCTGCCCACTCACCCTTCATTTTCGGACTAGAGATGAGCGACCAGTGAAGATCTTCGCGATCATCCAGGCGGGCGGCGCGGGTGGTCGCATGGACGTCCTGACCCGCGAGCGCGCCAAGCCCGCTCTGCCCTTCGCCGGCGTCTACCGGCTGATCGACTTCCCGCTGTCCAACCTGGCCAACAGCGGCATCTCCGACCTATGGCTGTCGTTGCAGTATCAGGGCGCCAGCATCGAGGAGCCGGTGGCCAACGGCCGCCCGTGGGACCTCGACCGCATCCGCGGCGGGCTCCGGCTGCTGATGCCCGAGCAGGGCACGGGCACGGAGGAGGAGGACGGCTTCGCGCAGGGGAACGCCGACGAGCTGTTCCGGATCCGCGACCAGATCCGGAACGCGGGAATGGAGCTGGTGATCGTGCTCAGCGCCGACCACGTCTACCGCTTCGACCTGATGGACGCCGTCGCCACGCACCGTCGCCTCGACGCCGAGTGCACGATGGTCACCAGCGAGGTGCCGCTCGAGGAGGCCGAGGACCACGCGACCGTCGAGCGGGGCCGGACCGTCGTGCACCAGATGCCTGGCTACTGGCGCGACCTCGGCCAGCCGCACCTCGACGTCGCCGCGCACCAGGACATCCTGGTCGCGCCGGGCTCCTGGATCGCCGGGACCGTGGGTCGAGGCGGGTGCGGTCGTGGGCGACCCCGAGGCCGGCTGCGAGGACCCCGACCGGATCACGATCGTCGGGCGCGACAGCACCGTGGAAACCGATCTCGGTGACGGCGCGTGCCTCGAGCCCGGCACGACCTAGCCGTCGCCGGCCGCCTCCTTGACACCGAGGCGCTGCGCGACGATCCGGCTCATGCTCAGGGCCCGCTCGGGGTCACCGCCCCAGTCCTTGTCGGACCGGCCGATGGTGACGTGCATCAGATAGGGCTGCCAACGCACGATCAGCGTGGTGACGCCGTGCCCGTCGATGGTCTCCTGGCAGGCCGGCGTGTACTTCTCCGGCGTCCCGGCGTACACCCAACCCTCGGCGCAGGACTTCGCCGGCAGGTTGAATGGCTTCGGGTGTTGTTCGGCGACGATCGTGACCGACCGCTCCGGATGCCCGGGTACGACGGACCGGCAGACCGCCTTGCTGTGCTTGGCACGCAGCGCCTTCAGGGAGCCGGTCGCCGTCGTGTCGAGGTCGGTTCCGACCAGGCCGACGACCTTGCTCGCCGGCACCATGTCGCAGCCGGTGGGCGTGCCGGTCCCGGCGGCCTCGTGACTGCATCCGGCCGCGCTGAGACCCAGGACGAGCAGGACGGCCGCGACGCGCATGCGCCCGAGCGTACGGGGCTCAGTACCCGTGCCGAATCGCGGTGCGCAGGTCCTTGTTGAGCTGGGAGATCACGTCGAGGGGGATCTCCTTGGGGCACGCGGCCGTGCACTCGCCGATGTTGGTGCAGCCACCGAAGCCCTCGGAGTCGTGCTGCGAGACCATGCTGACCACCCGCTGGTCACGCTCCGGCTGACCCTGGGGGAGACGTCCGAGGTGGGTGATCTTGGCGCCCATGAACAGCGAGGCCGACCCGTTCGGGCACGCCGCGACGCAGGCGCCGCAGCCGATGCAGGTGGCGACGTTGAACGCCTTGAGGGCGTCGTCCGGCGGGATGGGCGTGGCGTGCGCGTCCGGGGCCGCACCGGTGTTGACCGACACGTAGCCGCCGGCCTGGATGATGCGGTCGAAGGCGGACCGGTCGACGACGAGGTCCTTGATGACCGGGAACGCGCTGGCCCGCCAGGGCTCGATGGTGATCTCCTGGCCGTCCTGGAACGACCGCATGTGCAGCTGGCAGGTCGTGGTGACCTCGGGGCCGTGGGCCTGGCCGTCGATCATCAGGTTGCACGAGCCGCAGATGCCCTCGCGGCAGTCGTGGTCGAACGCGACCGGCTCCTCGTCGTTCTGGGTGAGGTGCTCGTTGAGCGCGTCGAGCATCTCCAGGAACGACATGTCCTCGGAGATGTCCTCGACGGCGTACTGGTGCATCGCGCCTTCGCTGTCCGCGTCCGGCTGACGCCAGATGTTGAGGGTGAGGTTCACTTGTAGCTCCGCTGCTTCATCTCGATGGCCGTATAGATCAGGTCTTCCTTGTGCAGCACCGGCTCCTCGTCGCCGAACTCCCACGCCGCCACATAGGCGAACTGGTCGTCGTTGCGCAACGCCTCGCCCTCGTCGGTCTGGGACTCGGCCCGGAAGTGGCCACCGCAGGACTCGCGCCGGTTGAGGGCGTCGACGCACATCAGCTCGCCGAGCTCGATGAAGTCGGCGACCCGGCCGGCCTTCTCGAGCGACTGGTTCAGGCTCTCGGCGCTGCCGAGCACCTTGAGGTCGGACCAGAACTCGCGCTTGAGCTCGCGGATCATGTCGATGGCCTTGCGCAGGCCCTCCTCGGAGCGCTCCATGCCGCAGAACTCCCACATGATGTGGCCGAGCGCCTTGTGGAACGAGTCCGCCGAGCGGTTGCCCTTGATGGACAGGAACTTCGCGATGCGTTCCTCCACCGAGGTGCGCGCCTCGACGACCGCGGGGTGGTCCTCGCTGACCTTCTCGAACGGCCCGTCCGCCAGGTAGTCGCGGATGGTGTTCGGCAGCACGAAGTAGCCGTCGGCCAGGCCCTGCATCAGGGCGGAGGCGCCGAGCCGGTTGGCGCCGTGGTCGGAGAAGTTCGCCTCGCCGGTCACAAACAGCCCAGGGATGTTCGACTGCAGGTCGTAGTCGACCCAGAGGCCGCCCATCACGTAGTGCACGGCCGGGTAGATCCGCATCGGGACCTCGTAGGGGTCCTCGCCGGTGATGCGCTCGTACATGTCGAAGAGGTTGTCGTACTTCGCCTCGATGCCGTCCTTGCCCAGACGGCTGATCGCGTCGGAGAAGTCGAGGTAGACCCCGCGACGGAAGTCGCCCACCATCGGGCCGACGCCGCGGCCCTCGTCACACATGTTCTTGGCCTGCCGGGACGCGATGTCGCGGGGGACCAGGTTGCCGAAGGAGGGGTAGATCCGCTCCAGGTAGTAGTCGCGGTCCTCCTCGGCGATCTCCCGCGGGTCCTTGTCGCAGTCCTCCTTGTTCTTCGGCACCCAGATGCGGCCGTCGTTGCGGAGCGACTCGCTCATCAGCGTCAGCTTGGACTGGTGCTCGCCCGCGACGGGGATGCAGGTGGGGTGGATCTGCGTGTAGCAGGGGTTGGCCATGTAGGCACCCTTGCGGTGCGCCCGCCACGTCGCGGTGACGTTGCAGCCCATCGCGTTGGTCGAGAGGTAGAAGACGTTGCCGTAGCCGCCGCTGGCGAGCACGACGACGTCGGCCAGGTGGGTCTCGATCTCGCCAGTGACCATGTCGCGGGCGATGATGCCCCGGGCCTTGCCGTCCACGACGACCAGCTCGAGCATCTCGTGGCGGGTGTAGGTGTGCACCGTGCCGGCGGCGACCTGGCGCTCGAGGGCCTGGTAGGCGCCGATCAGCAGCTGCTGCCCCGTCTGGCCGCGGGCGTAGAAGGTCCGCGAGACCTGCACGCCGCCGAACGAGCGGTTGTCGAGCAGGCCGCCGTACTCACGGGCGAAGGGCACGCCCTGGGCGACGCACTGGTCGATGATGTTGGTGCTGACCTCGGCCAGCCGGTAGACGTTCGACTCCCGTGAGCGGTAGTCGCCGCCCTTGACGGTGTCGTAGAACAGCCGGAAGACGGAGTCGCCGTCCTCCTTGTAGTTCTTCGCGCCGTTGATCCCACCCTGGGCGGCGATGGAGTGCGCGCGACGGGGGGAGTCCTGGTAGCAGAAGGACTTGACGTTGTAGCCGGCCTCGCCGAGCGTGGCGGCCGCGGAGCCGCCGGCCAGGCCGGTGCCGACGATGATCACGTCGAGCTTGCGACGGTTGGCCGGGTTGACCAGCTTGGCCTCGAACTTGCGGGTCGACCAGCGCTCACCGATCGGGCCATCGGGCGCCTTGGTGTCACCGATCGGCCCGCCCGCGACGTAGTAGCCGTGTGCGTCGTCGGACGCCTGCTCCGACGGCTTCGACAGGCCCGCAGTCGGCTTGGCCTCGCCGAGGTCGGCCCCGGTCTCCGAGGCGGAGTCGGTGCCCTCGTCGGCGACGTTGTTGAGGTTCGTCGAGCTGCTGGGGTCCTTGGAACCGAACATGGGGCGCGAGTCCTTGCCTACTTGGAGATGACGCCGAACAGGATGAAGAGGGGGACGATGCTGAACCCCACCGTGATGATCAGGGCCACGACGAGCCCGACCTGCTTGGCCCGGGCCCGCGACCGCACGGAGTTGGTCCAGCCGAGCGTCTGCATGGAGCTCCAGAAGCCATGGTGCAGGTGCGCTCCCAGCATGGCCATCGCCAGCAGGTAGATGATCGTCAGCCACCACACGGAGAACGAGTCGACCAGCAGGTTGTACGGGTCGTTGGTCGCTCCGCCGGACACGTTGACCTTGCCGATCGAGAAGTTCAGCAGGTGCCAGACGATGAAGACCAGCAGCGTCAGGCCACCCCAGCGCATGAGGTGGGAGGCGTACGTCGAGTGCTTGTTCTTCTTCACGACGTACTTCACCGGTCGCGCCTTGCGGGCCCGGCGCCACAACGTCACCGCGCAGTAGACGTGCACGGCGAACGACCCGATCAGCACGATCCGCAGCACCCACAGGAAGCCGGCGTGCGGCAGCATCGGCTCCCCGATGGTGCGCAGGTGCTCGGCGTACTCGTTGTAGGCGTCGTGGCCGGAGAAGGCCCGCAGGTTGCCGTACATGTGCAGGAGGACGAAGACCACGAAGACCAGCCCGCTCGCGGCCATCAGCAGCTTGAGCGCGATGGTCGAGCGGGTCGACCGGCCGTTGGTCACCAGAGACGCAGTTGTCACGACTCCGACGTTATCCCCGCCGACGCCACGGGTCGCGCCCGGGGGCGTGTGACATTCACCTCGCGCGGGTGCCGCCACGGCCCGGATGGAACACTGCACCCCATGTCAGATCCCAGGTCAGCCCCCCGCGCGTCCGTGGCCGTCATCGGCGGCAGCGGCTTCTATGAGTTCCTCGACGACGCCCGGGAGGTGGAGGTCGAGACGCCGTACGGCGCGCCCGCCGCACCGGTCGCGGTCGGCGACGTGGGCGGCGTCTCGGTGGCGTTCCTGCCGCGGCACGGGAAGGGGCACGCCTTCCCCCCGCACCTGATCAACTATCGCGCCAACCTCTGGGCGCTCGCGTCCCTCGGGGTGCGCCAGGTGCTCGCCCCCTGCGCCGTCGGCGGTCTCCGCCCCGAGGTGGCGCCCGGTGACCTGGTGGTGCCCGACCAGCTAGTCGACCGGACCCAGGGCCGGGTGCAGAGCTTCGTGGAGCGGGGAGCGGTACACGTCCCGTTCGCCGACCCGTACTGCCCCACGCTGTCCGCGGCGGCCGCGCGGGCCGAGGGCGTGACCCACGGCGGGGCGATGGTCGTCGTCGAGGGGCCGCGCTTCTCCACGCGCGCCGAGTCGCAGCACTACGCCGCGCAGGGCTGGACGCTGATCAACATGACCGGGCACCCGGAGGCCGTCCTCGCCCGGGAGCTGCGGATGTGCTACTCCGCGGTGGCGCTCGTCACCGACATGGACGCCGGGGTCGAGTCCGGCGAGGGCGTCGGCCAGGAAGAGGTGTTCGCGATGTTCGCCCGCAACATCGACCGGCTCAAGGCGCTGCTCGCTGGCGTGGTCGCCGACCTGCCCGAGCCAGGTGCCGGGTGCGGGTGCGCGTCCTGGGCCGACGGACTCGAGCTGCCCTACGACATCCCGGGAGGGACCGCGTGAAGGTCCTGCTGACCGGCTCGGCCGGCTTCATCGGCGGCGCCATCGCCGAGCAGCTCGAGGCGCAGGGCGACGAGGTCGTCCGCGTCGACCTGCTGATCCCCGAGGCGCACGCAGCCGGTACGACGGCCGCGCCCGGCACGCACCTCGTCGACGTCAGGGACGGGTCGGCGGTCCGCCCGCTGCTCGGGGGCGTCGACGTGGTCTGCCACCAGTCCGCGATGGTCGGCGCCGGGGTCACGGTGGCCGACCTGCCGTCGTACGCCTCCCACAACGACCTGGGCACCGCCGTGCTGCTGGCCGCGATGCACGACGCCGGTGTGCACCGGATCGTCGCCGCGTCGTCGATGGTGGTCTACGGCGAGGGTCGCTACGTGTGCGGGGAGCACGGCGACCAGGCACCTGGCGCGCGGAGCACGAAGTCCCTCGAGGCCGGGGACTTCGAGAACCACTGCGGCGTGTGCGACCGGCCGCTGTCCTGGGCCCTGGTGGACGAGGACGCCCGGCTCGACCCGCGCAGCAGCTACGCGGCCAGCAAGGTCGCCACCGAGCACTACCTCACCGCCTGGGCGCGGCAGTCGCCCGGTGCGGCCGTCGCGCTGAGATACCACAACGTCTACGGCCCGCTGATGCCGCGAGACACGCCCTACTCCGGCGTGGCCGCGATGTTCCGGTCCGCGATCGAGCAGGGCCGGGCGCCCGACGTGTTCGAGGACGGCGGGCAGATGCGGGACTTCGTGCACGTGCACGACGTGGCGCGGGCCAACGTGCTGTCGATCCGCCAGGTGGCCGAGGCGGCCGACGAGAGCTTCACGACCTACAACGTCGCCTCCGGCCAGCCGATCCCGATCCGGCGGGTGGCCGAGCTGGTGGCGGAGGGCACGGGACGCGACCTGCCTCCGGTGATC
>JBDSMW010000160.1:0-7082 GCA_039915665.1 Nocardioidaceae bacterium
GCGCCCGGCTGCGGGACGGTGACCAGGTGGACGTGCTCCGGGGGCAGGCCCTTGCTCCACCGGGCCAGCACGTCGGGCAGGCTCTGCACCCGCCAGAACCACATGTTCGGCTTGGTGCGGCGGGCGGCCTGCACGCGGTTGAGGAAGCCGCCGAAGCCCTGCTTGCGCTGGTGCTTGATGCCTTCCTGCCACTCGGCGGGGATCTGCCGCGCCAGGTCGCGGGCGGAGTACACCAGGTGCACCTCGGCCCCGGCCAGGCCGGCCATCGCCCGCTTGACCTGGGTGGTCTTGGCGGCGGCCAGGATCTCGTGGGAGACGATCACCTTGCCGCTCTGCCGACGGATGCGGCCCGTCAGGTTGTCCCACTCGCCGTCGACGTTCTCCTGCAGCCCGCCCCACGACATCTCCAGGAGGTCGAGCGCCGGGCGGAACTGGCTGGCGTGCAGGTTCAGCGGGTAGTGCACCCCGTGACGCGCGAGCTCGCCCTTGTTGAGCGCGAGCCGGTCCTGGAGGTACGTCGTCCCGGTCTTCGGCGCACCGACGTGCAGGTAGACGACGCGGGTCATGCGGGAGAGTCTGCCAGGGCCCTCACCACGGCGGACGGACTGGGCCGCCCGAGCTCCCCGGCCATCCACACCGACGTCTCCACCAGCGCGGCCAGGTCGACGCCGTGCTCGACACCGAGGCCGGTGAGCATCCATACCAGGTCCTCGGTGGCCAGGTTGCCGGTCGCGCTCTTCGCGTAGGGGCAGCCGCCGAGACCGCCGGCCGACGCGTCGAACGTGGTGACGCCGTGCCGCAGGGCGGCGGCCGCGTTGGACAGCGCCTGCCCGTAGGTGTCGTGGAAGTGCATCGCCAGCACCTCGTCGGCGAGACCGGCGGCGTTGAACGCGTCCAGCAGCGCGCCGACGTGGCCGGCCGTGCCGGTGCCGATGGTGTCGCCCAGGGAGAGCTGGGAGGCCCCGAGGTCGAAGAGCCGCCTGCCGACGTCGACGACCTGGTCGATCGCCACGTCGCCCTCCCACGGGTCGCCGAAGCACATCGAGACGTAGGCGCGCACGTCCAGACCCGCCTCGCGCGCCCGTCGTACCGTCGGCTCGAACATCGCGAACTGCTCGTCGAGGCTTCGGTTGAGGTTGCGCTGCGCGAAGGTCTCGGTGGCACTGCCGAAGATCGCGACGTGCCGCAGGCCCTTCTCCAGCGCCCGGTCGAGGCCGCGCTCGTTGGGCACCAGCACCGGCATCTCGCGGGCGGCGTCACCCAGCTCCTCCACGAGCGCGTCGACCAGGTCGGCCGCGTCGGCCAGCTGAGGGACCCACTCGGGGTGCACGAAGCTGGTCGACTCCACGACCGGCAGCCCGGCCCGGACGAGGCGTCCGACGAACTCCGCCTTGGTGGCGGTCGGCACGATCTCCGACTCGTTCTGCAGCCCGTCGCGGGGGCCGACCTCGTAGATCGTCACCCGCTCGGGCAGGGCCGGGTCGCGGACCACGGTCGGCAGGCTCATGCGTCGTCCCCTTCCGGGGCGGTGACGACGAACAACGAGGCGCCGAGCGCGACCTGCTCGCCGTCGGATACGTGCACCGCGACGGTGCCCGCGAACGGCGCCTTGAGGGACAGCTCCATCTTCATCGCCTCCATCACGCCGAGGACGTCGCCCTCGGCGACCTGCTGACCGTCCTGGGCCGCGACCGACAAGACGGTGCCCGGCATCGGCGCGGTGATCGTGCCGTCGCCGACGTGGGCGGTCGGGTCGGCGAACACGTCCGGGCGTGTGAAGACCCGGCGCTGGCCGCGGTGGGTGACCTCGACGGCGTGGGCGTCGACGTTGACCAGAGCCTGCTCGCGGTGGCCGTCGACCACCAGCACCACCAGGTGCATCTCGGCCCTCAGCTGGGTGACCGGCACGTCGTCGACGGTCCCGCGGGCCCGGTCGACGAGCAACGTCCGGTCGAGCTCGACGACCACGGGCGCGGGTTCGCCCGCGAGCCGCCAGCCGTCGGCCCGGAACGGGTGGTCCGGCCCGGTCGGCATCGTGTCGACCAGAGCCTGGGTCCAGGCCGCGATGATCCGTGCCACCTCCGGCGACGGCTCCGCGATGTCCGCGTGATCCAGCCAGGCGGTGTCGATGGTCGCGTCGCGGAACTCCTCGCTCGCGACCAGCACGCGCAGGAAGCCCGCATTGGTGGTCAGCCCCATGAAGGCGGTGTCGTCGAGCGCCTCCACCAGCGCGCGCCGGGCGGACTCCCGGTCCGGACCGTGCGCGATGACCTTGCCGAGCATCGGGTCGTAGGCGGTCGAGACGACCTGCCCGCTCTCGAGCGCGGCGTCCACCCGGACGCCGTACGCCTGCGGGGAGAAGCGGTCCCGCTCGGCGCCGGGCCAGCGCACCCGGACCGCGGTGCCGGCCTGTGGCAGGAAGCCGTGGAAGGAGTCCTCGGCGTAGACCCGGGCCTCGATCGCGTGGCCCTGCAGCTGTACGTCGTCCTGGGTGAACGGCAACGGCTCGCCCGCCGCGACCCGGAGCTGGAGCTGCACGAGGTCGAGCGGCCGTCCGTCGACGCGGACCACCAGCTCGGTGACGGGGTGCTCCACCTGGAGGCGGGTGTTCATCTCCAGGAAGTAGGCCTCACCGGTGTCGGCGTCGAGCAGGAACTCCACGGTGCCGGCGTTGACGTAGCCCACCTGTTTCGCCAACGCGACGGCCGACTCGGTGACCCGGGCCCGGATCTCGGGGGTGATCGTCGGGGCGGGCGCCTCCTCCAGGACCTTCTGGTGGCGGCGCTGGGTGGAGCAGTCGCGCTCGAAGAGGTGCACGACGTGACCGTGCGCGTCGGCGAGCACCTGCACCTCGATGTGCCGGCCGTGCTCGACGTACTTCTCGACGAGCATGGTGTCGTCGCCGAAGGACGAGAGCGCCTCCCGCCGGGCCGAGGCGACCGCGTCGTCGAAGTCGGCCGGGTCCCGGACGATCCGCATGCCCTTGCCGCCGCCGCCCGCTGCGGCCTTGACCAGCACCGGGTACGCCGAGCTGTCAGGGGCTGAGGTCGCCAGGGCGACGTCACCGCCTGACAACTCCGCGGAGGGGACGACGGGGACCCCGGCGGCGACGGCGATCTCGCGGGCGCGGTCCTTGCGGCCCATCTGCTCCATGACGGTTGCGGACGGGCCGACGAGCACGATCCCGGCGTCCTGGACGGCCTGCGCGAACGCGGCCCGCTCGGACAGGAAGCCGTAGCCCGGGTGGATCGCGTCGGCTCCGGCCGTCACCGCGGCGGCGACGACGCCGTCGATGTCGAGGTAGGAGTCCACCCGTACGGCGTCGTCGGCCGCCCGCACGTGCGGCGCGGTCGCGTCGAGGTCGGAGTGGATCGCGACGCTGCGCAACCCGAGGGCGCGGCAGGCCGTGATGACCCGCAGCGCGATCTCGCCACGGTTGGCGATCAGAACTGTGTTGATACGACCACCTCTAGAGATCGGGGTCCCCGCGGCGTTGTGCGCGGGGGGAGCGCAGCGGAGGAGCGAAGAACGTCGTGGGGTGATGTCACATCCTGAAGATGCCGTAGGACGGCTCCGGGATCGGCGCGTTGGCCGAGGCGGCGAGCCCCATGCCGAGCACACGTCGGGTGTCGACCGGGTCGATCACCCCGTCGTCCCAGAGTCGTGCGGTCGAGTAGTACGGCGAGCCCTGCGCTTCGTACGTCTCCCGGATCGGCGCCCGATAAGCTTCCTCGTCCTCGGCCGACCACTCCTCGCCGCGGGCCTCGATCCCGTCGCGCCGTACGGTCGCGAGCACGGAGGCGGCCTGCTCGCCGCCCATCACGGAGATCCGCGCGTTGGGCCACATCCAGAGGAACCGCGGGTCGTAGGCGCGCCCGCACATGCCGTAGTTGCCGGCCCCGAAGGACCCGCCGATCACGACGGTGAACTTGGGCACGACGGAGCAGGCGACCGCCGTGACGAGCTTGGCGCCGTCGCGGGCGATGCCGCCGTTCTCGTACTCCCGGCCGACCATGAAGCCGGTGATGTTCTGCAGGAACACCAGCGGGATGCCGCGCTGGTTGCAGAGCTCGATGAAGTGCGCGCCCTTGAGTGACGAGCTCGAGAACAGGATGCCGTTGTTGGCGATGATGCCGACCTGGTAGCCCCAGATCCGGGCGAAGCCGCACACCAGGGTCTCGCCGTAGAGCGCCTTGAACTCGTGGAACCGGGACGCGTCGACGATGCGCCGGATCACCTCGCGGACGTCGTACGGCGTGCGGGAGTCGGTCGGCACCACGTCGTACAGTCCGTGCGGGTCCTCGGCGGGCTCCTCCGGCGCGACGGGTGTGAGGACGTGTCCGTCGGTCGAGCTGGTCGAAGTCCGCTGCAGGGTCGAGACGATCGACCGGACGATGGCCAGCGCCTCCGCGTCGTCGTTCGCGAGGTGGTCGACGACACCGGACTTGCGGGCGTGCACGTCGCCGCCCCCGAGGTCCTCGGCGGTGACGACCTCACCGGTCGCGGCCTTCACCAGCGGCGGTCCGCCGAGGAAGATCGTGCCCTGGTCCTTGACGATCACCGACTCGTCCGACATGGCCGGGACGTAGGCGCCGCCGGCCGTGCAGGAGCCCATCACAGCGGCGATCTGCGGGATGCCCTGGGCGGACAGGTTGGCCTGGTTGAAGAAGATCCGGCCGAAGTGCTCCTTGTCCGGGAACACGTCCTCCTGCATCGGCAGGAACGCGCCGCCGGAGTCCACGAGGTAGATGCACGGCAGCCGGTTGACCCTGGCCACCTCCTGGGCGCGCAGGTGCTTCTTGACCGTCATCGGGTAGTAGGTGCCGCCCTTGACGGTGGCGTCGTTGGCGACCACCACGCAGGTCCGTCCCGACACCTGGCCGACTCCCGTGACGATGCCCGCGGACGGTACGGCGTCGGGCCCGTCCTCCGGCCGGTCGTCGGGGGAGTACATCCCCGTCGCGGCGAGCGGGCTGAGCTCGAGGAACGGGCTCCCGGGGTCGAGGAGCCGGTCGACCCGGTCGCGGGCCAGCAGCTTTCCGCGGTCGAGGTGCTTGCGCCGTGCGGACTCGGAGCCGCCCTGCCGCGCCGCGACGAGCCGGGCGCGCAGGTCGTCGACGAGCGCCTTCATCTCAGACATGCCCCCAGGTTAGCGACCGTTAACCGAAGCGTCCATCGACCTCAGCCGAAGAGCCGGTAGAAGCGGAACACGTCGTTCTCGATCGACAGCACCTCGAGGTCGACGAAGCCGGCCTCGCGGGCGTAGCCGCGCAGCCGGTCCGGCCGCATCACGGTGCCGGTTCCGACCGAGCCGTCGTGGGAGAGGCCGTCGGGCAGGCAGACCAGCAGCGAGAAGCCGTACATCAGCTGCTCGACCGGGTCCCCGGGCCCGGTGAACCTCTCCGGCACCCGTTCGTCCATCACCAGCACGGTGCCGCCGGCGCGCACGAGACGACGGGCGTTGGCCAGCACGGAGACCGGGTCCGGCAGGTCGTGCACGCACTCGAACGCGGTCACCAGGTCGTAGGAGCCGGCGTCCCCACCGCCCGCGCCGTCGACGAGGTGAAAGGTCACCCGTCCGCCCAGCCCCCGCTCCTCGGCGTGACGACGGGCCGCGTCGATGCTCGCGGTGTCGACGTCGAACCCGTCGACCCGGGCGGCCGGGTAGGCCTCCGCCATCCCGATCGACGACCAGCCCTCGCCGCACCCGATGTCCGCGACCGTCCCACCGTCGGTGAGGGCCTGGTGCACCTCGGGCAGGGCCGGCAGCCACTCCGAGCCCAGCAGGCCGAGGTAGAGCGGCCGGTTGGCCTCGGCCTGGGCGGTGCGCATCTGGTCGCCGTACGCCGCCCAGCCGACGCCTCCGCCGGAGCGGTAGGCCTCCTCGAGCGCCGGCAGCTGGATGGCGGCCGCCGCGAGGAGGCGGGCGAACGGCGCGAAGAACGCGAGGCCCTCCCGATCCACCAGCACCGCCGCGTGCTCGGTGGGCAACGAGTAGCGCCGCGACTCCGGCGCGCGTGCCGGGTCGTCCACGTCGATGAGGCCCGCGACGGTCTGCTGCTCGAGCCACTCGCGGGCGTAGCGGGGATGCATGCCCGACCTCCGGGCCACCTCGGCCTCGTCGAGCGGGCCTACGGCCAGCACGTCGTAGAGGCCGAACCGGTCGCCGATGTGCACGCTGAGGATGTCCAGGGTGCCGAGCGCGGAGGCGAAGAGGTGGTCGGCAAGCTCGTCGGTCTGCATAGCCCTCTACGTTCGACCCGCCGTCCGGCCGCCGTCAACGGCCCGACCGGGTGGTCCAGTGGTGAGCGATCGTTAACCGGAGTCGGTAGCCTGCTCCCATGGCCGGTCGCCGCGAGCAGATCCTCGAGACCGCGGCCCGGCTGTTCGCGGAGCGGGGGTTCCACGGCGTCTCGGTGGTCGAGCTCGGCGCGGCCTGCGGCATCTCCGGCCCGGCGCTCTACAAGCACTTCCCGTCCAAGGACGCGGTGCTGGCCGAGATGCTGGTCGCGATCAGCGAGGAGCTGCTGCGCGTCGGGCGGGCGCGTTCGGCCGTCACCGACGACCCCGTCGTCGCGCTGCGGGCCCTGGTGGCCTGGCACGTCGACTTCGCGCTGCACCACCAGCCGCTGATCGTCGTGCAGGACCGGGACTGGTCCAACCTCCCCGACGAGGCGCGCGAGCGGGTGCGCACCCTGCAGCGGAGGTACGTCGACCTGTGGGCCGACCGGCTGCGCGAGGTGCACGACGGACTCACCCCGAGGCGGTCCCGGGCCATGGCGCACGCCGCGTTCGGCCTGATCAACTCCACCCCGCACAGCGCGCTCGTCTCCGACGACGCGATGCGGGAGATCTTGAACGGAATGGCGGAGGCTACGTTCGCGGGTTGAGGCCGGGACCGGCTCCGCTAGGTCAAGCGACGCTACGACCCCAGCAATGTCCTCCGCTACAACTCCAACATCACTGCCTCATGACGTCGTCGTGACTCCCTGACCCGTTCCTGGGCCGGCGCGAAGGTCAGCAGCGGGGCACACCGCCCCGAAACCACCCCTACAGCAGCCGGCTGACCTCTTCGTCGTACG
>JBDSMW010000007.1:0-27117 GCA_039915665.1 Nocardioidaceae bacterium
ACTCGACGGCGTTGATCTCCTCGACGCGTGCCTCGATGGACGCGGCGAGCTTGAGCAGGGCGTTGGAACGGTCCTGCGGGGTCGCGTAGCCCCAACCCTCGAAGGCCGCGTCGGCGGCGCCGTAGGCACGATCCAGGTCCTCGGCCGTGGACATGGGTGCGGTGGCGTAGACCTCGCCGGTGGTCGGGTCGATCACGTCGTAGGTCTGGCCGGACGCGGCCTCGACCAGCTCGCCGTTGATCACGTTGCGGAACGCCTTGTCAGCCATCGAGCTCCATCACTCCTGCGGTCGGTCGGTGAGTTGCGAGGAGCCTAGCCGGGTGACAACGAAATCGATATGCCCTGCTGCCGATCGCGACGAAATCACTACCTGAAGACGCCGAGAACCGGCGCTTTCCGCGGGTCAGGCCCGGAACACGGCCTCGCCGTCGACGTACGTCGCGACCACCCGGGTAGCCCCGATGTCCGCCGGGTCGCCCGTGAACGGGTCCCGGTCCAGCACCGCGAGGTCGGCGAGCAGCCCGGGGGCCAGCACACCGGTGTCGTCGAGGTGGTTCACGTGCGCGGAGCCGCTGGTATAGGCCGCCCACGCCTGCTCGACCCCCAGGGCCTCCTGCGGCAGGAACGGCTCCCCCGGCTGGTCGGCAGCCACGCGGTTGACCGCCACGTGCAGCGCGGCGATCGGGTCGGGGGTGCTGACCGGCCAGTCGCTGCCCATCGCGAGCCGCACCCCGGCACGGGCCAGCGACGCGAAGGGGTACTGCCAGCCGGCGAGCTCCTCGTCGATGAACGGCAGCGTCATCTCCGTCATCGCGGCGTCCCCCACGGCCCACAGGGCCTGGATGTTGGCGGTGAGGTCGAGTTCCGCGAAGCGGGGGCGGTCCGCGGGCGCCACGACCTGCAGGTGCGCGACGTGGTGCCGCCCGCGAGACCGGCCGTTCGCCGCACGGGCCGCCTCGAAGGCGTCGAGCGTCTCGCGGACCGCGCGGTCGCCGATCGCGTGCACGTGCACCTGGAACCGCTCGGCGTCGAGCCGGGTGATCGCCTCGCGGAGCACCTGGGGGTCCACGAAGGACAGCCCCGTGTTGTGCGTGTGGCCGCCGCCCCCGTCGCGGTACGGCGTGGACAGCCCGGCCGTGTAGTTCTCGACGACCCCGTCCTGCATGACCTTGACGGTCCCGGCGTCGAGCCGGCCGACGGTGTACGTCGTACGGCGCTCGAGAAGCCGGTCGACCTGCTCGAGGCCGGCGTCGCGCTCCCACCACAGGGCGCCGCGCACGCGAGCGGTGAGGGTGCCGGCGTGCACGGCCCGGAGGTAGGCCGAGGCGGGGTCACCGTTGCCGGCGTACACCCCGAGGATCGCGTCCTGCCAGGCGGTGACGCCGAGCGAGTGCAGGTAGTCCTGGGCGACCCGCAGCCCGGCGTCGTGCTCGTCGTCGGAGGTCCGCGGGATGTGCCGCTGCACCAGGCCCATCGCTCCCTCGTGCAGGGTGCCGGTCGGCGCACCGGAGGCGTCCCGCTCGATGCGTCCGTCGGCCGGGTCCGGGGTGTCCCCGTCCAGGCCCGCGATCAGCAGAGCCGCGGTGTTCACCCAGGCGCCGTGGTGGTCGCGGTTGGGCAGGAACACCGGCCGGTCGCCGGTGACGGCGTCGAGCGCTGTGGCGGTAGGTCCGGTCGGGCCAAAGGCCGGCATCGCCCAGCCGCCGCCCAGGACCCAGGACCGGTCAGGGTGCGCGGCGACGTACGACGAGACGACACCGAGGTACTCCTCGGCCGCCTGCGCCTCGGACAGGTCGCAGCGCAGCCGCTCGACGCCGCCCTGGACCGGGTGCACGTGCGCGTCCTGGAAGCCGGGCTGGACGACGCCGCCGGCCAGGTCGACGATCTCCGCGCCCGGTGCGGCGTAGGCGTCGAGGTCGTCGTCCGGCACCACCGCCACCACCCGGCCGTCCGCGACAGCGAGCCCGTGGCCGGGGAGGTAGGTGCGGCCGTCGAAGACGTGGCCGTTATGGAAGACGAGGGAGGCGATGCGCACGGACCCATCTTGCCTTCGGAATCAGTGGAATGACCAGTCGAAATCCCCCGAGTCGGTCGAAAAAGTCCGCCCGAGGCGACGGAATCGCTTGCACGCGCCTCTGGCGACCGGCACCATGGGGGAACCCACCCCAGGAGGACTGCCACCCATGACGACCCCGTCTTTCCCGCCGCTCGATGACGAGACCTACGCCGGGCTCCAGAAGTCGGCCCGCGAGCACCTGTGGATGCACTTCACGCGGATGTCCAGCTACGACCACGGCGACGTGCCGATCATCGTCAAGGGCGACGGCGCCTACATCTGGGACGCGAAGGGCCGCAAGTACCTCGACGCGCTCGCCGGCCTGTTCGTCAGCCAGGTCGGCCACGGCCGCACCGAGCTGGCCGAGGCCGCCTCGAAGCAGGCCTCCGAGCTCGCGTTCTTCCCGCTCTGGTCCTACGCGCACCCGTCCGCCATCGAGCTGGCCGAGCGGATCGCGAACTACGCCCCCGGAGACCTCAACCGGGTCTTCTTCACCAGCGGAGGCGGAGAGGCCGTCGAGACCGCCTGGAAGCTCGCGAAGAACTACTTCAAGCTGACCGGCAAGCCGATGAAGCACAAGGTCATCAGCCGCGCGGTGGCCTACCACGGCACCACGCAGGGTGCGCTGTCGATCACCGGTCTGCCCGCCCTCAAGGCGCAGTTCGAGCCGCTGGTGCCCTCCACCTTCCGGGTGCCCAACACCAACTTCTACCGCGCCCCGGAACGCTTCCAGGGTGGCACCGCGCAGGACCTCGAGGACTTCGGTCGCTGGGCCGCCGACGAGATCGCCGTCGCCATCGAGAACGAGGGTCCCGAGACCGTCGCCGCGGTGTTCCTCGAGCCGGTGCAGAACGCCGGGGGCTGCTTCCCGCCCCCGCCCGGCTACTTCCAACGGGTCCGCGAGATCTGCGACGAGTACGACGTCCTGCTGGTCAGCGACGAGGTCATCTGCGCCTTCGGGCGGCTCGGCCACATGTTCGCGTGCGAGCGCTACGGCTACCAGCCGGACATGATCACCTGCGCCAAGGGCCTGACCTCGGGCTACTCACCGCTCGGCGCCATGATCGCCTCGGACCGGCTGATGGAGCCCTTCCTCGACGGGCAGGCGTCCTTCGCGCACGGCTACACCTTCGGCGGGCACCCGGTGTCCACGGCGGTCGCGATGGCCAACCTCGACATCTTCGAGCGCGAGGGACTCAACCGGAACGTGCTGAACAACCAGGACGCGTTCCGGACCACGCTCGAGAAGCTCTACGACCTCCCGATCGTCGGCGACGTCCGCGGCGACGGGTACTTCTACGGCATCGAGCTGGTCAAGGACAAGAGCACCAAGGAGACCTTCAACGAGGTCGAGTCGGAGAAGCTGCTGCGCGGCTTCCTCTCCAAGGCGCTCTACGAGTCCGGGCTCTACTGCCGGGCCGACGACCGGGGCGACCCGGTCATCCAGCTCTCGCCGCCGCTGATCTGTGGTCAGGAGCACTTCGACGAGATCGAGCAGAAGCTGCGCGCGGTGCTCGAGAAGGCCGGCACGCTGCTCTGAGGACTCGGGACTGGGGGGAGGTGACCGCCCCGACGAGGGGGGCTCGTCCGTGGTCACGAGGTGAGGGGCCGGCCCGCAGGGGCCGGCCCCTCACGCCCGTCCGGGAGGATGTCTCGGTGAGCCCCGTCGTCGAACCCGCCAGCTCGGTCCTGCTCGTGGTCGGCCGTGAGCAGTACACGCCGCCCAGCACCTTCGGTGGCGAGACCTGCGCCGCGAGCCACGACTGCGTCGCCATCGCGGTCATCGACATGCGCGACTCCCCCACCACCGTCGGGCTGTCGCCCTCGCCCGACACCCGCGGGCTGGTCGTCGTCGGCGCGTTCCCACTCGAGTCCGAGGGTCTGGTGTCGCTGCGGGACGTCTACGGCCGGGAGTACGACGCGATGGGCGCCGAGCCCGGGATGGTGCAGGTCGTCGTCTGGGCCAACCGCGCGGACCGGCCCGACCGCCTCGAGGTGCAGGTCACCGAGGGCCCGTGAGACCGCTACTGTCACCGGCATGGCAGTCCTCCACCGCGCGACCCTGTCCCCGTCCAAGCTCGAGCTGCTGACGCCCTGGCTGGCGGGACGCTCCTGGTCCGGCGAGACGGGCGAGCTCGAGCAGCTCGGTGCCTACCGCTTCGACGACGCGATGGGCGAGGTCGGCGTCGAGACGTTCCTGCTCGGCACCCCTGACGGCCGGGTCCTGCACGTGCCGGTCACCTACCGCGCCGCACCCGTCGAGGGCGCCGAGGCCGACCTGGTCGGCACCATGGAGCACTCCGTGCTCGGCCCGCGCTGGGTGTACGACGGGTGCGCCGACCCGGTCTGGGCGGCCGAGCTGCTGACCGTCGTGCTGACCGGAGGCACGCAGGCCGCGCTCTTCCTGGACGGCGGGTCGGACCCCCTGCCTGCGACCAGCACGGTCCAGGGCAGCGGCACGGACGGCACACCTGTCGAGGAGGTCACGTCCGTGTCCTGGCGCGACGACGGCGACACGACCGTCGTGCGCGCCGGGTCCACGGAGATCGTGCTCGCCCGGGTGGTGGGGGCCGACGTGGCGGCCGGGCAAACGCTCACCGGCCGGTGGGCCGACGGCGGTCCGGCCACCCTGGCGGGCGTGCGCGACGCGTGACCGGTCGAGGTCTCAGGAGTCGAAGCCGAGCCCGGCCCTGTCGAGCCCCCGCAGCCAGAGGTTGCGCCGACCGCCGTGTGCGTCCGCGCGAGCCAGCGACCACCGGGTGAGCTGGACGCCGGTGTAGCGCAGCGGCTCGGGCGGGAACGGCAGCGGCCGCTCGCGCACCATCCGCAGCCGCGTCCGCTCGGTCTCCTCGCCGGACAGCAGGTCCAGCGCGACGTCGGCGCCGAAGCGGGTCGCCGCGACGCCCAGGCCCGTGTAGCCGAGCGCGTAGGCCACGCGTCCGTCGTACGCCGTCCCGAAGAACGCCGCGAAACGGGTGCAGGTGTCGATGACCCCCGCCCAGCGGTGCGTGAACCGCAGCCCCTCGAGCTGCGGGAACGTCGCGAGGAACTGCGCCGCCAGCAGCTCGTGGGTGCTGCCCTGCTCGAAGCCGCGGTCGATCCGGCTGCCGAAGCGGTAGACCGCGTCGTAGCCACCCCACAGGATCCGGTCGTCGCGGGTCAGCCGGTAGTAGTGGAACAGGTTCGACGCGTCCCCGACGCCCTGCCGGTTCAGCCACCCGACGGCGGCCTTCTGCTCGGAGCTCAACGGCTCGGTCATCAGCACGTAGTCGTAGACCGGCACGGTCATCAACCGCAGCCGGCGCAGCATGGAGGGGAACGCGTTGGTGCCGAGGACGACCTGGTCGGCCCGGATCTCGCCGTGCGGGGTGAGCACGTGCATCGCCCCGGCGACGCGGTCGAGCCCGGTCGCCTCGGTGCCCTCGTAGACCCGCACGCCGGCGTCGAGCACCGCCTGCCGAAGCCCCCACGCCAGCCGGGCGGGCTCCACCATCGCGGTGGAGTCGCGCTCCCACACGCCCGCGAGGTACGTCGGGGAGTGCACCTCCGCGCGCACGGCGTCCGCGTCGAGCAGCTCCGCGGCGTGACCGGCGGCCGTCAGGGCGGCGGCGTGCGCCGCGAGGTCGTCGACCTCGTGGGGCGCCGTCGCCACGGTGAGCTCGCCGGTCTCCTCCCAGCCGCAGTCGATCCCGTGCCGGCGCACGGTCTCGCCGATGCCCGCGAGGTTCTCGGCCCCGAGCCGGTCGAGGGTGGCGAGCTCGCCGGGCCAGCGTTCCTGGCCGTTGGCGAAGCCGTGGGTCAGGCTCGCGGAGGCGAAGCCGCCGTTGCGGCCGCTGGCCTGGTCGCCGCAGTGGCCGGCGTCGATGAGCACGACGTCCCGTGACGGGTCCCGCTCCTTGGCCCGCAGCGCCGCCCACAGCCCGGTGTAGCCGCCACCGACGACGAGCAGGTCGGCCGACTCCGGTCCTCGCAGCGGCGCGAGCGGAGCCGGCCGGTCGGGGTCGTCGAGCCAGAAGACCGTCGGCGAGGCGTCGGCCAGGGCCCGGGCGGCCGGGTCGGACACGTCAGGCCGGGGTCGGGCGTCGGCGCTGGAGGAGTCCCCCACCGAGCACCAGCAGCAGCGCGATCCCGAACATCACCGTGCCGATCACGTTGACCTCCGGCGGGATGCCGCGCTGCGCGGAGCCCCACACGAACATCGGGAACGTGATCGTGTTGCCGTGGTTGAAGTTGGTGACGATGAAGTCGTCGAAGGACAGCGAGAAGCTCAGCAGCGCGGCCGCCATGATGCCGGGGAACACCAGCGGGAACGTGACCCGCCAGAACGCCTGCCACTCGTTGGCGTAGAGGTCCATGGCGGCCTGCTCGAGGGACTGGTCGAGGCCGGCCAGCCGCGCCTTGACGGTGACCACGACGAACGACAGGCAGAACATGATGTGCGCGACGAGGATCGACCAGAACCCGAGGCTGCCGGACAGGCCCGCGCTCGTGAACAGGGCCAGCAGCGAGGAGCCCATCACGACCTCGGGCGTCGCCATCGGCAGGAAGATCAGCAGGCTCGTCGCGGCCCGGCCACGGAACCGGTGCCGGACCAGCGCGAAGGCGACCAGCGTGCCGAGCAGGGTCGCCCCGATCGTGGCCAGGAAGCCGATCTGCAGGCTGGTGACGACCGCGCCGCACATGCCGCTGGGGGCGCAGGGGTCGGTCCAGTTGTTCAGCGTGAAGCCGTCGAACTCATACGACAGCCGGCTCGTCGGGTCGTTGAACGACATCAGCACGACGAAGAAGATCGGCAGGAACATGTAGAGCAGCACGACCATGGCCAGGGCCATGATGACGTGGTCACCGATCCAGCGTCCGATGCGCATCAGATCAGCTCCTCGGTCCCGGCCCGGCGGACGTAGACGAGCACCATCACCACGATCGCGAGCATCAGCACCACCGAGCACGCGGCGGCCGCCGGGTAGTCGAGCTGGACGAGGAACAGGCTGTCGATGACATTGCCGATCATGTACTGCCGCGGGGTGCCGAGCAGCTCGGCGTTGATGTAGTCACCGGCTGCCGGGATGAAGGTCAGCAGGGTGCCCGCGACGAGCCCGGGCATCGACAAGGGGAGGGTGATCTTGCGGAACGCCGTGAATCCGTCGGCGTAGAGGTCGCTGCCGGCCTCGATCAGCCGCAGGTCGATCTTCTCCAGGCTGGCGTAGAGCGGCAGCACCATGAACGGCAGGAAGTTGTAGGTCAGCCCGGTGACGACCGCGACCGACGTCGCCAACAGCCGGCCGTCGGGGCCGAGGATGTGCAGCGCCTGCAGGACGTTCACCACGATGCCGTTGTCGGACAGGATCGACTTCCAGGCCAGCGTGCGGACCAGGAAGCTGGTGAAGAACGGTGCGATCACCATGACCAGCATCAGGTTCTTGTAGCGGCCCGCCTTGAACGCGATCGCGTAGGCGAGCGGGTAGGCCAGCAGCAGCGCGAGGACGGTTGCCACCCCGGCGTACAGCAGGGACCGGAGGAACGGTGCCTGGAACTGCTGCAGAGCGTGCGTGTAGTTCGAGAACGACCAGGTCATCGCGTAGCCCGCGTCGAGCGAGCCGTTGGGATCGTAGAGCGACGTCGCGGCGAGCTGGATCGTGGGAACCAGGAAGAAGACGACCAACCAGAGCATGCCGGGCAGCAGGAGCCAGTAGCCGGCCCTGGATCGGCGGCGGCGCGGCGGCGCGGGCTCCGGGCCCAGCGCTCCGCCGGTGACGGCACCTGCCTGCGCGACGCTCACTGGGCTGCTCCGGAGAGCGCTGCGTAGGACTCGTCCCCGGCGTGCGCGTCCTGGTCGGCATCGAGCAGGAACGTGTGGGCGGGCGTCCAGTGCAGGTCGACCGGGTCGCCGACCCGGAACCGTTCCCGGGCGCCGCTGTTCTGCTCGAACACGGTGAGCTCCTGGCCCCAAGGCATCCGGACGAGGTACTGCGTGCTCACACCGATGAAGCTGGCGTCGCTGACGGTGCCGCCGGCGAGCCGGTTGCTGCCGTCGGCGGTCTCGCTGCCGGCCCTGGCCAGGAACACCTTCTCCGGCCGGACGCCGACCCACACCGTTCCTTCGGTACGACGGGCGCGCGCACCGGGCGCACCGAGCCGACTGCCCTGCGCGTCGACCACGATGTCCTCGCCGTCCCGGCCGACCACCTCGGCCTTGACCAGGTTGGACTGACCCAGGAAGTTCGACACGAAGGTCGTGGCCGGGGAGTCGTAGAGCTCCGCGGGCGCACCCATCTGCTCGATGACGCCGTGGTTCATGACCGCGATGGTGTCTGCCATGGTCATGGCCTCCTCCTGGTCGTGCGTCACGTGCACGAACGTGATGCCGACCTCGGTCTGGATGCGCTTGAGCTCGATCTGCATCTGCCGGCGCAGCTTGAGGTCGAGGGCGCCGAGCGGCTCGTCGAGGAGCAGCACCTGCGGGCGGTTGATCAGCGCCCGGGCCAGGGCCACGCGCTGCTGCTGACCGCCGGACAGCTGCGGCGGGCGGCGCTGGCCGAAGCTGCCGAGCTCGACCAGCTCGAGCATCTCGCCGACCTGCTTCTTGACGTCCTTGACGCCGCGCCGACGCAGCCCGAACGCGACGTTCTCGAAGATGTCGAGGTGCGGGAACAGCGCGTAGTTCTGGAACACCGTGTTCACCGGGCGCTTGTAGGGCTTGAGCCGGCTGATGTCCTGGCCGGCGATGGTGATCGTCCCCGACGTCGGCTCCTCGAGACCCGCCACCATGCGGAGCGTGGTGGTCTTCCCGCAGCCGGACGGTCCGAGGAGCGCGAAGAACCGGCCCTGCTCGACGACCAGGTCGAGCTCGTCGACCGCCACGAAGGAGCCGAACTTCTTGGTCACCGCCTTGAGCGTCAGGTCAGCGCCTGCCTCCTTGCGCGCGTCCTCGCGCGCAGCCTGCTCCCCCGTGTTGTCCGTCGTCACGTCGGCCATCAGGTCAGGCTCCGATCACCGCAGCGAACTGCTTCTGGTAGTCCTGCTCCTGCTTCTGGTCCAGCCCCATGAAGTCCTTGGCCTTGGACAGCGTCTCGGTGCTGGGGAAGATCAGCTCGTTGTCGACGAGGCTCGAGTCGATCTTCTCCATCTCCTGCTTGGCGCCCTCGACCGGGCAGATGTAGTTCACCCAGGCCGCGAGGGTCGCGGCGTTCTTCGGGTCGTAGTAGAAGTTCATCAGCTCCTCGGCGTTCTCCTTGTGAGCCGACTTGTTGGGCACCAGCATGTTGTCGCTCCACAGGGCCAGCCCCTCCTCGGGGGCCACGAACTTGATGTCCGGGTTGTCGAACTGGAGCTGGATGACGTCGCCGGACCAGGCCTCGCAGGCGACCACGTTGCCCTTGACCAGGTCCTGGGCGTACTCGTTGCCGGTGAACGCGCGGATCTGCCCGGCGTCGGTGGCCTTCTTCAACCGGTCGATGGCCTTGCCGAAGTCGTCGGCGCTGAAGTCCTCGGGGTCGGCCCCCTCGAGCAGCAGCATGAACAGCATGGTGTCGTGCATCTCGGAGAGCAGGCTGACCTTGCCCTTGAGGTCCGGACGGGTCAGCAGCTCGTCGAAGCTGCGGACCTCCTTGGTGAGCTTGGCGTTGTAGGCGATGCCGGTCAGTCCGCTCTGCCACGGCACGGAGTAGTCGCGGTTCTTGTCCCAGCTCGGCGACTTCAGCGTGGACACCAGGTTGGCGTCGACGTTGGCCAGCTTGGACTTGTCGAGCTTCTGGAGCCACCCGAGGTTGACCATCCGCGCGGCCATCCAGTCGGTCAGCGTCATGATGTCGCGACCGGTCGGCTTGCAGTCGGCCAGCTGGTTGCGGACGACGCCGAAGAACTCCGAGTTGTCGTTGACGTCGGTGACGTAGTCGACCTTGACGCCGCTGTCGGTCTCGAACTTCTTCAGCGACGGGTAGACCGTCACCTTCTTCCCGCCCTGCTTGACCTTCTTCTCGTCGAGGTAGAGCGGCCAGTTGGAGAAGTGCAGCGTCTTCTCGTCGGACGAGAGGTCCTTGCTCACGCAGGAGTCGGCGGTCTGCTTGGCCGCCTTGGTGCCGCACGCGGACAGCAGCGCGGGGGCGCCGACGCCGAGACCGGCCAGGCCGGCGCCGCGCATGAAGCCGCGCCTCCCGACCGGTGAGGCCGACATCAGTCGACGCAGCTCTTCGGGCAGGGGTCCAGACGGCGGCATGAGACCGGGTCCTCTCGTTGGCGGGGCTCCCAGAAGGGTCAGTGGATCTTGTCAGAGCCTGCCCCGACGAACAAGGGAATCAGTGGATACGAAACATTTCTGCAACGAATTCCTTTGCCAATCGGCCCGCAAGTCTTTGACGCACCCCCGCGAGCGTGCCACGATCACCGGCGTGAGCAACCGCGCTGCCCGCAACGGGTCCTCCAGATCAGGGGTCGTGCTGGACGACGTCTCGAAGTCGATCATCGAGGAGCTCCAGCAGGACGGCCGGCGCTCCTACGCCGCGATCGGCAAGGTGGTCGGCCTCTCGGAGGCGGCAGTCCGCCAGCGCGTCCAGCGGCTCGTGGACAGCGGCGTCATGCAGGTCGTCGCGGTCACCGACCCGATGGAGCTCGGCTTCGCGCGCCAGGCGATGATCGGCATCCGGACCAGCGGCAGCCTCGAGCCGATCGCCGACGCCGTCGCCGCGCTCGACGAGGTCGACTACGTGGTCATCACCGCGGGCTCCTACGACCTGCTGGTCGAGGTCGTCTGCGAGAGCGACGAGGCCCTGCTCGACGTGCTCTCCACCAAGATCCGCACCATCCCCAACGTGGTCTCCACCGAGACCTTCATGTATCTCCAGCTCCGCAAGCAGACCTACTCGTGGGGCGTGCGCTGAGCACCGAGCCGGCCCCGCCCTGGTCCGAGCTCTCCCTCTGGCACCGGACGGCCGGCGACGACTGGACCCCGCGGCCCTCCCTGCCCGGCAGCACCGATGCCGACGTCGTCGTGGTCGGCGCGGGCTTCACCGGCCTGTGGACCGCCTACTACCTGCTGGAGGCCGACCCGACGCTGCGCGTGGTCGTGCTGGAGGCCGAGACGGCCGGGTTCGGGGCGTCGGGTCGCAACGGCGGTTGGTGCTCGGCGCTGTTCCCCGCCTCGCTCGGCACCATGGCCGCTCTCCCCGGCTCGAGCCGCGCGGACGCCCTGGCCCTGCACGAGGCGATGCGCGCCACCGTCGACGAGGTGCTCGCCGTGACCCGGGCCGAGGGCATCGACGCCCACGCCCACAAGGGCGGCACCGTCACCCTGGCCCGCAGCACCGCCCAGCTGCGCCGGGCGCGCGAGGAGGTCGACCGTGCCCGGGCGTGGGGCCGCCGTGAGGACGACGTGCGGCTGCTCGACCGGGACGCCGCTCGGTCGCACCTCGACGCCGCGGGCACCCTCGGTGGCACCTTCACCCCCGACTGCGCCGCGATCCACCCGGCTCGGCTGGTCCGCGGCCTGGCCCGGGCCGTGGAGCGACGCGGTGGCCGGATCCACGAGCGCACGCGCGTGCGGCGCATCGAGCCCGGGCGCGCGGTCGCCGACCACGGCGTCGTGCGCGCCGAGGTGGTGGTGCGGGCGACCGAGGGCTACACGGTGTCGCTCGAGCGCCAGCGCCGAGACGTGGTGCCGGTCTACTCGCTCATCGTGGCGACCGAGCCGCTGCCGGACGAGACGTGGGACCGGATCGGCCTGCGGGCCCGGGAGACGTTCACCGACCACCGCAACCTGATCGTCTACGGGCAGCGCACGGCGGACGGCCGGCTCGTGTTCGGCGGGCGTGGTGCGCCGTACCACTTCGGCTCCTCGATCCGACCCGGCTACGACCGCGAGCCCCGCGTCTTCGAGATGCTGCGGCACTCCTTGGTGGAGCTGCTCCCGCCCCTGCAGGGTGTGCGGTTCACCGACGCGTGGGGCGGGGCCCTCGGCATCCCGCGGGACTGGGTGGCGTCGGTCGGTCTCGACCGGACGACCGGCCTGGGCTGGGCGGGCGGCTATGTCGGCGACGGCGTGGGTACGACGAACCTGGCCGGCCGGACCCTCCGCGATCTCGTGCTCGGCCGGGACACCGAGCTGACGCGTCTGCCGTGGGTCGGGCACCGCTCACGCCGCTGGGAGCCGGAGCCGCTGCGCTGGCTAGGGGTCAACGCCGGCCTCCGGGCGATGACGCTGGCCGACACCGAGGAGCGCGTGACCGGCCGGCCGAGTCTCCTGGCGCGGGCCGTCGCGCCGCTCGTCGGCGGCCACTGACGCACGGGCCCGGGCCGCCCTCGGCCGTTCGGTCAGTGTCGGCGGCGATTCGGGCGTTTACCGCCCCAACCCGGACATGCGCTTGTACCGTCGTTCGCGAGGGATAGAGAGTTTCGGGAGGGAAGCCATGGATGCCGGCGCGTCATCACGTGCTCGGGTGCCGATCACGATCCTGTTCACGCTGGTCATCGTGCTCGGCGAGTTCGGGTTCCTGCAGGCCGTGTACCACCTCGACGACCACGTCGGCGCCCAGAGCGTCGCGCAGTCGCGGGTGTCCGGCGCGCTGTCCACCTGGCAGACGGGCAGCAACCCCGCCCCCGTCGAGGAGGCGGTGCGCGACCTCGTCGCGACGGACGTGCCGGGAGCCTTGAAGCTCCAGGAGCTGACCCGCGCCTGGGCCGGCACGCTCGACGACACCTCCCTCCAGGACGTCCGCACCGCGAACGCCGACCTCGCTCGCACGATCGCCGGCGAGCAGTCGTCGGTCGACCGTCGCGTCGGCATCATCCTCGGCTCGCTGCTCGTGCTGGTCTCGCTCGGCTGGGCCGTGTGGTTCCGCAAGCTGGTCCGCCGGCACCGTGAGGTGCAGCGCCAGCTCACCGAGAAGCAGACCGTCGACGCCGGTGAACGCCGGCTGCTCGCGCTCGTCCAGAACAGCGCCGACCTCGTCGCCGTGCTCGAGGCGGACTCCACCACCTCCTTCGTCAGCCCCGCGTCCGCCGCCGTGCTGGGGCTCGCCCCCGAGCAGCTCATCGGCTCGCGCTTCGTCGACCAGCTGCTCCCCCGCGACGTCCCCATGTTCGTCCGGATGCTCGCTGCCTCACGAGAGGGCGACCAGCCGGTCATCCTGCGCACCCGGCACGCCGACGGCCGCGACCTGGTCCTCGAGGGCACCCTCGCCAACCTGATGGCGGACCCGGCGGTGCAGGGCTGGGTGCTCACCGTCCGCGACGTCACAGACCGCCAGGCCCTCCAGCAGGAGCTCAGCTACCAGGCCTTCCACGACGCGCTCACCGGGCTGGCCAACCGCCAGCTCTTCGGGGACCGGCTCACGCACGCGCTCCGCAGCCGCGACCGGGCCATCGAGCCGCTCAGCGTGCTGTTCCTGGACCTCGACGACTTCAAGCACGTCAACGACAGCCTCGGTCACGGCATCGGGGACCGGCTCCTGGTCACCGTCGGTGAGCGGATCAGCGCCGCGATCCGACAGGGCGACACCGCCGCCCGTCTGGGTGGCGACGAGTTCGCCGTCCTGATGGAGAACGCCGACGCCGACGCCGCCCGTGAGGTCGCCGAGCGACTGCTCGCAGCCCTCGCCGTCCCCGTCCAGGTCGACGACCACCAGCACTCCGTCCGGGCCAGCATCGGCCTCGCGCAGGCCATGCCCGGCGAGGCGACCGGCGAGGAGACCCTCCGCAACGCCGACGTGGCGATGTACTGGGCCAAGGACCGCGGCAAGGGCACGATCGCGGTCTACGAGGCCGGGCTGCACGCCGAGGCGCTCGACCGGCTGGCCCTGCGCGGCGAGCTGCAGCGGGCGATCCGCGAGGAAGAGTTCGTGCTGCACTACCAGCCGACCGTCGACCTCACCACACAGCAGATCACCGGGTTCGAGGCGCTCGTGCGTTGGAACCACCCGACCCGGGGCCTGGTCCCCCCGCTCGAGTTCATCCCGGTGGCCGAGCAGAGCGGCCTGATCGTGCCTCTCGGCAGCTGGGTGCTCCTCGAGGCCTGCCGAGCCGGCGCCCTCATGCAGTCCGACTGGCACACGCCCTCGATGGCGGTGAACATCGCCGCCCAGCAGCTGGCCAAGACCGACTTCGTCGAGGAGGTCGCCGACGCGCTCCGACGTACCGGGATGCCGGCCGAGCGGCTGGTCCTGGAGATCACCGAGAGCGTGCTGCTCGACGACATGGCCGGCACGGTCGCGACCCTGGTCCGGCTGCGCGACCGTGGCATCCGGGTCGCCATCGACGACTTCGGCACCGGCTACAGCTCGCTGTCCTACCTGTCCCAGCTGCCCGTCGACGTGCTCAAGGTCGACAAGTCATTCATCGACCAGGTGTGCGGTGGCTCGGCCGACGCGTCTCTGGTCGAGGCGATCATCGCGATGAGCCACAGCATGCGGCTCACCACGGTCGCCGAAGGTGTCGAGCAGCCGGAGCAGGCCGTCTGGCTCCAACACGCGCGCTGCTCGCTCGGCCAGGGCTACCTCTGGTCGCGCCCCGTCGACCTCGCCGCCGCCCGCGAGCTGCTCGTGAGCGGCACGCACCGCGGCCACCTCCGCGCGGTCCCCCCGGTCCCGCCGGTGAACGCCGGTGGCGCCGACGAGCTGCTCGTCAACCCCTGACACCTCGCTCGCCCTTCCGAGGAGAAGAGTGGTCGCAGGTCGACCGATCAGAGGTCGCCCCGACTCGATTCGTGACCACTCTTGCCCGGTACGTCGATGCGCCACCGTCGACGTCGACTGGCTCACGAACACCCGCAGTTCGAACGGCAGAGGCGGCAGCCACCAGCCCCGTTGCCACGCAGCCGTCAGCCCGGTGAAGGCGCTGGACGGAGGGAGGACGAGTCTCCAGGCGAGCAGGTCCGGGATCCATGCCACGAGGCTGACCGGCTGGACACCCGTCGGGAAGAGCGCGTTGGGCACCTGTCGACTACTGAGCCTTCGTCAGGTCCGGAGCGCGGGGCGCAGGCTGTCTAGCACGGCCGGGTCCTCGATCGTCGAGGGCACGGCGGCGTCCTTGCCGTCGGCGATCTCGCGCATGGTCTTGCGCAGTATCTTGCCGCTGCGGGTCTTCGGCAGGCCGGGCACGACGGCGACGTCCTTGAACGCCGCGACGGCGCCGATCTCGGAGCGCACCAGGGCGACGAGCTCCGCGCGAAGGTCGTCGGGGTCGGCCTCCACCCCGGACTTCAGCACCACGAACCCGCGCGGCACCTGCCCCTTCATGGCGTCGGCCACCCCGATCACGGCGCACTCGGCGACGGCCGGGTGCGAGGCGAGCACGGCCTCCATCGAGCCGGTCGAGAGCCGGTGGCCGGCGACGTTGATGACGTCGTCGGTGCGCCCCATCACGAACAGGTAGCCGTCCTCGTCGACGTACCCGCCGTCGCCGGAGAGGTAGTAGCCCTCGAACGCGGAGAGGTACGACGCGATGAACCGCTCGTCGTCGCCCCACAGCGTCGTCAGCGTGCCCGGGGGCAGCGGGAGCCGGATGCAGATCGCGCCCTCGGTGCCGGCGGGCAGCGGCTTGCCCTGCTCCCCCAGCACCTCGACCTGGAAGCCCGGCACCGCCACGGTCGGGGAGCCGGCCTTGATCGGCATCGGCTCGAGGCCGCGGAGGTTCGACGCGATCGGCCAGCCGGTCTCGGTCTGCCACCAGTGGTCGACGACCGGGACACCGAGCCGCTCGGAGGCCCAGTGGTAGGTCTCGGGGTCCAGCCGCTCGCCGGCCAGGAACAGGGTGCGGAAGCGGCTCAGGTCGCGGCCGTCGAGAAGCTTCCCGTCCGGGTCCTCCTTCTTCACGGCCCGGATCGCCGTGGGTGCGGTGAACAGCGCCTCGACGCCGTGCTCCTCGATCACCCGCCAGAAGGCACCGGCGTCGGGGGTGCCCACCGGCTTGCCCTCGTAGAGCACGGTGGTGGCGCCGTTGATGAGCGGCGCGTAGACGATGTAGGAGTGGCCGACCACCCAGCCCACGTCGGAGGCGGTCCACCAGACCTGGCCCTCGTGCACGTCGTAGATGTTGGGCAGCGACCAGGCCATCGCTACTGCGTGGCCACCGTTGTCGCGGACGATGCCCTTGGGCTTGCCGGTCGTGCCGGAGGTGTAGAGCACGTAGAGCGGGTCCGTGGCCCGGACCTCGACGCACTCGGCGGGGTCGGTGCGGCCGGCCTTCAGCGCGCGGTCCCAGTCGACGTCGCGCGGCTCGACCAGCTCGGCCTCGGCCTGCGGGCGCTGCTTGACGATGACCACGTCGGGCTGGTGCTCGGCGAGCTCGAGGGCCTTGTCGATGATGGGCTTGTACTCCACGACCCGGCTCGGCTCGATGCCGCACGACGCGGCGAGCACGACCTTGGGCCGGGCGTCGTCGATGCGGACGGCCAGCTCGCGCGCGGCGAAGCCGCCGAACACCACCGAGTGCACCGCGCCGAGCCGGGCGCACGCGAGCATCGCGACGACGGCCTCCGGGATCATCGGCATGTAGATCACCACCCGGTCCCCCGCGACCACGCCGAACCCGCGCAGCGCGCCGGCGAACGCCGCGACCTCCTCGAGCAGCTGCGCGTAGGTGTAGGTCTTCTTGGTGTCTGCGACTGCGCTGTCGTAGATCAGCGCGGTGCGGTCCCCGTGGCCGCGCACGACGTGCCGGTCGAGCGCGTTGTAGCAGGTGTTCAGCGTGGCGTCGGGGAACCAGCGGTAGAACGGCGGGTGGTCGTCGTCGAGGATCCGCTGGGGCTTCTTGATCCAGTCCACGAGAGCGGCCTGCTCGCCCCAGTAGCCCTCGGGGTCCTCGATGCTCCTGGTGTGCTCGGTGCGGTAGTCAGCCATGCCCCCATCTTGCGCGTCAGCGCAGGCCGTTGGCCACCGTGCGGGCCGGCCGGGTCGCGCTGCGCAGCCAGGCGCCGAAGAAGGAGCCAAGGTCCTGGCCGCTGACCTGCTCGGCCAGGGCCTCGAACTGCTCGACGGTGCCGGTGCTGTCGGAGTGCTGGGCGACCCAGGTGCGGAGCAGGGTCAGGAACGCGTCGGTGCCCATCCGGTGGCGCAGCGCCTGCAGCGTCATCGCCCCGCGGTCGTAGACCGGGTCGTCGAAGAGCCGTCCCTCTCCCGGGCTGCCGATCTTCAGCTTCCAGAACGAGTCCCGAGCGGAGTGGACGGCGTAGGTCTGCAGGAGCCGGCGCCACGCGGACGGGCGGCCGTGCGCCTCGTCGTACCTCCACTCGGCCCAGCTCGCGAAGCCCTCGTTGAGCCAGATGTCGCGCCAGCGATCCACGGACACCTGGTCGCCGAACCACTGGTGCGCCAGCTCGTGCACGACGACCGAGTGCGCGTCGTGGCCGGGCGCGAGGAAGGGGTACGTCGGACGCGACTGGTTCTCCAGCGCGAAGCCGGTGTCGATCGCGGTGACCACGCCACCGGTCGCCTGAAACGGGTAGGGGCCGAACTGGGTCGAGAGCCAGTGCGAGATCGCCGGCGACTTCTTCATCAGCCGCAGCAGCCGGTTCTGGGAACGACGGTCGAAGAACCGGGACACCGCCACCGTCCAGGGCAGCCCGTAGCTGGTGCCGGACTCCATCCGGAAGAAGCCGGCCGCGAAGTACGCGAGATAGCTGGCCATCGGCCGGTCCATCCGCCAGTGCCACGACGTCCACGAGCCCGAGGTACGGCGCTCCACCAGCGATCCGTTGCTCACGACCTGGGAACCGCGGGCCACCGCGACGACGATGTCGTAGGTCGCCTTGTCGCGCGGGTGGTCGTTGACCGGGAACCACCAGGGCGCGATGTGCGGCTGGTTGGTGGCCATCGCCTCACCGGGCATCGCGAAGAACGGCTTCTCGCCGCCCCAGCCGATCTTGCGCGGGGTGCCGTGATAGCGGACGGTGACCGCGAAGGCGGTCCCCGTGGCGATCGGCGCCGACGGCGTGACGACCAGCTCGTGCCGGCCCGCCTTGGCGAAGATCACGGAATGCCCGTCGATGCTCACCGCGTCGGGGGTCAGCACCAGGTCGAGGCTGAACGACGAGAGGTCCTGCGTGGCGGTCGCGTCGACGACCGTGTGCCCGCTGAGGTAGCCGGTGCGCAGCCGGTAGGTGTCGTGCACGTCGTAGTGCCCGACGTCGTACCCACCGTTGCCGTCCTGGGGGAAGTAGCGGTCGCCGATGCCCCGGGAGCCCGCGGTCGGAGCCTCCGCGGCCTCCGTCGACGGGAGCGCGACGAGGCCGACGACCAGCAGCACGGACGCGAACGCGGACAGGCGCCGCAGGGGTGTGAACACGGGCGTCACGATAACCGGTTGCGTGCGGGCCCACGGTCCCCCACCCTGGCCCGCAGACGACGGCGTTCCACGCTGTCGGTGCCCGAACCGGGAGGAGTCGTGACATGTCCATCACGGTCCTTGGCGCGTCCTGCGCCAGCAATTCCTCTCACCTCTGGAGCACCGACACCGATGTCATCCGAGCACCCCAGCAGCACCAGCCCTGATCTCGATCCCCGTTTCGTCTTCGACTTCCGCATCGCGGAGGACCCCGGCGACGGCCAGCGCTTCTCCACCTGGCTGAGGGTCGAGCCGCTCAGCCGCGGCCCCGAGCCGCGGCCGGACTGGGTGGTGACCAGCCAGGCCGCCGTGGACACCGAGCTCGGCGTCCTCAAGACGGGCAAGGAGGCGGACGTCTTCCTCCTCGAGCGAGCCGTCCCCGACGATCCCGAGCAGCAGGTGGTGATGGCCGCGAAGCGCTACCGCGGCGAGGACCACCGTTCCTTCCACCGCAGCACCGCCTACACCGAGGGTCGCAAGACCCGCAACAGCCGCGACACCCGCGCGATGGCCAAGAAGTCCGCGCACGGACGGTCGGTCGCCGCCGGGCAGTGGGCCTGGGCCGAGTGGCAGGCGCTGACCCGGTTCTGGCTGGCCGGCGTCCCGGTCCCCTACCCCGTGCAGATCGACGGCACCGAGATCCTGATGGAGTTCGTGTCCGTCGACGGGGAGGCCGCACCCCGGCTGGCCCAGACGCGGCCCCGCGGCGACCTGCTGGTGTCGTACTTCGACCAGCTCCGCGACGCGATGACGGCGCTGGCCCGGGACGGTGTCGCGCACGGCGACCTGTCGCCCTACAACGTCCTCGCGGTGGGTGACCGGCTGGTGATGATCGACCTGCCGCAGGTCGTGGACATCGCGGCGAACCCGGCCGGGATGGACTTCTTGATGAGGGACTGCCACAACGTCTGCCGGTGGTTCGTCGCACGCGGTCTCGACGTCGACGAGCACGACCTGTTCGCCGAGCTGGCCGCCTCCACGCTCTGATGCGGACCGGCGGGCAGGATGGCCCGGTGAGCACATCGCGCAGCAGCCGCCGTCGTCGCCCGGTCGAGGTCGAGACGCTCGAGGAGCTGGACCGGCTGGTGGCGGCCGGGGCGACATCGATGTCGGGCTGGCAGCTTCAGGACCTCGACCTGCGTGGCCGGGAGGACGTGCTGCGTGGGCTCGACCCGCGTGGTGCCCTGGTGCTCGGCGGCCACCTCGACCCGGCCGCCGCGGTCGACCTCCGGAACCGGGGCGCGCTGGTGTTCCCCGCGCTGCCCGACGCGCCGGTCGACGTCTACCGGGCGGGGCTCTACACCCCCGACGAGCTGTACGACGGACGGGCCGCCGGCTACGACGCCACCCTCGACGCGAGGGCCTACGCCTGGTCACAGCGGACCGCCCACGACCTGTCCGCACTGCTCGCGGAGTCGCTGCACGACCTCGCGGTGGACGACGCGCTCGTCGAGGCGGTGACCGGCAGACGCGTGGTCGGGGTTATGGGCGGTCACGCGCAGCCGCGCGACAGCAACGGCTACGCCGACGCCGCCCGGCTGGGACGGTCGCTGGCGTCGACCGGGCTCACGGTGGCGACGGGCGGCGGACCGGGCGCGATGGAGGCCGCGAACCTCGGCGCCTACCTCGCCGCGCACGACGCCGACGCCCTGGGCGAGGCGCTCGACGTGCTTGCCTCCGTGCCGTCCTACGAGCCGTCGATCGGCGACTGGATCGAGCGCGCGTTCGACGTACGCGAGCGGTGGCCGTCGGGCACGGACTCGCTCGGCGTGCCCACCTGGTTCTACGGGCACGAGCCGCCGAACGCGTTCGCCAACCTCATCGCGAAGTACTTCAAGAACGCGATCCGCGAGGACGTCCTGCTGCACGTCTGCACCGCCGGGATCGTGTTCCTGCCCGGCCGGGGCGGCACGGTGCAGGAGGTGTTCCAGGACGCGTGCGAGAACTACTACGCGACCGGCGAGCGGGTCGCGCCGATGGTGCTGGTCGGCACGCACTACTGGACCGAGGAGCTGCCGGTGTGGCCGCTGCTCCAGCGGCTCGCCGAGGGCCGCGAGATGGCGCACGTGCTGCACCTGGTGGACGACCTCGACGAGGTGGCCGACCGGTTGGACGCGCCTGCCAAACTCGGAGGATGACCCGCTTCGAGGCCACCAACCACTCCGAGTCCCTTGTGGCGGCGGACCGCGAGGCGATCTGGGCGGCGCTGACCGACCCGGAGGTGCTCCCGCGACTCACCCCGATGCTGCGCAGCATCGAGACCGACGGCGACGTGTGGCGCTGGCAGCTCACCCGCTTCACGATTCTCGGGATCGGGCTCGCGCCATGCTTCACCGAACGCATGGTCCTCGACCCGCCCGGCAACATCACCTACTCCCACGAGCCGCTCGCCCGGAAGCACGAGCCGGCCGGCGCGGACGGGTGGTACCTCCTGACCGAGGTCGACGGCGGCACCCGACTCGAGATCAGCCTGACCATGCACGTCGACCTGCCGCTGAGCCGCCTGGCGCGACCGGCGGTCACCCGGGTGATGAGCTCGATGATGCAGCGCACCGGCGAACGGTTCGCGACCAACCTGCTCCGGCACCTCACGGTCCCGGCCTAGGCGTCGACGTCCGCGGTCAGCCTCTCAGGAACCGCCGGACGTGGTAGGTGACCTGGACCAGGCTGAGCAGCGCGATGGCGGTCAGGACGAAGCCCATGAACACGTCGCCCTGGGTCCACGCCGCGAACCCCAGCACCAGGCTGACGGCCAGCACGACCCCGGCGACCGCGGCCGGGACCAGCCCCGCGCGCACGCGAGCCTCAGCCGTCCAGCGCCGCGAGCTGGCCGCAGGCGCCGTCGATCTCGCTGCCGCGGGTGTCGCGGACGGTGGTGGGCACACCCTTGGCCTCGAGCCGCCGGACGAACTCGCGCTCGTCCTCGCGGCGCGAGGCGGTCCACTTCGACCCGGGCGTGGGGTTCAGCGGGATCAGGTTGACGTGCACCCAGCCCCAGTCGCCGTACGACGTGAGCACGTCACCGAGCAGGTCGGCGCGCCAGGCCTGGTCGTTGATGTCGCGCATCATGGCGTACTCGATGGAGACACGGCGCTTGGTGCGGCGGGCGTAGTTCCAGGCCGCCTCGACGGCCTCGTGCACCGACCAACGGGTGTTGATCGGGACCAGCTCGTTGCGCAGCTCGTCGTCGGGCGCGTGCAGCGAGAGGGCCAGGGTGACCGGGATGCCCTCGTCGGCCAGCTGGTTGATCCGCGGCACCAGGCCGACGGTGGACAGCGTGATGCCTCGCGCGGACATGCCCAGCCCGTCGGGCGCCTTGTCGGTCAGCCGGCGGATCGCGCCGATCACGGCCTTGTAGTTGGCCATCGGCTCGCCCATGCCCATGAACACCACGTTGTTGACGCGGCCGGTGCCGCCGGGCACCTCGTCGCGGGCCAGCGAGCGCGCACCGGCCACGACCTGCTCGACGATCTCGGCGGCGGACATGTTGCGCTGCAGGCCGCCCTGGCCGGTCGCACAGAACGGGCAGGCCATCCCGCAGCCGGCCTGCGAGGACACGCACACGGTGACCCGGTCGGGGTAGCGCATCAGCACGGACTCGACCAGCGCGCCGTCGAACAGCTTCCACAGCGTCTTGCGCGTGGTGCCCTTGTCGGCCTCCAACGTGCGCAGCGGCGTCATCAGGGTGGGCAGCAGGGCCTCGACGACCTGGACGCGGTCGGTGGCCGGCAGGTCGGTCATCTGCTCGGGGTCGTCCACGAGCCGCGAGAAGTAGTGCGTGGACAGCTGCTTGGCCCGGAAGCCCGGCAGGCCCGCCTCGACCAGCAGCGCCTTGCGCTCCTCGGGGGTGAGGTCGGCGAGGTGTCGCGGGGGCTTCTTGCGCCCGCGGGGCTCGTCGAACACGAGGGGGAGGGTCTTGATCGGCTCGGACATGATCCGCCCAGTGTCCCACCCGGGGTCCGCGCGACCGAATCCTCAGTGCGCGAGCCGGGTCACAAGGAGCACGACCCCCGCGGCACCCGCACGAGTGGGCAGCGCGGGGTAGGCGATCACCAGCCGGGTGTCCCGCAGGAAGCACGTCGAGCGGGTCGTCCGGCGCTGCCTTCTCCTGCGGCCCGGTGCTCACGAGCCCTCCAGCAGGTTGAGACGACCGGTCACGGTCGCGAGCTTGCGGTCCCGCGAATGCTGCGGTTGCGGTAGAGCCACTGCTCGGTGAGCGATGCGTTCTCGCGCAGGTCGACGTGCTGCCGCCAGGCGCCGAGGCACATGAACACCGCGCCGCCGATCAGGGCACCCAGGCCGAGAAGGATGCCGGCGGTCGGGGCGCTCCGGAATCCGTTGGGCTACTCAGGCGAGTCTCCGACGGTCCAGACGTCCGGCATCTCCAGTCGCGCCCAGGAGGCCAGGTCGGGCGGGCGCCCGGTGAGCTCCGCCACCAGCACCGTCCAGGCCGTGCCGTGCCCGACGAGCACCAGGTCGCCGGGGTGCTCAGACACCAGTAAGCGCACCGCGGCCAGCACCCGCGCGCGGGTTCGGGTCAGCGGCTCCCACCCGGGCGCCGCGGAGTCGTCGGGTCGTTCGAAGGCGGTGCGTACGGCGGCCCCGAACGACTCCGCCGAGTCGAACCAGTGCGCGCCACGACGCTGCTCGCCCAGGTCGTCGACCACCGTCACCGGTCGGTCGGTCAGCCGCGCCGCGGTCTCCCGAGCCTTGGGCTCCGGCGAGCTGAACCAGTCCGCGTCGGCCGGCAGCCGTCCTGAGGCGCGCAGCGCGTCGACGTCGGCCAGGCCGGCCGGGTCCAGCGGCCACGTGTCGGCGGCGGCGTCGGGGTCGAGGAGGGGCCGCCCGTGCCGCACCAGGTGGAGCATCCCGGGTCAGCGCAGGACGAGGTAGTGCAGCAGCAGCCAGGTCGGCGCCGCGGTGGCGAGCAGGGAGTCGAGGCGGTCCATCAGGCCGCCGTGCCCCGGGATGATCTGGGACATGTCCTTGATGCCGAGGTCGCGCTTGATCACCGACTCGCACAGGTCGCCCAACGTCGCCATCACCACGGCGATCACGCCGAGCAGGACACCGACCCACCAGTCACCGTCGAGCAGCAGGTCCACGGTGAGCCAGCCCACCACGACGCAGGACACCGCGGAGCCGGCGAAGCCCTCCCAGGACTTCTTCGGCGAGATGACAGGCGCCATCGGGTGCTTGCCGAACACCACCCCGACGGCGTACCCGCCGATGTCGGAGGCGATCGTGACCAGGATGAACGTGACGATCGCCAGGACGCCGTCGTCCTCACGGAGCAGCAGCGCCACGAAGCCGCCGAGGAACGGCACGTAGACGATCGTGAACACGCTCGCCGTCATGTCCATGACGTAGCCCGCGACGCCGCCTCGGAGCCGCCAGAGCATGCAGACCAGCGCGGTGACCGCGGTCGCGGTGACCAGGGCCGGGGCGCCGAAGAAGTACGCCGCGAGCACCATCACCATGCCACCGGCCATCACCGGCTCGCGGGTGATCCGGACCTCGCCGGTCGCGAACGCGTGCCCGAGCTCCCACACGGCGACGACGACCGCCGCGACCACGATCGCCATGAACGCGGTCTTCCACAGCACCAGCGACCCGATGATCGCTACCCCCAGCACCACGCCGGAGGCGATGGCGGCGGGCAGGTTGCGGCCGGCTCGGCTGCTCTTCTGCGGCGGCACCGCGGTGGCGGGGGTGGCGGTCGACGGGACGACCGGCTTGGTGGGTGGCCCGGTGGGTGACCCGGTGGATGACCCGGTGGATGACCCGGTGGGTGACCCGGTCGGCGACGGGGGCGAGGACATCGCTGGAGACGGCTGGCTGGAGGTCCTCAGACCTCGAGCAGCTCGGCTTCCTTGTGCTTGAGCATCTCGTCGATCTCGTCGGTGTACTTCTTGGTGACGCCGTCGAGCCGCTTCTCGGCACCGGTGACGTCGTCCTTGCCCACCTGGCCGTCCTTCTCGAGCTTCTCGAGGGACTGCTTGGCGTTGCGGCGGATGTTGCGCACGGAGACGCGGCCGTCCTCCGCCTTGCCCTTGGCCATCTTGATGTAGTCCTTGCGGCGCTCCTCGGTGAGCTCCGGCAGGGTCACCCGGATGGTCTTGCCGTCGTCGGTGGGGTTCACCCCGAGGTCGGAGTCGCGGATCGCCTTCTCGATGGCGGACATCGCGCTCTGGTCGTAGGGGCTGATGATGATGACGCGGGGCTCGGGCGCCGAGAACGACGCGAGCTGCTGCAGCGGCGTCGGCGCACCGTAGTAGTCGGCGGTGAGCTTGTGGAACATGGACGGGTTGGCCCGGCCCGTCCGGATCGCCGCGAAGTCCTCCCGCGTCACCTCGACGGCCTTGCTCATCTTGCTGTCGGCCTCGTTGAGGGTCTGGTTGATCACGGTTGCTCCTGGTTCTGTAGCTGGTGTCCGACCCGGGCGTGCCGGGACGGCGTACGTCGGACGGGGAGCTGCGCCGATCGGCTCAGGCGTCGCGCGAGACCGTCGTGCCGATCTTCTCACCTGCGACGACGCGGGCGATGTTCCCCTCGTCGGAGAGGTTGAAGACGATCATGTCCATGTTGTTGTCCCGCGACAGGCTGACCGAGGTGGCGTCGGCGACCTTGAGCCCCCGCTGCAGGAACTCGTCGTAGGTCAGGTGGTCGAACTTCACCGCGTCCGGGTTCTGGTGCGGGTCGGAGTCGTAGACGCCGTCCACGCCCTGCTTGCCCATCAGGATGACCTCGGCGCCGATCTCGAGCGCCCGCTGCGCAGCGACCGTGTCGGTGGAGAAGTACGGCATGCCCGCGCCGGCGCCGAAGATGACCGCGCGACCCTTGTCGAGGTGCCGCATCGCGCGCCGCGGGATGTAGGGCTCGGCGACCTGGCCCATAGCGATCGCGGTCTGCACGCGGGTCTCGAGGCCCTCCTTCTCCAGGAAGTCCTGCAGGGCGAGACAGTTCATGACCGTGCCCAGCATGCCCATGTAGTCGGCGCGGGCGCGGTCCATGCCACCCCGCTGCAGCTCGGCGCCGCGGAAGAAGTTGCCGCCGCCGACGACGATCGCCACCTGCACACCGCCCCGGACCACGCTCGCGATCTCGGCGGCGATGCCCTTGACGACGACGGGGTCGACGCCGACGTGACCGCCGCCGAACACCTCGCCGGAGAGCTTGAGCAAAACGCGCTTGTACGTCACGGACGGTCCTTTCCAGATGCTTCTCCGGCGCCGGGGTGCGGCCGGACAGGCGAGAAGGCCGGTCCCTGGCAGTGGTGTGTGCGCATGGACCGGCCTCCTCGGAGCTACGTCGTTCGGGTCACCCTAGTTGATCGTCACTGACCGATCTCGAAGCGGGCGAAGCGCTTGATGCTCACGCCGGACTCGTCCAGGACGGCCTTGACGGACTTCTTCGAGTCCGTGACCGACGGCTGGTCGAGCAGCGCGACGTCCTTGAAGAAGCCGTTGAGACGACCCTCGGTGATCTTCGCGATGGCCTGCTCCGGCTTGCCCTCCTGGCGGGAGGTCTCCTCGGCGATCTCGCGCTCCTTGGCGACGACGTCCGCGGGGACGTCGTCACGGGAGAGGTACTGCGGCTTCATCGCGGCGATCTGCATCGCGGCGCCCCGGGCCGCGTCCTCGGACGCGCCGTCGTACTCCACGAGCACGCCGACGGCCGGCGGAAGGTCCGCGGCGCGGCGATGCATGTAGGTGACGACCGAGCCGCCGAAGTAGGCCACCCGGCCCAGCTCGATCTTCTCGCCGATGTGGATCGCGAGCTGCTCGACCGTCTCGCCCACCGTCTTGTCGCCGAGCTGGACGGCCTTGAGGGCCTCCGCGTCGGCGGCCCTGGCGCCGTCGGCGGCGTCGGCGATCTGCTGCGCGACCGCGATGAACTCGTCGTTCTTGGCCACGAAGTCGGTCTCGGAGTTGAGCTCGACGAGCGCACCGCCCGAGGTCGCAACGAGGCCGGCGGTGGCCTCACGCTCGGCGCCGCGCTTGGCGGCCTTGGCGGCACCCTTGGTGCGCAGGATGTCGACGGCAGCGTCGAGGTCGCCGTCGGACTCGTCGAGCGCCTTCTTGCAGTCCATCATGCCTGCGCCGGTGGTGTCCCGGAGCTTCTTGACGTCAGAGGCGGAGAAGTTCGCCATGTCTGTGTGCACTCCCTCGTGCTCGTGATGGGGCCAGCCGTGGCTGGCGGTGGCTAGCTGGTGGAACGGACCGGTGGTGCGGGCGCCGCGGTCTCCCGGCGGCGCCCGCACCCACGTCGGTCGGTCAGGCCTTGGCCTCGTCCTCGGGGGCGGCCTCGGCCGCGGGAGCCTCGGTCTTCTCCTCGGCGGCAGCCTCGGCCGGAGCCTCGGTCTTCTCCTCGGCGGCAGCCTCGGGGGCCTTCGCCTCGGCCGGGGCCGCGGTGGCCTCGGACGACGCACCGGTCGCCTCGGCGGCGGGGGTCTCGGTCGCGGCCGCACCCTCGGCCGTGCCACCGGTCGCCCGCACGGCGGCCGCGTCCGCGTCGCCCTGGAGGAGCTCGCGCTCCCAGTCGGCCAGCGGCTCGCCGCCACCGATCTCGGCGCTCTCGGTCTTGGCGCCCGAGCGGGCGATGAGCCCGTCGGCGACGGCGTCGGCGACCACGCGGGTCAGCAGGCCGACCGCGCGGATGGCGTCGTCGTTGCCCGGGATCGGGAAGTCGACGAGGTCGGGGTCGCAGTTGGAGTCCAGGATGCCGATGATCGGGATCCGCAGCTTGCG
>JBDSMW010000020.1:0-69978 GCA_039915665.1 Nocardioidaceae bacterium
TGAAGGCGCAGGTCGGGCGGCTGGTGTTCCGCGGGTTCGTCTCCGACGTCGGCGCCGAGCAGCTGCGGCACCTGCCGCGCTACCTGGCCGCCGTCCGCACGCGGCGCGACCGGCTGTCCGCCGGCCTGGGCAAGGACCGGCTGCTGATGGACAGGGTCGCGCACCTGCAGGAGTCCTACCTGCACCGTGTCGACGCCTTGCCCGAAGGCCGTCTGCCGGGCGCCGGCCTCGTGAGGGTGCGCTGGATGCTGGAAGAGCTGCGCGTCAGTCTCTGGGACCAGTCCCGCGGCACGGCGCAGCCCGTCTCGGACACCCGCGTCCGCAAGGCCCTCGACGCGCTCTAGGGCGACGCCTCACAGAGCGTGGTGCCGCTTGGCGTCCTCGACGACCGCGTCGAACGTGGCGCGGTCCATCGCGGCCCCCTCGCGACGCACCCCGTCCACGGGCAGCCGGAGCAAGCGGTCCAGGCGCACCTCGCTGTCGCGGCCCTCACGGTCCCAGTCACCGCTGCCGACGTCGCGCCAGTAGCGGCCGTACCTCGCCTCGTCCTCGGCGTCCCGGTCGTGGTCCTTGCTGGTCAGCTGGAGGCCGAGGAGCTCGTCGCCGTCGCGGCCGACCAGCAGCACCGGCCGGTCCTTGCCCTGGCTGGGGTCGTCCTCGTAGGCGACCCACGCCCACACCACCTCTCCGGGATCGGGCTGTCCGTCCGGCTTGGGCTCGTACGACGTCGTCATGCGACTCACCTTAGGCGGCCACCGCTGCGCGAGGGGATATCCGTTTGCGCTCTCTCGTCGGACCCAGCAGCCTGACCGGCATGAACGCACCCGAGCTCCTCGCTGCCTACGACGCCCAGCTGCGCACCGACGCGGAGACGCCGAGCGCCGTCTCCGTCACCCGGCAAGGCCCCTTGCGGCTGGTGACCTTCCGCGGCGGACGCGGCTTCATCACCTACCAGGACCTCGACGGCGTGGGCGAGGAGGCGATGCCGGGTCTGGTCCGCAAGGCGCTCGCGCACTTCGAGGGGGACTCGTCGATCACGCGGGTCGAGTGGAAGACCCGTGGGCACGATCGTGCTCCCGGTCTGTCCGAGGCTCTGGAGGCGGCCGGGTTCGTCGCCGAGGAGCCGGAGTCGATCATGCTCGGCGAGGCCAGCGGGCTCGCGGTCGACGTGCCCCTGCCGGACGGGGTGACGCTGCGTCGGGTCACCGAGGAGGCGGACGTCCGCGCGATGAGCGCGATGGCCGACGAGGTGTTCGGCGACCCCGTCTCCGTCGAGCGGGCGGACTCGATCGTGCGGCGGCTCGCCACCGGCGACGGGATGGAGCTGTGGGTGGCCGAGGCCGACGGCGAGATCGTCAGCGCGGGCCGGCTCGAGCCGGTGGCCGACACCGACTTCGCGGGCATCTGGGGTGGCTCGACCCGGGAGGAGTGGCGGGGCCGGGGGATCTACCGCGCACTCACCGCCGAGCGCGCCCGGTCGGCCCTGCGCCTGGGCAAGACGCTGATCCACAGCGACTCGACGGAGTTCTCCCGCCCGATCCTCGAGCGCTCCGGCCTGGTCAAGGTGTCGACCACGACGCCGTACGAGTGGCGGCGGTGACCCGACGCACCTGACCGAGGACGGTCACGTGCGTCGGGCCAGTCGGGCGCTCAGGCCAGGTCGAACCGGTCGAGGTCCATGACCTTGGCCCAGGCGCCCACGAAGTCGCGGACGAACTTCTCCTGGGCGTCGTCGCCGGCGTAGACCTCCGCGACCGCGCGCAGCTCGGAGTTCGACCCGAAGACCAGGTCGACCCGACTGCCGGTCCAGCTGACCTCGCCGGTGGCGACGTCGCGGCCCTCGAAGGTCTCCTGCGAGTCGTCGGTCGCCTTCCACGTCGTGCCCAGGTCGAGCAGGTTGACGAAGAAGTCGTTGGTCAGCGAGCCCGGCGTGCCGGTCAGGACACCGAGCGAGGACTGACCGACCGTCGCGCCGAGGACCCGGAGACCGCCCACCAGCACGGTCATCTCAGGAGCGCTGAGCGTCAGCAGGTTCGCGCGGTCGAGCAGGAGGTACTCCGCGGGCAGCCGGTGTCCCTTGCCGAGGTAGTTGCGGAATCCGTCCACCGTCGGCTCGAGGGCCGAGAAGGACTCCACGTCGGTCTCCTCCTGGGACGCGTCGGTGCGACCCGGCGTGAACGGGACCTCCACGGTGTGACCCGCGGCGCGAGCGGCCTGCTCGACACCGGCGGCTCCGGCCAGCACGACGAGGTCGGCCAGGGAGACCTGGCTGCCCTCGGCGTTGAAGGCCTGCTGCACGCCCTCGAGCGTGCGCAGCACCGTGGCCAGGCCGTCCGGGTCGTTGACCTCCCAGCCGTTCTGCGGCTCCAGGCGGATGCGGGCGCCGTTGGCGCCGCCGCGCTTGTCGCTGCCGCGGAACGTCGAGGCGGACGCCCACGCCGTCGACACCAGCTGGGATACCGAGAGCCCGGAGTCCAGCACGGCCTGCTTGAGGGCGGCGACGTCGTCGGCGCCGATGACGTCCTGCGGAGCGGCCGGGACCGGGTCCTGCCACAGCAGCGTCTCCTGCGGCACCTCCGGACCGAGGTAGCGGGCGATGGGACCCATGTCCCGGTGCGTCAGCTTGAACCAGGCGCGCGCGAAGGCGTCCGCGAACTCCTCCGGGTGCTCGTGGAACCGGCGGGAGATCGGCTCGTAGACCGGGTCCAACCGCAGCGCGAGGTCGGTGGTCAGCATCGTCGGGACCCGCATGTCCGAGCCCTCGTCGGGACCCGGGACCGTGCCGGCGCCGCCGCCGTCCTTGGGCTGCCACTGGTGCGCCCCGGCGGGGCTCGCGGTGAGCTCCCACTCGAAGCCGAAGAGGTTGTCGAAGAAGCTGGTGCTCCACTGCGTGGGCGTCGCGGTCCAGGTGACCTCGATACCACTGGTGATCGCGTCGGCGCCCTTGCCGGTGCCGTAGGAGTTCCGCCAGCCCAGGCCCATCTCCTCCAGCGCGGCGCCCTCGGGCTCGGGGCCGACGTGCTCGTCGGGGTCGGCGGCACCGTGCGTCTTGCCGAACGTGTGTCCGCCGGCGATCAGGGCCACGGTCTCCTCGTCGTTCATCGCCATCCGGCGGAACGTCTCGCGGATGTCGCGGGCGGAGGCGAGCGGGTCGGGGTTGCCGTTGGGCCCTTCGGGGTTGACGTAGATCAGGCCCATCTGGACCGCGGCCAACGGGTTCTCCAGGTCGCGGTCGCCGGTGTAGCGCTCGTCGCCCAGCCACTCGGTCTCGGGGCCCCAGTAGACGTCCTCGTCGGGCTCCCAGACGTCCTCGCGGCCGCCGGCGAAGCCGAAGGTGTCAAAACCCATCGACTCGAGCGCCACGTTGCCGGTGAGCACCATCAGGTCGGCCCAGGAGAGGCTCTGGCCGTACTTCTTCTTCACCGGCCACAGCAGCCGGCGGGCCTTGTCCAGGTTGCCGTTGTCCGGCCAGCTGTTGAGCGGCGCGAAGCGCTGCTGGCCGGCCCCGGCGCCGCCGCGGCCGTCGCTGATCCGGTAGGTGCCCGCGCTGTGCCAGGCCATCCGGATCATGAACGGGCCGTAGTGGCCGAAGTCGGCGGGCCACCAGTCCTGGGACGTGGTCAGCACCGCGTCGATGTCGTGCTTCACCGCGGCCAGGTCGAGGGCGGTGAACGCCGCGGCGTAGTCGAAGCCGTCGCCGAAGGGGCTGGCCACGGCCGGGTTCTTGGCCAGGATCTTGAGGTTCAGCCGGTTGGGCCACCAGCCGCGGTTGCTACCGCCCTCGGTCGGGTGCGGCGCGCGCTCGTGGGCGACGGGGCACTGGCTCGCGCGGGGCTCGCCCGCCTCCTCGTTCATCTCGCCGACGACCGCATCGTGGTGCTCAGACATGGCTGTTCCTCTCCGGGGCTGGTGTGGTTCAGGTGCTCGGGCGATCAGGGGTGGAGCAGTCGGGGCAGAGGCCCCAGTAGACGACCTCGGCCTCGTCGATCGTGAAGCCGTGGTCCTCGGACGCGGTGAGGCAGGGGGTCACGCCGACGGCGCACTCGACGTCGACGATGGTGCCGCAGGCGCGGCACACGAGGTGGTGGTGGTTGTCCGCGAGGCGCGACTCGTAGCGGGCGACCGAGCCCGAGGGCTGGATGCGTCGCACCAGGCCGGCGGACGTCAGGACACGCAGGACGTCGTAGACCGCCTGGTGGGAGACCTCGCCGAGGTCGGCGCGCACGGCACCGATGATCGAGTCGGTTTCCGCGTGCGGACGAGCGTGCACCGCGGCGAGGACCGCGAGCCTCGGGCGCGTCACGCGCAGCCCGGCCCCGCGGAGGTTGAGCTCGTCCTGCGCGGCGGTGAACACGGTCCCGAGTGTGCTGCATTTTCTGGAATCAGTCAAGAAAGGCGCACGAGTCGTCGGCCCTAGGCTCTGCGCCATGACCCGCCTGCGCGTCGCGACGTACAACCTCTACCTGGGTGCGGACCTGGCGCTGCTCTTCGAGGTGACCGACCTGAAGGCGCTCGCGGCGCAGGCGCGGGTCGTCCGCGCCCAGCTCGCGGCTACGCGGTTCGAGGAGCGGGCCCGGGCGGTCGCCCTGGTCCTGGCGCGTGAACGGCCGGACCTGGTGGGCCTCCAGGAGGTGTCGCGCTGGACCCTCACGCCGGACACCGAGGAGGAGCAGGTCGTCGTGGACTTCCTGCCCGCCCTGGTCGCGGAGCTCGAGCGGGCCGGCTGCGCCTACGACGTGGCCGCGGACCACCCCAGCTTCGGCGGGGGCCTACCGCTGGACGAGGGCTGGATGGGACTGCGAGGTGCCGACGTCGTGCTCCTGCGGCGGGGCGGTCCTGTCGCGGTGACCGGGGCGACCAGCGCGCTGTTCGTCCGCCGCCTCGACGTGGTGACCGGCATCGACGGCGTTACCTTCCCCGTCGTCCGCGGCTGGGCGGCCGTCGACCTGCTCCTGGCCGGCCGGCCGCTGCGGTTCGTCACCACCCACACCGAGGCGTACGACGGACCGGTCCGCGACGCGCAGCGCGACGAGCTGCTCGCCGCCAACGCCGACGTCGTCGGACCGGTCGTCCTGGTCGGTGACCTCAACGCGCGACCCGGGGACGTGGGCATGCCGTCGGGCTGGACCGACGCCTGGACCCGGGGCGTGGGTGACGGGTTCACCTGTGGCCAGGCCGCCGACTTGGCCAACGCCACCAGCACGCTGGCGGAGCGGATCGACTACGTGTGGGTGCGCGGAGCCACGGTCCTGGCGGCCCGGGTCGTGGGCGACCGGCCGGAGGACCGGTCCACGCCGCACGGGCTGTGGCCCTCGGACCACGCCGGCGTCGTGGCCGACCTGGAGGTCTGAGCGGGCTCAGTCGACGGGGCGCCGACGCAAGGACTTGGTCTCGCTGCGCCGCTTCTTGCCGGCCAGCCGTCGTTCCTTCGAGCCGCGCGTGGGCCGGGTCGCCCGGCGCCTGGGGGCCGGGGGAGCGCTGGCGTCGCTGAGCAGGTCGGCCAGCCGGGCCCGGGCCGCCTCGCGGTTTCGGTGCTGGGAGCGGTACTCCGATGCCGCGATGGTGAGCACTCCGTCGACGAGCCGGTGCGCCAGCCGGGCCAGCAGCCGGGTGCGCAGGGTGTCGGGGAGCGAGGGGGACCGGCCGATGTCGAAGCTCAGCTCGACCCGGGAGTCCGCGGTGTTGACCGACTGGCCGCCCGGGCCGCTCGACCGGCTGAACCGCCACTCGAGCTCGCCGGCAGGGATCTCCACGCCCCGGAAGGCGAGCGGACCGTTCACGCGTCGTCCACCGGCTGCGCGCCGCGGTGGGCCACGCACCGCGCCGCCGCGGCCATCGCCAGGTCCGGGCCGCCGACCAGGTAGCCGGCCGCGAGCGCGTCGCCCGCGCCCGTCACGTCGACGACGTCCCCGCGGGAGGCGGGGCGGTCCTCGCGCTCGCCTCCGGACACGAAGGTCGCCCCGCGGCCGCCGTGCTTGAGCACCAGCACCGCGTTGTCGCCCGCCCCGAAGCCGCCGGGGCTGCTGGCCCACTCGCCGTCGGTCGCGAACACCACCGAGGGCCGGAGCGCCCGGCAGAGGTCGGAGAACGCGTCGGGACCGAAGTCCGCGATCATCGCCGCCGACGACAGGTCGACGGCGATCCGGGTGCCGTGCGCCCGGGCCACGGCCGCGGTCTCCACGACCCGCTGCGGGTCGGGGGTGCGCAGCAGCGCGTAGCCGGACACGAACATCCAGTCCGCGCCGTCCAGCCACGGTCCCGAGCGGACCTCGTCGAGCCAGCTCAGGTCGCCCGGGTCGGACGCCATCGACCGGGTCTCATGGTTGACCAGCGAGACGACGGAGCCGGTGCGGCCGGTCGCCGTGCCCCACATCTCCACGCCGTGGCCGGCGAGCGCCTTGTCGACCAGGTGTCCCGGTCCCGTGTCGGCCCGCGGACCGAAGACCCGGGCCTCGCCGCCGAGGGCGACCACCCAGGTGGCGACGTTGGCGGCCTGGCCGCCGGCGGTGAAGGTGATGCGGGCCGGCGTGTCGTCGTCGAGGACCAGCGCCCCCGCCGTCTCGACGATGACGTCGAGCATCACGTCGCCCAGGCACGCGACCAGCACGCTCCCACCCCTCGCCCTCGTCGGTCCGCTGTCGTTCGGGCAGAATCCCCGTATGACGACCCGGGCGCACGCCATGTCCCTCGCCGTGGCGGCCGAGGTGTCCGACGCTATTGCATCAGGTCAAGGTGTCGTCGCGTTGGAGTCCACCATCATCAGCCACGGGCTGCCCTCCGAGACGAGTGCCGCCACCGCACGGCAGATCGAGGACGCCGTACGACGGGGCGGAGCCGTCCCCGCGACGATCGCCGTCGTCGGCGGCACGGTCCGCGTCGGGCTCGACGACGACCAGCTCGTCCAGGTCGCCGAGGGCGGGGACGTGGTGAAGACGAGCATCCGCGACCTCGGCCCGGTGCTCGCCCGCGGACTCACCGGTGCCACCACCGTCGCCGCCACGGCGTACGTCGCCCACCGGTGCGGACTGCGGGTCTTCGCCACCGGAGGGCTCGGCGGCGTGCACCGCGACGCCCGCGACTCCTGGGACGAGTCGGCCGACCTGCTCGCGCTGGCCGCCGCGCCGGTGACCGTCGTGTGCGCCGGGGTGAAGTCGATCCTGGACACCGCCGCGACGATGGAGCGCCTCGAGACGCTGTCCGTGCCGGTGCTGGGGTACCGCACCGACCAGATGCCCGGGTTCTACGTCCGCGACGCCGGCCTGCCCGTCCCGTGGCGGGTCGACCGAGCCGAGGAGGTCGCCGTCGTGATGCACGCCCGGGACGCCCTCGGGCTGCCGCAGGGTCTGGTGCTCGCGCAGCCGGTCGGGGTCGAGGACGAGATGGACGCAGGGCTGCACGACCGGACGTTGGACGAGGGTCTCGCCGAGGTGGCGCGTCGCGGCATCGTCGGCAAGGACCTGACGCCGTTCCTGCTCGGCTGGTTCCACGAGCGGACCGGCGGGGCGAGCCTGACCGCGAACGTCTCGCTGGCGCTCGCGAACGCCGGGCTGGCCGCCGAGGTGGCGGCGTCCTTCAGCGAGAAGTAGTGCGCCGGACCGGGAGCACCTCACGGCGCGTGGCCGCTCGTAGCGGCTTATTTCGGGACCCGGGGCTGCCACGGCCCGGCGCACTCCCCATTGTACAAACCGCGCAAGGGTTCGGCGTGATGGATCAGGCCAGCGCGCCGTCGGACTCCAGCCGCGCGGCGTGCTCGAGCTGCTCGGCGAGCGTGAGAAGGCGCGCCGCCGACAGGTCGGAGTCGTAGGCCGAGAGGGCGTGGCTCGCCCCCGCGTGAGCCCGGCCGGCGGTCACGACGCGGGCGAACGCCGCAGCCCGGTAGAGCGTGTCGGCGAAGTCGCCCTGGACCACGCCCCGCAGCACGTCGTCGGTCAGCCGGCGCACCTCGTCGGGTCCCGGCGGGTCGACGACTCCCGCGACGGCCTCGTGCACGGGGGTGTGCCGACGGCCGGCGTCGAACTCGCGCGCGGCGGCGGCCGGGTCGGCGTACACCCAGGCGCGGAGCAGGTAGAGCCGCCACAGACAGCCGGCCAGTGAGTCGGCGGGGGAGCCGGACCAGAGGTCGGCCAGTGTGTCGAGGCCCTCGGTGTCGGCGAGGTGCACGACGCGGGCGACCACCTGCTCGTCGGCGGTGTCGTGGGCACCGCGGACCAGGAGAGTCGCGCAGCGGTCGGCCGCCTCGGTGCGCAGGGCAGGGTCCACGTCGTCGGTGATCGCCTCGAAGCGCTTGGCTCCGGGCAGCATGGGCCGGTGGTGGCGGGGGCGGGACGGCTCGGACATCGTCGTCCAGGCTACGTCCGCGGCCTCACAGTCGTGGCGGAGGCAGGGCGTCGGTGGCCTCGAGCACGTCCATGCCGGTGATCTGCAGCAGGTCCACGACGATCGACCGGATCTGCCCGAGCACGACGTCGGCCGACAGGTCTGCGACCCGCTCGACCTCGGACGTGCCCTCCCCGACCCGCAGCAGCGACCGCTGCACGTCGCCGGTCGAACCGGCCATCTCGCCCGCGGCGAGCTCGTCGGCCATCTCGTCGACGGCGTCGGCCAGGTCCACGCAGAGCAGCAGGTAGGGCCGGGGGAGCGGGTGGTGGTGGTAGCTGGTCAGCGCGACCCGACGCACCAGCACCCGCGTGTTGCGCAGCGCGCGGTCCAACGGCTCGACCAGCTCGACCATCCGGCGCACGTGGCCCACGTGCCGGCGCCGGAACGGTGAGGACGCCAGCACCGACAGGCCCTCGTCCGCCGCGTCCTGCAGCTCGCGGATCAACCGGTCGGTGTTCCGCGCGTCCGCGAGGACCTGGAGGCCGCGCTCCACGTCGCCGTCCTCGGCGCTCCGCGCCCCGGCCCGCAGCAGCTCCCCGATCCGGCGTACGACGAGGGAGGCCTGCTCGCGCGGACGCCGCAGGGGTGCCCGCGGCACGACGGCCGCGGCCACCAGCGCGACGGCACCACCGATCAGCGCGTCGAGCCAGCGGGTCAGGGCGTAGCCGGGCGTTGCGGCGAACGTCACCACGACGATGCCCTGCACGGCGGCCTGGGTGACGAACAGGGTGCCGGCGTTGAGCAGCAGCGTGACCGTCATCGCCAGCGCGACCAGCACGCTGACCTGCCAGGCGCCGGTGCCGATCAGCAGCAGCAGGAGGTCGGCGAGGAACACCCCGATCGCGACACCGACGGTGACCTCCGCGACGCGCCGGAGCCGCTGCCCGTACGAGGTGCCGAGGCAGACCACCGCGACGATCGGCGCGAAGAACGGCTTGGGGTGGCCGATGACGTCGTGGGCGAGGTACCACGCGAGGCCGGCGGCCACGGCGCACTGACCGATGTGCCAGGCCTTGCTGCGCAACCGGGCCCGACGCGCCCGGAACGAGACGCGCCCCCGGTCCCACATCCGGTCCAGCGGGCTGGCGTCGCTCACGGCCCGAACGCTACGTCAGCTTGGCGGCGGCGTGCTGCAGAGCCGCGACCATCGGCTCCTGGCCCGGCTCGTAGTTGTAGTCCTGGCCGAGCAGCCGCAGCTTCACCATCGCGATGCGGGTGCCGACCACGGTCATCCCCTGGGCGTCGAAGAAGGCGTCGTCCCGGCTGGTCCTGGACGGGTAGGTGAGGAGGTACCACCCGCCCGTGCCTCCGTCGACCGGCACGTCCTGCAGGGCGCCGACCTTGCCCCGTGGGGGCACCCGGTCGCCGCACTGCTTGCGCCAGGACTTCAGCACCGCGAACGCGCGCTGGGCGGTGGCGGTGTCGGGGAACTCCGCGACGAGCTCGCCGGCGAGGTCCGGCGGGTTCGGCTGCCCGGGACGGGTCGGCGAGAAGTGCCGGACGGCGACGGACGTCGCCCCGATCGAGGAGATCGCGAAGCGCTGGCAGGTGCCGAAGAGCGCCCGCGGCTCGCTGGTCCTGGTCGCGCCCTGCTTCCAGGTGAAGTCCTCGTTGAAGCCTGGCACCTCGGCCGCGGACAGCAGGCGGCCGCTCGGACGGCCGGCTCCGGCAGGCTCCGCCGGGGTGGTCTCCGTCGGCTCGGGTGCCGCGCTCGTCGTGGCCTCGCTCGGCTCGGGTGCGGCGCTCGTCGTGGTCTCGGTCGACCCCGGCTCGGTGGCCGGCTCGGAGGCCGGCGAGGAAGCCGTCGTCGTGGACGAGGCGGGCCGCTCGTTCGTGTCGGTCGTCGGCTCGCTGCAGCCGGCCAGGGCGAACGTGGCCAGGGTCGCCAGAGTCGCGGCGGCCACGGTCGGACGTGCCAGGGAACGGGTGGAGATCACGGGTTTCCTCACTGTCACGGGGTGGCCGGTCCAGCGTAGGGTTGGCGACTCCGACTCGCCGACACCTGCGGTGGCGTGTCCCGATACGGTGTCCGGGGTCGCTCTGTGTCCCCTTTTCCCGACGATGACTCGATCCCCGACGACCCAGGAGGGCGAAGCGGTGTCCGCACGGCCCCGACGCGACCGTCGCACCCACCTCACCGGCCCGCTCGCCGCAGTCCTCCTCGTCGGCGTCGTCACCGGGGCGTGCACGTCCTCGTCGGACCCCGAGCCCTCGCCGAGCGCGAACCCGACGTCTGCCCCGACGTCGGCGTCCACCACGGCCGGACCCGTCACGCTCCGCTTCGCGACGTACGGCGAACCGGCTGTCCTCGCGGCCTACCGCGAGATCGCGAAGACCTACACCACCGAGCACCCCGACGTGATCGTCAAGGTGGAGGCCGCGGCGGACGGCGTGAGCTCCGCGGACGACGTGGACCGGGGCTTCGACGCCGGCACGCCGCCCGACCTGTTCCTCACCCGCCAGACCGACCTGGCCTCCCTGATGGCCCAGGACCGGGTGCAGCCCGTCGACGTGCTGCTCGAGAAGCTCGGCGTGCAGTTCGGCGACAACTTCCAGCGCATCGGTCTCGAGGCGTTCGCCGGGGACTCCGCCCTGCAGTGCATGCCCAACGAGGTGTCGCCCTACGTCGTCTACTACAACAAGCGGCTGGTCGTGCCGCGGACGTTCGGGCAGCCGGGGCAGACGCCCCCGAGCCCCGAGCGCGGCTGGCGGTGGGACCAGTTCGTGGCCGCCGCGAAGAGCGCCTCCACGGGCGGGGTGAAGGGGCTCTACCTCCCGCCGCGCCTGAGCACGCTCATCCCGCTCGTCCGTTCGGCCGGCCAGGACCTCATGGACGACGACCGGCTGCCCACGACGCTGAAGTTCGCCGACGACGCGACCCGGCCGGTGCTGGAGGAGATCCTGTCGATCGCTCGCGACCCGGTGATCACCCCCACCGCGCGCCAGCTCACCCGGCAGGACGCGGTCACCCGGTTCGAGAACGGCCGGATCGCGATGATGGTCGACACCCGGTCGCTGGTGCCGCGGCTGCGCGAGAACGTCGACCTGCACTTCGACGTCTTCCCGCTGCCCAGCCTGGGCCGGGCCCGGACGGTCGCGGACATGACCGGCTACTGCGTGGCCAAGGGCACCGAGCACCTGCCGCAGGCCATCGACTTCCTGGCCTACGCCAGCGGCGACGCCGCCGCCAAGGTGCTGGCGTCCTCCGGCTCGGTGGTGCCGGCCAACCTGGCCGCGCTGCACTCCTCGGAGTTCCTGGACCCCAGCCGCTTCCCGCGCAACAGCGCGGTGTTCGACAGCGTCATCCGCCGCGCGGACCCGATGCCCTCGGCGCAGGGCTGGCCCGACGTGGTGAGCCAGACCCAGCCGCTGGTCGACCTCATGTTCTACTCGCCGGTGATCGACCTGGACTCGTTGCTGCCCCGCGTCGACGAGGTCTCCGCCGGGTTGCTGGTGCCGCCGACGCCGTCCGCGTCAGCTTCGCCCTCTTCCTGAGCCTTGAGGATCGCGTCGGTCAACGGGTCGGCGGTCAGCTCCACCTGCCACGGACGGGCCCCGAGCTCGGTCAGCCGGGCGGCGACCGCGTCGCGCAGGTCGGCCTCCTCGGCGGCCGGCGGCTCCCACATCACGCGACGCACGAAGTCGGGGGTCAGCAGGTTCTCCAACGGCACGCGGTGCTTCTCGGAGAGCTCCCTGAGGGACTCCCGCGCGCGGGTCAGTCGCGCCGCCGCGACCGGGTCACGGTCGGCCCAGGCCCGAGGCGGCGGAGGTCCGTCGTAGCGTGCGGCGACGGGAGGCAGCTCGTCGTCGGGCAGCGTGCGGGCCACCCGCAGGGCCTCGACCCAGTGGGCGGCGTAGCGCTCGGCGCCACGGCCCCGGAAGCCCCGCACCGCGAGCAGGGCGGGCTTGTCGCGGGGCATCGCGTTGGCGGCCTCGACGATGGCGGAGTCGGGGATGATCCGGCCCGGGGTGACGTCGCGGCGGGCCGCGATCTCGTCGCGGGCCTCCCACAGCTCGCGTACGGCGGCCAGGGCCCGCCGACCTCGGGCACGGTGCATGCCGGAGGTCCGGCGCCACGGGTCCACGCGGGGGCCGGGCGGTGCGGCGCTCACCAGGTGCTCGAACTCCTGGCGGGCCCAGTCGGCCTTGCCGGACTCCTCGAGCTCGAGGCCGAGCGCCTCGCGCAGCTCGACGAGCGCTTCCACGTCGAGGGCGGCGTACTCCAGCCACGGTTCCGGCAGCGGGCGCGTCGACCAGTCGACGGCCGAGTGCTCCTTGCGGAGGCTGCGTCCCACGACGGTCTCGACCAGCGTGGCCAGGCCGACCCGGGGGTAGCCCAGCAGCCGGCCGGCCAGCTCGGTGTCGAACAGGGTGGTCGGCCGCAGCCCCACCTCGGCCAGGCAGGACAGGTCCTGGGTCGCGGCGTGCAGGATCCACTCGGTGTCGCCGAGCGCCTCGTCGAGCGCGACCAGGTCGTCGAACGCGATCGGGTCGACCAGCGCGGTGCCGGAGCCCACGCGGCGCAGCTGCACGAGGTAGGCCCGCGCGGAGTAGCGGTAGCCCGAGGCGCGCTCGGCGTCGATCGCGACCGGGCCCGTGCCGGCGCCGAACAACTGCACGACTTCGGCGAACGCTGCGTCGGTGTCGACCACCGGGGGCAGGCCGTCCCGCAGCTCCAGCAGGGGAACGGGTTCGGGCGCCTGCTCCTCGACCTCCGCCTCGACCTCCGCCTCGACCTCCGCCTCGTCGGGCGACTCGGTGTCCAGCTCCGCCATCAGCCTCGGCCGCGCTGTCCGCGGCGGCTGGGCAGCGGCGCGACTCCCTCGGGCACCGGGGGCAGCCCGGAGGCGGTGCAGAGCAGCTCTCCCCAGGCCTCGACGTGCGGCTCCAGGTCGAGCAGGCCGTCGCCGTCGGGGTCCACGACCGGGGTCCAGGACGCGCGGATCTCCAGCTGGGCGCTGGGCTCCTCGCCGTCCATGCTGCCGAAGCTCTCTGAAGAGACCTTGGTGACGGTGCCCGACGGCGCGAGGTACGTCGCACCGTGAGCGGCGAGCGCCTCGCTCAGCCAGGACCAGCCGACCTCGGCCAGCAACGGGTCGTTGGCCATCTCGGGGTCGATGTCGGCGCGGGCGTAGGCCACGCACCGGAAGGTGCCCTCCCAGGCGTCGTTGCCCGCCGGGTCGTGCAGCAGCACGAGCCGGCCGGTGCCGACGTCGTCGCCGTCGACCGTGACGTCGGCCGACAGGGCGGAGGCGAAGGGGGCGATGCGTTGCGGGGCGGGCATCTCCTCGCAGAAGACTTCCGGGCGCAGCCGAGCGGCTCGGAGCTGCGCTACTGCCAGCCGGAACTCCTCCGGGAACGCAGAGGGGTCCACGCGAGGCTCTTGACGTGCGGCCATGGGTCCAGACTAGGCCTGGAACCGGCGTGCCGAGTCCCGACACGCACTGTCGGTCCGTTCGGCGCGGGCTGAGAGGATGTCGTCCGTGCCTGCTGCCTCTGCCATCGACGCTGCCGTCCGCGACTCCGCGTTCCTTCGGGCGGCGAGGTCCGAGCCGGTCCCGCACACCCCGGTGTGGTTCATGCGGCAGGCCGGCCGGTCGCTGCCGGAGTACCGCAAGCTCCGCGAGGGCGTCGCGATGCTGGAGTCGTGCATGCGTCCCGAGCTGGTCGTGGAGATCACCCTCCAGCCGGTCCGCAGGTACGGCGTCGACGCCGCGATCTTCTTCTCCGACATCGTGCTGCCCCTCAAGGCGGTCGGCGTCGACCTGGACATCAAGCCGGGCGTGGGACCGGTGATCGCCCGGCCGGTGGAGACGCTCGCCGACGTGGCCGCGATCCCGGACCTCACGCCTGAGCACGTCTCGTTCATCACCGAGTCGGTGCAGACCCTGGTCCGCGAGCTCGGAGCGACGCCGCTGATCGGCTTCGCCGGTGCGCCGTTCACCGTCGCGTCGTACCTCGTCGAGGGTGGTCCGTCCAAGGAGCACGCGAAGACCAAGGCGATGATGTTCGGCGCTCCCGACGTGTGGGACGCGCTGATGCGCAAGATCGCGGGCATCTCGGCGGCCTACCTCGCGGTGCAGGTCGATGCGGGCGCCTCGGCGGTGCAGCTCTTCGACTCCTGGGCGGGTGCGCTCTCGCCGGGCGACTACACCCGCCTGGTGATGCCCTACTCGGCGCAGGTGCTGGCGTCCGCCGGCGAGCTCGGCGTGCCGCGCATCCACTTCGGCGTGGGCACCGGCGAGCTGCTCGGCCTCATGGGTGAGGCCGGCGCCGACGTGGTGGGCGTCGACTGGCGCGTCCCGCTGTCCGACGGAGTACGACGGGCGGGCGGCCGCGCGGTGCAGGGCAACCTCGACCCGTCCCTGGTGTTCGCGCCGACCGAGCTGATGCTCGCGCGGGCCACCGAGATCGTCGAGGCCGGACGCGAGGCACCGGGGCACGTCTTCAACCTGGGCCACGGCGTGCTGCCGTCGACCGACCCCGACCAGCTCGCGCGCCTGACCGACCACGTGCACTCCCTCTGACGAAGGCTCAGCGCCGCCGGCCACGAACAGCTCGAGGATGCGACGCCGGACGGGGTGGCCCAGCACTCGTCCGGCCGGAGACCGAACGCCGCGAGCGCCGCGACCCAGGAGACCTCAAGCCCTCTAGTTCTTGGCGGGGACAACCGGTCCGGCAGACCGGCGGCGACGGAGCAGCCCGCGCAGCCCGATCCACGCCGGCATCCCGATCACCAGTCCCGCGACCAGGAAGGGCAGCAGTGCACCGAGCACGGTCAGCCCGACCACGACGAAGTCGCCCAGCGCGTTCCAGCCGGCCTCGAGCCCGGAGAGGAAGCCCGCGTCCTCGAGGGCGTCCGGCGGCGGGACGTACTTGTCGGGCAGCGACAGGTTCAGCGTGAGGGTGGACATCGACGTCTGGTCGGAGAGGTAGGACTGCTGCGCCTTGAGGGACTGCAGCTCCGACTGCCGGGCGGTGATCTTCTCCTCGAAGTCGAGCAGGTCCTTCACGTCCTTGGCGCTGCGCTGGTAGCGCTGCAGGTTGTCCAGGCTGGCCTGGAGGGTCTGCACCCGCTCGTCGATGTCGATGACCTGCGTCGTCACGTCCTTGGACCGGGCGTCGGAGGTCTTCAGCGTGCCCATCGCCATCAGGGCCTTCTTGGCCACGTCGAACTTGTCGACCGGCACCCGCAGCACCAGCGTGGACTGCTCGACGCGGCCCTTCCGGTCGTTCGACGTCTGCTCGTTGTCGACGCTGCCGCCCAGCGCCTTCATCAGGTCGTCGACCTCGCCGCGGACCTTCTCAAGGTCCTTCGACGTGAGGGTGACCTCGCCGGTCATGATCACCGACTTCGCCTTGACGACCGTTCGTGCGGCGCCCGGAGCCGTCTTGTCGACGCTGTCGAGACCGTTCTCCGACGGCACGCTGCCCACGTCACCGGCGGCCGGCGCTGGTGCCGCCAGGTCTGCGCTGCCGGCGCTGCTGGCCGAGTCGTTGTTGCTGCCGCCGCTGCACGCCGCCAGCGACCCCAGCATCACCAGCACGCCTGACGCAACCAGGTGCCTGACCGACGTCCTGCCCATGACGAACCCCGTTCGTGGCTGGCGACGAAGCACGTCGCTCGAGTGTCACTGTGACGCAGCCGGCACAGCCCTGGTTCCACCCCGGTGGCGGCCGTGACCAGGTCTTTGCCAACCTGTGACCTGTGACCTCTTCTCGTTCCCGTGCCGTGGCCGCGCCGCCGCGGGTCGTCGTGGTCGGCGCGGGGATCGCCGGGCTGGCCGCGGCGGCGGCGATCCGTCGTACGGCGCCGGGGGTGGAGGTCGTGGTCCTGGAGGCCGCTCCAGCCATCGGCGGCAAGCTGGCCCGTGCCGAGGTCGGGGGAGTGACCGTCGACGTCGGGGCCGAGGCGATGCTCAACCGCCGGCCCGAGGCGGTCGCCCTGGCCCGGGCGTCCGGACTCTCCGACCGGGTCGTGCACCCGGCCACCACCAGGGCCAACCTGTGGTCGCGAGGCAGGCTCCGGCCCATGCCCCGCACGTTGATGGGGGTCCCGGCGGACGCACGCGCGCTGACCGAGAGTGGCGTCATCTCCGCGTCTGGCCTGGCCCGAGTCGCCCTCGAGCGCGGCCTGCCCGCCACCCACCTCGACGGCCAGGACGTCAGTGTCGGCTGGCTGGTCGAGGAGCGGTTCGGCAAGGAGGTCGTCGACCGGCTGGTCGAGCCGCTGCTCGGCGGCGTCTACGCCGGTCACGCCCGGGAGATCTCGGCCCGGGCCGCCGTGCCGCAGGTGGTGGCGCTCCTGGAGCGCGACCGGTCGATGATGCGCGCGGCGGCCCAGGCCCTGCAGGCCACCTCCGACGTGCCCGTCTTCGCCGGCCTCGTCGGCGGGATCGGCCAGCTGCCGCAGGCGGTTGTCGATGCAGCCGCGCTGGACGTGCGGACCGGGTCCACCGTGCGCGACCTCGCGCGCGCCGCGGACGGCGGCTGGAACCTGGTCGTCGGCTCCACGCGGGACCCCGAGGTGCTGCCCGCCGACGCGGTCGTCCTCGCGACGCCGGCGGCCGCGACCGGGCGACTGCTCGCCGACGTCGTGCCGGACGCGGCGCTGGAGCTGGCCCGGATCGAGTACGCCTCGATGGCCGTGGTGACACTGGCGTTCCGCACCCGTGACTTCCCGGACACCCAGGGGTCGGGGTTCCTGGTGCCGCCGGTCGACAAGCGGTCGGTCAAGGCGTCGACGTTCTCGTTCGCCAAATGGGACTGGGTGCGCGCCGCTGGAGAGGCCGACGGGGTCGTGGTCATCCGGTGCTCGATCGGTCGGCACCGGGAGGAACAGCTGCTCCAGCGCCCGGACGACGAACTCGTGCAGCTCGCGCTCCTGGACCTCGCCGACGCCATCGGGCTTTCCGTGCGACCGGTCGACACCCACGTGCAGCGTTGGGGCGGCGCGCTGCCGCAGTACGCCGTGGGGCACCTCGACCGGGTCCGGCACATCCGCACCGCGGTCGCGGCCGTGGACGGGCTGGCGGTCTGCGGCGCGGCGTACGACGGACTGGGGATCCCGGCCTGCATCGCTTCGGCCGACGTCGCGGCGACCCAGGTTCTGGCGACCTTGGCCGACGCGAGAGGATGAACCCATGACCGAGCAGCAGGGCAAGCGCCCCAACCAGGGCAAGGCCGCCAGGGACCTCAACGACACCATCCGCTACACGATGTGGTCGGTGTTCAGGCTGCGCGACGTCATCGGCGAGAGCGACCGGGCGAGCGAGGCCGCCGAGGTGGAGAAGCTGTTCGCCGAGCTCGGCGCCGCCGACGTGACCGTGCGTGGGCTCTACGACGTCGCGGGTCTCCGGGCCGACGCCGACCTGATGGTCTGGTGGCACGCCGCGACAGCCGACGAGCTGCAGGACGCCTACCACCGCTTCCGTCGTACGACGTTCGGCGCCCGCCTCGACCCGGTGTGGTCGCAGATGGCGCTGCACCGCCCGGCGGAGTTCAACAAGAGCCACATACCGGCGTTCCTGGCCGACGAGCAGGCGCGGGCCTACGTGTGCGTCTACCCGTTCGTGCGCTCCTACGAGTGGTACCTCCTCGAGGAGTCCGAGCGGCGCCGGCTGCTCATGGAGCACGGCATGATGGCGCGCGACTACCCCGACGTGCGGGCCAACACCGTCTCGTCCTTCGCGCTGGGCGACTACGAGTGGCTGCTGGCCTTCGAGGCCGACGAGCTCGACCGGATCGTCGACCTGATGCGACACCTGCGCGGTTCGGAGACCCGGCGCCACGTGCGCGAGGAGGTGCCCTTCTACACGGGGCGCCGCCGTACGCCCACCGAGCTGGTCACCGACCTGCCCTGATCAGGCCAGCGTCGCCCACGCCCAGGCCAGCGCCTCGGTGATCGCTGCCCGTGCAGCGTCGGTGTCGTCGACGGTCTCGAAGCCGTGCTGCGCCCCCGGCACGTCGATCACGTCCACCCGCGTGCCGGAGTCCCGTGCAGCGTCGAGGAACTCGCTCTGGGACAGCTTGATCCAGTCGTGCTCGTGCTCGACCCGGGTGAGCAGGACGGGCACGTCGACCCGCCCGCGCACGGCGTCGACCGGGGAGACCACGTCGCTGGTGATCTCGTCGTAGTGCGCGAGCATCGGGTAGGTGAGGGCCACCCCGGCCAGCCACGGCGGCGGGTCGGCCAGCCACTGCCCCGCGAGCACGCCTCCGCCCGAGAAGAACCACAGCAGCACCCGCTCGGCGTCGACCGACGGATGCCGGCGGGCCCCCTCCACGGCCGCGGCCACGTCCGCCGCGGCCCGATCGATCGCCTCAGGTGAGGAGTAGCCGTGCTCGAACATCACGCCGACCGCTCCGGCGTGCGCGGCCAGGGCGCCGTAGCCGGCGAACGCCGGCCAGCTGGGCGGTCGGACGGTGATGTGCCCCGGCACCGGGCCGCCGTGCACCAGCACGATCGCCGGTGCGGGCGTCTCGGTCGGGAGGTACAGGTCCAGGGCGTCCTCGTGCGCGGGATCGACCGCGTCGGTGGCCAGCACGAAGGGTTGCAGGAAAGAGGGTTCGGCCATCCGGCCACCGTACGACGCGAGTACCCGGGCTGGCGAAAGGGATTCGGACCTGCAGCTCTGTCCGCGCGGCTGACCCGCTGCTGGCTGACTACTCGGCCGGCTCCAGGCTCACGCTGATGGAGTTGATGCAGTAGCGCTGACCGGTGGGCGTGCCGTAGCCGTCGTCGAAGACGTGCCCCATGTGCGAGCCGCAGTTGGCGCACCGCACCTCGACCCGCTTCATGCCCATGGTGGTGTCCTCGATGTACTCCACCCGGTCCTCGGCCAGCGGTGCGTAGAACGAGGGCCATCCGCAGTGCGAGTCGAACTTGGTCTCGGACTTGAACAGCTCGGCCTGGCACGCGCGGCAGCGGTAGACGCCCACCGTCTTCGTGTCGGTGTACTCGCCGACGAACGCGCGCTCCGTGCCCGCCTTGCGCAGCACGGCGTACTCCTCTCGCGAGAGCTGCTCGCGCCACTCCTGGTCGGTCTTCTCCACGTCGTAAGCCATGCCGTCAGTCTACTTTCCGACGCCAATCGGTCGCGGTGGTGCCGCTTACGGTCCGGTGACGGGGGTGGTGGTGTCCTAGAGTCGCCGCATGGCTACTCCTGCCGCCGAGGTCGACGCCGGCGGTCGCACCGTCCGCGTGTCCAGCCCGGACCGGGTGATCTACGAGGCGACCGAGCACACCGCCGAGGTGACCAAGCTGATGGTCGCGCAGTACTACGCCTCGGTCGGCGACGGCATCCTGCGCGCGCTGCGGGAGCGGCCGACGGCGCTCGAGCGCTGGCCCAAGGGTGTGCACGAGGGCATCGTGCTGAGCACCGGCTACGGCGACAAGACCGACGCGTTCTACCAGAAGCGGGTGCCCAAGGGGGCTCCCGACTACGTCGAGACGGCCACCATCACCTTTCCCTCGGGTCGCACCGCCGACGAGGTCTGCCCGACCGAGGTCGCCGTGCCGGTGTGGGCCGCGCACATGGGCACGCTGACCTTCCACCCCTGGCCGGTACGGCGCGACCGGCCCGACCACCCCGACGAGCTGCGGATCGACCTGGACCCGCACGGCTCGACCGGCTTCCGGGACTCGGTCCGCGTCGCCGGGGTGGCCCGTGAGCTGCTGGAGGACCTCGGCCTGGTCGGGTTCCCCAAGACCAGCGGCAACCGGGGCGTGCACGTCTACGTGCGCATCGAGCCGCGGTGGGACTTCGTCGACGTACGCCACGCCGCCATCGCGTTCGGGCGCGAGCTCGAGCGGCGCACGCACGGCGTGACCACCAACTGGTGGAAGGAGCAGCGGGGTGACGCGATCTTCGTGGACTACAACCAGAACTCGCGCGACCGCACCATCGCCTCCGCCTACAGCCTGCGGCCGAAGCCGGGTGCCCCGGTCTCGACGCCGATGGAGTGGGACGAGCTCGCGGAGGTCGAGGACCCGGCCGGCTACAACCTCTTCACGGTGCCCGAGCGGTTCGCGGAGCGCGGTGACGTGCACGCGTCGATCGACGACGCACCCGGCGACCTGACCCCTCTGCTGGACCTGTTCGTCGGGCAGGGCTCGGTGGAGATGTCCTACCCGCCGGACTACCCCAAGATGCCCGGTGAGCCCCCGCGCGTGCAGCCCAGCAAGAAGGTCGCCGCGCACTGGGACGAGCACGGCAACCCGGTCGAGCAGCCCTAGTCCACCACCGCAGCCTCGACCACGTGCTGGTCGGCGTCGCAGCGACAGGCGCCTCGGTGCGCGGTGCAGCACGAGTGGATCCCGAGGGTGCAGGGCGTGCACGTCGGGACCGCTGTCGTGAGCGGCCGCGCCACTTCCGCCTGATGCATCAGTCCCCCCTTGCGCAACCAGCGCCGACGCCCCCCGGCGCCGACCGTCCCAGTCTGGGGAGTCCGGAGCGGCTCGGCAATGACCCGGTCGGGCGGCTTCGTCCGGCCCTTCTGGAGAAATAGCCTCGTCCCGCCTTGTTCTCGGGAAGTGAAGGAGTGACGTCATGCGCATCGAGGCGTTCGGGAAGGTGGCCGATGGGCGAAGCTCCACCCGATGCTCGGGCTGATCCTCGGCACCGCCGTGCTCGCGGGCGTCGCCGCCGTCCCTCCCGGGGAAGCGCTCGCCAGCTTTGTCACCGGCCGGTCTCGGAAAACCCCTCCCGTAGCCGCGACCCGGCTGGCGGGCCCACTGGCGTGCGGTGGGCGCTGCGGTTCCAGCGTCTCCGAGGCCGGTCCAGCCACTGAACCGATGGGGTGCCCACGCCGTACTCACGAGAAGGGGGTCGGCGGCGCCGACGCGCCGGAAGATCGGAGATGGCCATGTTCCTGCGACTCGTGACGGCGGCCGCCGTGCTGACATCCGCGGCCGTTCACCTCTACCTGTGGTTCGACGTCTTCAGCGGCGAGCCGGTGGTCGGTCCCGCGTTCCTAGCGAACGCGGCTGCCGGCCTGGTCATCGCCGTCCTCCTCGTGCGGAGGCGGAACTGGCTGCCGGGGTTCCTGGCGCTCGGCTTCGGCGGCACGACCATGGGTGCCTTCGTCGTGGCGGCGACCGTGGGTCTGTTCGGCGTGCACGAGCACTGGACCGGGTGGCCGGTGTGGACCGCGGCGGTCAGCGAGGTTGTCGCGATCGTGGGTGGCGCGCTCCTGCTGTCCCGCACGGCGCCGACCCTCTCACGTCGTCAGCTCCAGCACCCGTTTGCCGCTCGTCGTGCGCACCTCCACTGACGCGATGTCCTTACGGAGCACGGACGTCGCGGCGGTGAGCCGCATGGTCCGGCCGCCGATCGACCGCCAGGTGCCGACCTGCTCGGTGAGGCCGTCACGGGTGGTCACGACCAGGACGTAGGTCGCCGTGTCGGGCAGGTCGTACTGGTCCGGCCTCGGGGCGTAGGTGCAGGCCAGATCGAGTCGCGTCCCCCACGCGACGGGATGGAGCGTGATCGTGGCCCGCACCGGGGCGCCCCCGAGCGGGATCATGGTGCGACCTGCCGCCGTCACGGCCCGCGGCGACGCCGGCGAGACCTCGTCGGACAAGGACCTCGCGACCACCACCGGCGCGACCCCCGCGACCAGCAGCGCCGCTGCCGCGACGGCTCCGGTGAGGACGCGCCGACGGCGCTGCGCCCGTCGTACGTGCGCGACCAGGCGGGGGAGCAGCGTCTCGGGCAGCGTGAGGGCACTCGGCGCGGTCTCGAGGACGCTCGCGTCGACCCGGGCCAGGAGGCCGGGAAGCCCGGCCAGCTGACGCAGGGCAGCGGCGCAGTCCGGGCAGCCGGCGAGGTGCACCTCGAACGGCCTCCGCTCGGACGGGGACAGCGCGCCGAGGACGTAGACCCCGTCCTGGTGCGCGAAGTCGCAGCTCATGCCGTCACCCCCATCTCCTCCAGCGCCAGCCGCAGCGCCCGCAACGCGTAGTGCGTGCGGGACTTGATCGTGCCCTCCGGTACGCCGAGGTGGCGGGCCGCCTCGGCCACGGGCATCCCCCGGTAGAAGCACTCGAGCAGTACGGCGCGGTGCTCCTCCGACAGCTTGGTCAACGCCTCGGCCACCACCCACGACTGCAGCAACCGGTCGGTGCGGTCGCCCTCGCCGGTCTCCGGCACGTCGGCGACGGTGAGCTCGGCGCGGGACCGACGGGTGCGCCACTCGTCGATCACGATGTTGCGGGCGACGGTGAAGAGCCAGGCCCGGACAGCGGCACCCGGCCGGTCCAACGTCGCCCGGTTGCGCCAGGCGCGCAGAAGGGTCTCCTGGGTGACGTCCTCGGCCCGGGCCCGGTCGTGACCGGTCAGGCTCAGGCAGTAGCCCCAGAGCGCAGCGGCGTGCTCGTCGTGCAGCTGCTGCATGAGGGCGACCTCGTGGTCGGGCATCTGACCTCCCGCCTAAGACACGGGTAAACCGTTCTACGGGTTCAGTGTGGCCCCGGACGGGCCGAAGGCGGCCAGGAACCGGTCGCGGAACGCGTCCATCCGCCAGACCGGTGCGTCCGGGGACGGGTGAAGACCCGGCTGCCAGCCCCACGACCCGATGCTGCGCAGGACGGCGGGGTCCCTGGCCACGACCGTCACCGGCACGTCGTGGTCCGCGCCGGACCCGGAGACCATCGGGGACGGTTGGTGGTCGCCGAGGAACACCAGCACGGTCCGGTCGTCGCCGTAGTGCTCGAGGAACGAAACGAGGGCTGCGAGGGAGTACTCGATCGACTGCCCGTAGGCTGCGCGGACCCGTGCGGGGGAGCGCCAGATGACGGTCTTGGAGGGTGCCCTCTCGGGCATCCCGTCGAACACCGAACCGTCGCCCACCGCAGCCTGGTCGATCAGGTGCGGGGTCCGTGACCACGGTGCATGGCTGGTGATCAGGTCGATCTCCGCCATCACTGGCCGTCGGTCGGTGCGCGCGAGCTCCAGCCGGTGGAACGCGTCGAGGGTGTACTGGTCGGGCATGGTCGGGTAGCCGAACCGAGGTCCCCGGTAGCCCACGTTCCGCGAGTCGTAGAGCTGGTCGTAGTGGTAGAACGCACCCTGCGGCCAGCCGTGCGTGTTGGCCGGCACGTCACTGACCGTGCGCCAGCCGGCGCGTCCGAAGGCCTGGCTGAGGGTCGATCGGGGACTGGTGACCAGCACGTCGTAGCGCTGCTGGCTGTCGACCCACAGCCCGGACTGCAGCGTCGAGTGCGCCAGCCAGCTGATCGCCCCGAAGGTCGGCGAGGTGAGGAACGCGCTGCGCGACCCGAACCCGGCGGCGTCGAGACGGCGGGTGCCGTCGTCGAGGACCCGGTCGACCCCGGGCGCGATCGTCGAGTCCTGGACAGCGACGCGGCCGTAGCTCTCCACGAACACCAACAGCACGTCCTTGCCGCGGAGGCCGGTCAACAGCTCGCTCGCGGGCGTACGGCGTAGCGGGTCGGCCTGCGCGGCCAGCGCGAAGGCGCGCTGGTCACGGAGCGCGGAAGGGATCCGGGCCACTTCCCCGTAGACGTAGTGTGACGTGTCGGTGGAGGCGAGTGGTGCGTCACCCACCTGCACGCCGAGCGCCGCGAGGAGCACCCAGGCCGTTGCCGCCGAGACCACCGCCGGCGTGGTCCAGCGACGTCGACAGGTGACGACCCGGACCAGGCGAAGCAGCGCCCACGGCATCAGCACCAGCAGCGCCAGCGCCACCAGCGTCGCGAGGACCGTCGCACCGACGGCGGCGGCCCGCCCAAGGGAGTCGTCGACCAGCCCGACGGCCGAGCCGAGGTAGCGCCAGTCGATGACCGGGTCGAACGGACGGTTCAACGCCGCGAAGAAGCCGAGGTCGAGCGCCTTGACGACGGTCAGCACCCCCAGGACCAGGCCCAGCAGCACGGCCGCGACGCGGGCCGCGCGGTCGGGGAGAACCAGCACCAGCAAGGCGAGCAGCACCAGCTCGAGCGGGATCCTGACGAAGGCGGACGGGGTGATCAGCGCGAGCTGGTCGGGCGCGGTCAAGCCGACCCAGACCAGGGCGAATGCCAGCGCGGTGAGGATCCGAGCGAACCAGCAGCGCGCTCTCACGTGCCCGCCTCGACCAGCAACGGGGCCGGCGTCAGCGGGTGCGTCCGGAGCCACCACACCTGGTGCGTGAACGACACCGTCAGCAGCGCGAGGGCACCCAGCAGCAGGCAGACGGTCAGCGTCCCCGGAGGGACGCCGGCGGCTGCCCAGACAAGGACAATCCCCTGCACAGCGGCTACGACCTTGGCCCACGGGCGTGTCGGCACCTCGTTCCTGAGCCAGGGGAGGGCCCGCGCGGCGACCCACAGGGCGTAGCGGGCGGCACCGATCACCAGCACCCACGGCCCGACGCTCCGGGCGACGTACACGCTGAGCACCAGGATCAAGAACGCGTCGACCTCCATGTCGAAGGCGCCCCCGAACCGGGACACGGTGTGGGTGCGACGGGCCACCTCGCCGTCCACGCGGTCCAGCACCAGCGTTGCGGACGCCACGGCCACGAGGCCGGTCGCGCCCGACTGGCCTCCGACCACGAGCGCTGCCACCCCTCCCGCCAGGATGGCCCGGGCCAGTGTGACCCGGTCCGCAGGGCCGAGCCGGTCCCGACCGTACCGGACCAGAGCGACCGTCACAGTGAGGCAGACGGCCCCGCCGCAGGTGAGCCCGACCGCCCAGCCCCGCCGGTCCAGGCCCAGGGTCGCGTCGAGGGCACACAGCACCAGGACCTGCGAGAGCAGACCGATCAGGGGACCGCGTTGAACCGATGGCACCCGGGCTCCGTTCATGGGGACAGCAGGTAGTACGGACAGGTGGCGGGCCTGGTTCAACGGGTCCGGGTGGGAAGGGCGGATGGACACACACGCACGGGCGTTCTGGGTGCGCGAGCCCAGCGTCGGCGAGATCCGGCGTGAGGTGCTGGCGCGCCCCGGTCCGGGGGAGGCGCTGGTGCGGACCCTGCGCTCGGGGGTCAGTCGCGGCACCGAGTCGCTGGTGTTCCGTGGCCGGGTCCCTGCGAGCCAGTACTCCGTCATGCGCGCCCCTTTCCAGGCGGGCGATCTGCCCGGACCGGTGAAGTACGGCTACCTCAGCGTCGGCGTCGTCGAGGCAGGACCCGACTCCCTGCGGGGCCGGATCGTGTTCTGCCTCTATCCGCACCAGACCGCCTACGTCGTCCCGGTCGAGGCGCTGACCGTGGTGCCCGACGACGTGCCGCCCGAGCGCGCCGTCCTCGCGGGCACCGTCGAGACCGCCGTCAACGCGCTGTGGGACGCGGCCCCGCTCGTCGGCGACCGGATCACCGTCGTCGGTGCCGGCATGGTCGGCTGCTGCGTGGCGCGGCTGCTGGCGCGGATGCCCGGTGTCGAGGTGACGCTCGTCGACGTCGACCCCTCGCGGGCGTCGGTTGCCGCCGCCCTCGGTGCGTCCTTCTCGCCCCCCGCCAACGCGCTCGACGGTCGCGACCTCGTCGTGCACACCACCGCGACCTCCGCCGGGCTGCAGCTGTCGCTCGACCTGCTCGCGCCGGAGGCGACGGTGCTCGAGCTGAGCTGGTACGGCGACGCCGAGACGACGGTTTCTCTGGGCTCGGCGTTCCACTCCGGAAGGCTCGCGGTCCGAGCCAGCCAGGTCGGTTCGGTCGCGGCGGTCCGGCGCGGTCGTCGTACGCCGAGGGACCGGCTGGCCCTGGCGGTGGACCTGCTCCGCGACCCGGCGTACGACGTCCTGCTGACCGGCGAGTCCCGGTTCGAGGACCTCCCGTCCGTGATGCCGCGGCTGGCCGACGGAGACCTCCCGGCGCTGTGCCACTCGATCGACTACGAGGCGGGGTGAGGGCTTGTTCAGCGTGACGGTCCGCGACCACATGATGGTCGCGCACAGCCTGAGGGGTGCCGTGTTCGGACCGGCGCAGGCCCTGCACGGCGCGACGTTCGTCGTGGACGCGACCTTCCGGTCCGAGTCCCTCGACGCCGACGGGATCGTCGTCGACATCGGCCGGGCCGCAGAGGAGCTCCGGACCGTTGTCGGCGCCCTGTCCTACCGCAACCTCGACGACGACCCGACGCTCGCCGAGGTGAACACCACCACCGAGGCGATCGCCCGGGTCGTCGCGGACCGGCTCGCCGCGAGGGTGCGCGCGGGTGCGCTCGGTGACGGTGCCCGCGACCTGGCCGCTATCGCGGTGACGCTGCACGAGTCGCACGTCGCGTGGGCGAGCTACGAGCGGGCACCGTGACCGCCGTCCACGCGGTCGTGCCCGGGACCATCGACGACCCGGCCCGGCCGAGCGGTGGCAACTTCTACGACCGGCGGGTCCTGGACGGACTTCGGGGCGCCGGTTGGTCGGTCCAGGAGCACGCCGTGGCGGGGTCCTGGCCGCGACCGGACGCGGCGGCGCTCGACGCTCTGGCGTCGGTCGTGACCCTCGTCCCCGACGACGTCGTCCTCTTGGTGGACGGGCTGGTCGCCTCGAGCGCGCCGGGGGTGCTGGTGCCGGCCGCGGCCCGGCTGCGGCTCGTGGTCCTCGCGCACGTGCCACCCGTCACCTCGGAGGTGCTGGCCGCCGCGTCCGCGGTGCTGACCACGAGCCGCTGGACCCGCCGGGTGCTGCTCGAGCGCCATGCCCTGAGCCCGGGACGGATCCACGTCGCCGAGCCAGGAGTGGAGGCTGCGCCGCTGGCTACGGGCTCCGGGTCCGGGGGCGACCTGTTGTGCGTCGCAGCGGTCACCCGGGACAAGGGCCACCTGACGCTGGCGTCGGCGCTGTGGCAGGTGGCCGACCTGGCCTGGCGCTGCACGCTGGTGGGCTCGGTCCTGTGCGAGCCGGGACACGTCGACCGGGTCCGGCGCCGCCTGGAGCGGGACGGTCTCACCGACCGCGTGACCTTCTGCGGCGCGTTGCCAGGGGATCTGCTGGCCCCCGCCTACGCGTCGGCCGACCTGCTCGTGCTGCCGACCCGGTGCGAGAGCTACGGGATGGTCGTCACCGAGGCGCTCGCCCGTGGGCTCCCGTCGCTCACCACCGACGTAGGCGGGGTGCCCGAGGCGCTGGGGGTGCTCCCCGACGGTCGGCGCCCAGGACTGCTGGTGCGTCCCGGGGACCCGGCTCGACTGGCGGTCGCACTGCGCGGCTGGCTGACCGACCCCACCCTGAGGTCCGACCTGAGGGACGCCGCTCGTGTGAGGCGCGGCTCGCTCACGGGCTGGTCCACCACCACGGGCCTGGTGGCCGACGTGCTGGCGGGGGTGGCCGCGTGAGGCGCCTCGCGCGGCTCGGCCTCGGCGGGACGGTCCTGGTGCTGCTGGTGGCGCACGTGGGGCCCGGCCCCTTCGTCGCCGGGGTTGGCTCCCTCGACGCCCGGTCACTGGTCGCGGTCATCCTCGTCACGGCGCTCACGACCATCTGCGGTGCCTGGCGCTGGCGCCTCGTCGCTGAGTCCCTCGGGCTCCGCCTCCCGCTCCGGACGGCGGTCGCGGCGTCCTACCGCGCCCAGCTGCTCAACAGCACGTTCCCCGGTGGTGTCGTCGGCGACGTGCACCGTGGCGTCCGGCACGGTCACGACGTCCAGCAGACCGGTCGCGCTCTGCGGGCGGTGGTGTGGGAACGCCTGTGGGGACAGGCCGTCCAGGTCGCTGCGGTGGTCGTCGCCCTGCTGGCGCTGCCCTCACCGTGGCGGTCCGCGGCGCCGCGCGTCCTGGTCGTCGCGGCCATGGCGGTGACCATCGCCTGTCTCGTCGTACCTCGGGCTCTGCCGGTCGTCCGGTCCGACCTGCGGGCGCAAGCGGGCCGGCTGTCCGGGGTGGTCGGCCTGTCGTCGGTCGTCGTCCTCGGCCACGTCGCGGTCTTCCTGGTCGCCGCTCGCACCGCCGGCCTGGACGTGCCCGCTGCCCGCCTGCTGCCGTTGGCGCTCCTGGTGCTGGTCGCGATGGCGGTCCCGGCCAACGTCGCCGGGTGGGGGCCCCGTGAGGGGGTGGCCGCCTGGACGTTCGGCGCGGCGGGGCTGGGTGCCTCCGCCGGCGTCGAGACGGCCGTCGTGTACGGCCTCCTGGTGCTGGTCGCGAGCCTGCCCGGTGCGGCGGTGCTCGTCGTGGAGGCGCTGGCGCGGCGGTCCGTCCGGGAGCCTGAGGTGGCCCGTGCCTGACCGCCCCTACACGCTGCTCAGCTGCGGCATGTCCCTGGACGCCTATGTGGACGGTCCGGGTGAGGACCGGGTGCTGTTCTCCAACGACGCCGACTTCGACCGCGTCGACGCGGTGCGAGCCGAGGCCGACGCGATCCTGGTCGGCGCCGCGACGGTGCGCAACGACGATCCACGCCTGGTCGTCCGCTCGGCCCCCCGCCGGGCCCAGCGCATCGCGCGCGGCCTCTGCCCGTCACCGATGAAGGTGACCGTCACCGAGCACGCGGACCTCGACACCTCGGCCCGGTTCTTCAGCACGGGTGACAGCGACAAGCTCGTCTACTGCCCCACGAGGACCGTCCCCGCGGCCCAGGCCCGGCTGGGTCAGGTCGCCACCGTCGTCGACGGCGGCTGCCAGGTCGACGTACGCCGGATGAGCGAGGATCTGCACGCCCGAGGAGTGCGCCGGCTGATGGTCGAAGGCGGCGGCTCGGTCCATACCCAGTTCCTCACCGCCGACCTCGCCGACGAGCTGCACCTGGTCGTCGCGCCGTTCTTCCTCGGCGACCCGGGTGGCCGACGGTTCGTCGGCGACGGTCCTTTCCCGTGGAACCCGGGCCGGCGGGCCACCCTGGCCGAGGTCCGCCACATCGGGGACGTGGTGCTGCTGCGCTACGCGCTCTCGACGCGGTTCCGCCTGGACTGACCGCGACCACCTCGACGTGGGGTCAGGCGGTACCGGACGGGTCGCTCATCGCGAGGTCCTGACCGTCGGCCGTGTGCGGGTTCTCGTCGATCGCCTCGACCGCGGCGGTGGGCTCGGTCTCGAGCGTCGGGCGCCGGTCGAGGTGGACCCCGGCGATCATGCATCGCACCGAGCCGCCGGCCAGCTCGATCGTCGGGATCTCGACGGCGACGATCTCGCAGGACTCCTCGATGGTCGCGACCTGGTCCGGTCGCAGGCTCCGGTGCGCGCGGGCGGACATCGCCATGATGTAGCGGCGCCGACCCTCCGGCGTACGCCCGCACAGCTCGACCGCGTTGCCGGCGAACTCGCGGATCTGCTGCTCGGTCAGCTCGACCACGGTCCGGCCGTTGACCGAGAGCCGCTCACGAACCTCGGCCCGACGCTGCTCGTCCGGGATCATCCCCAGGGCGATCATCGCCACGTCGGTGCCGATGCAGGCGATGACGTTGGTGTGGTAGACCGGCACGCCCTCGGAGTCGACCGCGTCGAACGCCATCGGCTCGTAGCCGAAGTCGGTGCAGAACCGCTCCAGGACGTGGGTGTCGGCTCGGTGGCTGCGCGCCGTGTAGGCGACCCGCGACACGTGGTCGAGGACCATCGCGCCGGTGCCCTCGAGGAAGATGCCGTCGGGCTCCAGCCCGGAGTAGTCCACGATCGTCTGCACGCGGTACTGCGACTTGAGCAGCTCCAGCACGTCGGCGCGACGTTCGTGGCGACGGTTCGAGGCGTACATCGGGTAGACCGCGATGTTGCCGCCTGCGTGGGTGGACAGCCAGTTGTTCGGGAAGACGCTGTCCGGACGCGTGTGGTCCTCGTCCTCGAAGACGTGGACGGTCACGCCGGCGGCCCGGAGGGCCTGGGCGACGGCGTCCATCTCGGCCAGCGCATTGGTCGACGTCGCGTCGTCGGACTGGCCCTCGGGCAGGTCGCGCTGGAACGCGTTGTCGGCCGCGGTGGCGGGATTGGGGATGAACCGTTCGGCGCGGACCAGGATGACGGTGGACGGGGCTTGAGCACTCACGATGGGAATCTAGGACATCGGCCGGGCCGGGCCGGAGGCGGGCTCAGAGTCCCGTGACGCCCTCGCCGCCGTAGTGCTCGGCCTGCTCGTCGAAGTTCTCGTGCTCGAGCAGGTGCAGGATCGGCACGCCGATCCGGCGACGGGCCCGGGAGGTCCAGTCCACGTGGAAGAACTCGGCGATGACGTGCTTGCGGGTCAGGATGATCGCCTCGGCGGCGCGGACCTCCGCGACCTTGGCGGCGAGCGCCTCGACCGGGTCGGCGCTGACCACCTCGCCGCTGACGTCGGCGCCCTGGCCCTTGAGCTTGGACACGCAGCCGTCGCAGTCCGTGCGGGCCTGCGCGAGGAGCTCGCGCTGGACCTCCTGGATGTTCTCGCTGTCCATCACGAGGGCGGGAGAGGCCAGCACCTCGCTCGCGGCGATCGATCCCATCGCCGACTCCACGCGCGCAGCGGCGTCCTCGACGGGCAGCAGCACGTGGTAGCGGACCGGGTCCTCCACGTCTCCGTGCAGGCTGCGGACCTGTGCAGCATCTTCGGCAGACAGCGGCTGCTCGACCAGCAGCACCACGTCGTACGTCGTCGGCTCGCTCATGCGACACAGCCTAGTCCTGTCGGGGTGTTTCAGCCCCCCAGGACCTCGGCCAGGTCGTAGCTCACGACCTCCTCGAGCTGCTCGTAGCCGCACGACTCCGGGTCCCGGTCGGGCCGCCAGCGCTTGAACTGCGCGGTGTGCCGGAACCGGTTGCCCTCCATGTGGTCGTAGCCCACCTCGACGACCCGCTCGGGACGCAGCGGCGTGAACGACAGGTCCTTGCCCGCGCTCCACCGGCTCTGGGTGCCCGGCATCCGGTCCGGGTTGGCGATGGCCCACTCGCTCCACTCGCCCCAGGGATGCTCGGACAGGTCCCGGCACACGAGCGCCTGGAGCTCCTCGATCAGCTCGGCCCGGCGGGCGGCCGTGAACGAGGCCGACACCCCGATGTGCTGCAGCTTCCCGTCGGCGTACAGCCCGAGGAGCAGCGACCCGAGCAGCGGCTTCTCGGGGGTCGAGGTCTTGTGCTCGCGGTAGCCCGCGACGACGACGTCGGCGGTGCGCTCGTGCTTGATCTTGAGCATCGTGCGGCCGTTCGGGGAGTACGGCGCACCGAGAGGCTTGGCCACGACGCCGTCGAGACCGGCCCCCTCGAACGAGCTGAACCACTGCTCCGCCTCGGCCGGGTCGGTCGTCATCCGGGTCAGGTGGATCGGCGGCGTCACGTCCGCGAGCGCGTCGGTGAGCCGGGCCCGCCGCACCTCGAACGGCTGGTCCATCAGTGACTCTTCGCCCAGCGCCAGGAGGTCGAACGCCACGAAGCCGGCGGGCGTCTTCTCGGCCAGCATCCGCACCCGGGAGTCGGCCGGGTGGATGCGCTCCTGCAGCCTCTCGAACTCGAGGCGGTCGTCGAGGGCGACGAAGATCTCGCCGTCCAGCACGCAGCGCTCGGGCACCGACGCCTTGATCGCCTCGACCACCTCGGGGAAGTAGCGGGTCAGCGGTTTCGTGTTGCGGCTGGCCAGCTCGACCTCGTCACCGTCGCGGAACACCAAGCAGCGGAACCCGTCCCACTTCGGCTCGAACACCAGCCCGCCGTGCTTGGCCGGGTCGGGGATGCCCTTGACGGACTTGGCGAGCATCGGCTGGACCGGCGGCATCACGGGGAGATCCATCCGTGCATCGTAGGCGGGCCACTCCCGTGGCATAGGTTCCTCCCATGGCGAAGTCGACGACCCAGACGCTCACCCTGCCCCGCGGCCCCGTCGACCTGGGGGCCCTGGACCCGCACGGAAAGCCCGGGTTCGCAGGAGGCAAGACCGAGGGCAAGGCGGTGCTCTACGCCCTGGGCGACGAGCTCTCCGACCTCCAGGAGCGGCTGTTCGCGGAGGGCAAGAGCGGTGGCGCGCGCAACCTGCTGCTGGTCCTCCAGGGCATGGACACCTCGGGCAAGGGCGGGATCCTGCGGCACGCGGTGGGCCTGGTCGACCCGCAGGGGGTGCACATCAAGTCGTTCAAGGCTCCGACCGAGGCCGAGCGGCGCCACGACTTCTTGTGGCGGGTCGAGCGCGAGCTCCCCGGCCCCGGGATGATGGGCGTCTTCGACCGGTCGCACTACGAGGACGTGCTGATCGGACGGGTCCGCTCGCTCGCACCGCCCGAGGAGATCGAGCGCCGCTACGACGCGATCAACGACTTCGAGAAGCGTCTGGTCGACGAAGGCACGACGGTCGTCAAGTGCATGCTGCACATCTCGCGCGAGGAGCAGAAGTCCCGGCTGCTGGCGCGGCTCGACGACGACACGAAGCTCTGGAAGTTCAACCCCGGTGACATCGACGAGCGCCAGCACTGGGACGACTACGTGTCGGCCTACGAGGTCGCGCTGGAGCGCACCAACACCGAGCACGCCCCGTGGCTCGTCGTACCCGGGGACCGGAAGTGGTTCGGCAAGCTGGCCGTCGCCCAGATCCTGCTCGAGACCCTCGAGGCGATGGACCCGACGTGGCCGCCGCCCGACTTCGACGTCGCGGAGCAGAAGGCCCGCCTCGACCCGGAGGACGCGTGACGATCCGCACCGTCGCCGCGACCCGCTACGTCGCACCGCTTCGGGAGGGCGGCTCCCTGCCCGGGATCGTGGAGGCCGACGACCTGGGCACCTACGTCTGCAAGTTCCGCGGCGCCGGCCAGGGGCTCAAGGTGCTGGTCGCCGAGGTCGTGGTCGGCGAGCTGGCGCGGGCGCTCGGCGTCCGCACGCCCGACCTCGTCGCGGTGGAGCTCGAGGCGGCGATCGGGAAGTACGAGGCCGACGAGGAGGTGCAGGACCTGCTCACCGCGAGCATCGGCCTCAACCTCGGCGTCGACTTCCTGCCCGGCTCGTTCGGGTTCGACGGCGGGAGCACCCCGGATCCGGCGGTGGCCGCGGCGGTGCTGTGGCTCGACGCCCTGACCGCCAACGTCGACCGCAGCTGGCGCAACCCCAACCTGCTGGTGTGGCACGGCGACCTGTGGGCCATCGACCACGGCGCCAGCCTGTACTTCCACCACGGCTGGTCCGGCGGGGTCGGCTCGGCGGAGCGGTTCGCCGCACAGCCCTACGACGCCTCCGACCACGTGCTCGTCGCGCACCGCAGCGGCGTCCCCGCGGCCGACGCGGCCCTGGCGCCGCTGGTCACCCGCGACCTTCTCGGCGACGTGCTGGCGCAGGTGCCCGACGAGTGGCTGGAGCCCGTGCCCGGAGCGGAGACATCGACCGACCTGCGGGCGGCCTACGTCGACTTCCTGGTCGCCCGGGTCGGCCGGTCCCGGTCCTGGCTGCCGGTCGGTGGTGCCGCATGAGCGCCCGGAGGCCCTTCCAGTACGTCGTCCTGCGCTGCGTGCCCCGCGTCGACCGCGAGGAGTTCGTCAACGTCGGTGTGGTCGTCTACTGCCAGGCCGCCGAGTTCCTCGCGGCGGCCTGCCACGTCGACCGCGACCGGCTCGCGGCGCTGAGCGTCGACGTCGACGGCGACGCGGTGGCCTCGGCCCTCGCCGCCGTCGAGGCGGTCTGCCGCGGGGACGGGTCCGCCGGCGCCGCGGGGCAGGCCGCGATGGGCACCCGCTTCGGCTTCGTCAAGGCCCCACGGAGCACCGTGGTGCAGCCCGGACCCGTGCACGGCGGCACGACGACGGACCCGGCCGCCGAGCTCGAGCACCTGCTGGACCGACTCGTCCGCTGAGTTGTCAGAACCTCAGGTGGCCATGGCCACCTGAGGTTCTGACAAGTCGGTCGATCAGAGGTTGATCATGTGGCCGGCGATGCCCTCCACGGCCTCCTTGACGGCCTCGGACAGCGTCGGGTGCGCGAACACGTTGCGGGCGACCTCGTCGGCGGTGAGGTCCCAGCGCTGAGCAAGGGTCAGGGCGGGCAGCAGCTCGGTGACGTCAGGGCCGATCAGGTGCGCGCCGAGGATCTCGTTGTACTGCGCGTCGGCGACGATCTTGACGAAGCCGACCGGGTCGCCGAGCCCCTGGGCCTTGCCGTTCGCGGAGAACGGGAACTTGGCCACCTTGACGTCGTACCCCTTCTCCTTGGCCTGCTCCTCGGAGTAGCCGAAGGAGGCGATCTGCGGCTGGCAGTACGTCGCCCGGGGGATGAAGTCGAACGCGACCGGCATCGTGTCGGCGCCGGCGATCGTCTCGGCGGCCACGACGCCCATCGCCTCGGCGGTGTGCGCGAGCATCAGCTTGCCGGTGCAGTCGCCGATGGCGTAGACGCCGTCCACGTTCGTGCGACCGAGCTCGTCGATCGCCACGGCGCCACGGTCGGTCAGCTCGACGCCCGCCGCCTCGATCGCGAAGCCGTCGACCCGGGGCGCGAAGCCGATGGCCTGCAGCACCTTGTCGGTCTCGATGACGTGCGAGTCGCCGCCGTCGGCGGGGGACACGGTGACCTTGACCTTGTCCCCGGAGTCGTCGATCGTCTCGACCTTGGTCTTCAACATCACCTTCACGCCGAGCTTCTTGTAGTGCTTGAGCAGCTCCCTGGAGACCTCGGCGTCCTCGGTCGGCACCATCCGGTCCAGGAACTCCACGATCGTGACGTCCACGCCGAAGTTCTTCATGATGTAGGCAAACTCCACACCGATGGCGCCGGATCCGGCGATCACGATGGAGGCCGGCAGGTCGGCGTCGAGGATCTGCTCCTCGTAGGTCACGACCCGCTCGGACAGCGACGTGCCGGGGATCAGCCGGGTCGTGGCGCCGGTGGCGATGATCAGGTTGTCGTAGGTGAGCTGCTCGGTCTCGCCGTCCTTCTTCTTGACGTCCATCGACTTCGCGCCGGTCAGGGTGCCCCAGCCGTCGACCTCGGTGATCTTGTTCTTCTTCATCAAGAAGTGCACGCCCTTGACGATGCCCTCGGACACCGTGCGGCTGCGGGCGTGCGTGGGACCGAAGTCCATCGACGCGTCGCCGGTGATCCCGAACTTGTCCTTCTCGTGCGTCAAAATGTGCGCCAGCTCCGCGTTGCGCAGCAGGGCCTTCGACGGGATGCAGCCCACGTTCAGGCAGACACCGCCCCAGTACTTGTCCTCCACGACGGCCACGCTCTTGCCGAGCTGGGAGGCGCGGATGGCAGCGACGTACCCTCCGGGGCCGGCACCGAGGACGACGACGTCGTAGTGAGAGCTCATGCGGCCAGCCTAGGGGGTGGCGCGCAGTGACCGTGCGGACGGTTGACTGGTCCGATCGTGCCATGCGCACCGGCACGGTCCTTTACTACCGTGGCGGGGCCACGAGGGAGAGAACTGGTGCCAGAACTCCACCTGGACCGGTGTGACGTCACCGGCATCCGACAGCTGCTCGTGATCGACGAGGACGCCGACGAGCTCGAGCGATGGTCGGACGTGCTCGGGATCGTGTCGCGGCTCATCCCCAGCGACTACCTCGGCGTCGGGGTCGCCGACGGCACCGGCTGCATCGAGCACAGCGTCTCGTGCCCGAGCTACATCGTGGAGGACGGGGACCCGCAGGTGTGCGACGGGCCGCTGGTCACCGGCATCCAGCACCTCGGTGCCTCGCGCGACCCCGAGGAGATCGACGAGCTGCAGGGCTACGGGCTGCGGGACGTCCTGAGGATCGGCTTCCCGCTCGGCCGGGGCCGGGTGGTCCAGATGTACCTCGACCGCATCACCTCGACCTATGCGGCGCGCGACGTGATGCTGCTCAGCATGCTGGAGCCGGTGCTCGGACGGCTGCTCCAGCCGCGGGTCTGCGTGGACGGGCTGGACCGGCTGTCGGCGGCCGAACGGCGGGTGCTCAGGCTGGTGGCAGCCGGCGGGTCGAACGGCGACGTCGCCCTCCAGCTGATGGTGAGCGAGGCGACGGTGCGCAAGCATCTAGAGCACACCTACCGGAAGCTGGACGTAGCCAACCGGACGGCGGCCGCGGCCCTGATGCACGAGCTCGCCGGGACCTGACGCAGCAGCATCACCTTTCGCGGAAGCGCGAATGCGGGGGGCTACCGCACCCCGCAGGCTGGGAGGACCATCAGCCAGGGACGGGGAGAAGCATGGGGTCAGCACGAGGAATCGTCGCGGGAGTGCTCGCGACGGGTCTGCTCGCACTCACGCCGACGCAGACGGCAACCGCCCACCGAACACCACCGGGCGACCCGTCGGTCATCACGCAGTGGAACCAGATCGGCGTGGCCACCATCGCCGCCGACAACGTCGCGGTCCCCCCGGCGGCCCCGCGCAAGCAGGGAATCGAGGTCTACCTCTACCTCGCCTTCATGCACACCGCGATGTACAACGCCGTCGTCGGCATCGAGGGCGGCTATCGGCCTTACCACTTCGACGCCCGTGCACCGCGGCACGCCTCGTCCCAGGCCGCCGCTGTCGCCGCCGCCCATCGCGTGCTGGTCACCTACTCCCCGGAGCAGCAGGCCACGCTCGACACCGCCTACGCCACGTCGCTCGCCGCCATCCCCGACGGTGAGGCCAAGACCCGTGGCCTGGCGTACGGCGAGCTCGCCGCGGCCACCCTGGTCGCGCAGCGCGCGCACGACGGCCGCAACGCGCCGATCCTGTTCACCAAGACACCTGCTCCGGGCACCTGGCGGCCGACGCCGCCGACGATGACACCCTTCAGCGCTCCCTGGCTGGGCTACGTCACCCCGCTCGCCCTCCGCAGAGGCGCGCAGTTCGACCCCGGTCCGGCGCCGGCGCTCACCTCGCGGCGCTACACCCGAGACTTCCTGGAGGTGAAGTCCCTCGGACGGCTCGACTCCACCACGCGCACCGAGGCCATGACGGAGACGGCGCGCTTCTACGCCGGCAACCCGGTCGTCCAGTTCACGCTGGGCCTCGTCGACCAGGCGCAGTCCCGTCACCTCGACCTCGTCGAGTCGGCCCGTCTGTTCGCCGCCGTACACATGAGCCTCGCGGACGCGTCCATCGCGGTCTGGTGGACCAAGCACCACTACGGCATCTGGCGTCCGATCACCGCGGTCCGGCTGGCCGACACCGACGGCAACCCGGGCACCAGCGCCGAGCTGGATTGGACTCCCTCGGTGATCCCGACGCCGCCGTACCCCGACTACGTCAGCGCCTACAACGGCGTCATGGGCGCCTACACGAGGGCACTCCAGGACACGTTGGGCACCCGACACCTCGCGCTCACCCTCACCTCGACCATGTTCCCCGCGCCTGACTCGCGGCACACCCGCTTCTACGACACGGGAGGCGAGGCGAGGCAGGAGGTCATTGACGCCCGGGTATGGCTCGGCCTGCACTTCCGCTTCGCGGACACCGCCGGAGCGCGGATGGGACAGCGGGTCGCGACGTACACCCTCGGACACAACTTCCAGGCGGTCGACGACGACGACGACCACCACGGCCACCACGGCCACCACAGGAGGTGACCTGAGGCCGGGCTCAGACCGGGACGAGCTCGACGGCTCCCACGGCGTAGCGCGCCAGGATCGTGCGGGCCACCTCCGGGTCGGCGCCGAGCGGCTCCGAGACCGCGACGGCGCCGGCCTCGACCGCGAGCTCGGCGGCCCGGTCCGGCAGGAACCCCGGAGCCAGGAACAGCGACCCGACGGCGATGTGCCGACGGCCCTCGGCCCGGAACTGCCGCACGGCCTCGCCGGTCGTCGGCGGCGCGGCCGACGCGAAGGCGGCCACGGTCGGCAGCCGGTGCTTGGCGCCCCAGAGCCGTGCGAGCCGGGCCACGGCCTGGTTGGCGAGGGCGTCCGACGTTCCGGCGGCCGCCAGCACCAGGGCGTCGAGCTCGCGCACCCGCGCGTCGCTCAGCGCCGTGCGCAGCCGTCGGTCGAGGACCTCGAGGAACACCGACTCGAGGCCGAGCACGTGGGTAGCCCGGATCTCGAGGTGCGGGTGGCGCGCGGAGGCCTCGGCGATGGCGGCGGGCACGTCGACCTTGGCGTGGTAGGCCTCGGTCAGCAGCAGGGGCACGACGACGATCTCGTCGTAGCCGGCCTTCACCAGCCGGTCGACGACGGTGCCGAACGACGGCTTGGCCAGCTCGAGGAACGCCGGCTCGACGCGCAGGTCCGGGCGCATGCCGCGGACCTCGCCGACGAGCGCCTTGATCGTCTGGGCCGAACGGGGGTCGCGGCTGCCGTGGGCGAGGGCCACGAGGGCGGGTGCGGTCATGGGCGGGGCCTCCTGCTTCCTGACGCTGAGGGACCGACGGCGCTGTCGGGGGAGATCGTGGGGCGGCTCACTGGTGGATCCCGCACTCGGTCTTGCCGGTGCCGGACCAACGGCCGGCGCGCGGGTCCTCGCCCGGCGCGACCCGACGCGTGCAGGGGAAGCAGCCGATCGACGGGTAGCCGTCGTAGACCAGCGGGTTCACCAGCACGTTGTGCTCGTTGATGTAGCGGTCCACGTCGTCCGCGGTCCACCGGGCGAGCGGCGACACTTTGACCTTGCGCTTCTTCTCGTCCCAGCCGATGACCGGGGCGATGACGCGGTTGTGCGTCTCGTCGCGGCGCAGGCCCGTCGCCCAGGCGTCGTACGACGCGAGGGTGTCCTCGAGCGGCTTGACCTTGCGCAGCGCGCAGCACAGGTCGGGGTCGCGGGCGAACAGGTCCTTGCCGTACGTCGCTTCCTGCTCGGCGACCGACTGGACGGGCGTGATGTTGATCAGGTTGACCGGCATCGTCGCCGCGACCGCGTCACGGGTGCCGACGGTCTCGACGAAGTGGTAGCCGGTGTCCAGGAACACCACGTCGACCCCGGGAGCGACCCGGCCCGCGACGTGCGCGAGCACGGCGTCGCCCATGGAGGACGTGATCGCGAAGCGGCGGCCGAACGTCGCGACGGCCCACTCGATGATGACCTCGGCGGGCGCGAGCTCGAGCTCGGCGCCGGCGTGCCGGACGAGCTGCTTGAGCTCGGCCTCGCTGCGGCCGACGGTGTCGGTGCCCTTGAAGGCGCGAGCGGCCTCGGTGGTGGCGGTCGTCACTGCGGAACCTCGGTCCGGGTGGGTCGGGCGATCATGCCGAGCATCTTGAGCGAGAAGGCGCGCAGGCAGGAGTGGCACTCCCAGGCACCGTGCGACTCCTCGCTCGGGCGGAGGTTCTCGTCGCCGCAGTAGGGGCAGTGGAACGGGATGCCGCGTCCGGCGCTCATTTCGGGGTCCCCGCGGGGACGAGAGCGAAGCGAGCGTTCTCGTGGGGTGTTCTCATGTCACGACCTCCAGCTCGCGGTGGCCGACCTCGCCGCGCAGGGCGTCGTCGTCGGCGCGGCCGACCCAGCGGGCGAACGTCTCGTCCGGCCGGCGCTGGTCGAGGAACGCGGTGACCACGTTGGTGACGTAGTCGTCGAGCCCGGTGCTGGTGACCTTGTGCGCCCGGAGCTTCTTGCCGAACTGCGGCTCCAGCCCGAGGGCGCCCCCGAGGTGCACCTGGAAGCCCTCGACCTGGTTGCCGTCGGCGTCCAGGACGAGCTGGCCCTTGAGACCGAGATCGGCGACCTGGGTGCGGGCGCAGGCGTTCGGGCAGCCGTTCACGTTGACGGTGATCGGCGTGTCCAGGTCGGGGAAGCGCTTCTCGAGCTCCGCGATCAGGTCGGCCGCCCGCTGCTTGGTCTCCACGATCGCGAGCTTGCAGAACTCGATGCCGGTGCAGGCCATCGTGCTGCGCCGCCAGTACGACGGACGCGCGGAGAGGCCGATGCCGTCGAGGGCCTCGACCAGGCTCTCGACCCGATCGGCGTCGACGTCGAGCACGATCAGCTTCTGGTACGGCGTCGTGCGGATCCGACCCGAGCCGTGCTCCTCGGCCAGCTCGGCCAGCCGGGTCAGGGTCGCGCCGTCCACGCGGCCCACCGTCGGCGCGACGCCCACGAGGAAGCGGCCGTCCTTCTGCTGGGTCACGCCGATGTGGTCCCCGGTGCGCTCGGGCACCGGCGGGGAGTCGCAGTCCACGAGTGCCCGGTCGAGGTACTTCTCCTCCAGCACCTGGCGGAACTTCGCCACGCCCCAGTCCTGGATCAGGAACTTCAGCCGGGCCCGCGAGCGCAGCCGGCGGTAGCCGTAGTCCCGGAACACCGAGATCACGCCCTCCCACACGTCCGCGACGTCGTCGAGAGGGATCCAGACGCCCAGCTTCTGGGCCAGCATCGGGTTGGTGGACAGGCCACCGCCGACCCAGAGGTCGAAGCCGGGGCCGTGCTCAGGGTGCGTGGTGCCGACGAACGACACGTCGTTGACCTCGGGGGCGACGTCCTGGCTCGGGTGGCCGCTGATCGACGTCTTGAACTTGCGGGGGAGGTTGGCGTACTCCGGGTCGCCGATGTAGCGCCGCTTGATCTCGTCCATCGCGGGCGTGCCGTCGAGGATCTCGTCGGCCGCGATGCCGGCGACGGGGGAGCCCAGGATGACGCGCGGCGAGTCGCCACAGGCCTCGAGCGTGTCCAGGCCGACGCCCTCGAGCAGCGCCCAGATGGCCGGCACGTCCTCGATCCGGATCCAGTGGAACTGGACGTTCTGCCGGTCGGTGATGTCGGCGGTGCCGCGGGCGTAGGTCGAGCTGATCTCGCCGATCACCCGCATCTGGTCGGTGGTCAGCCGCCCGCCGTCGATGCGCACGCGGAGCATGAAGAACTCGGCGTCGAGCTCCTCGGGCTCCAACGCGCCGGTCTTGCCGCCGTCGAGCCCGGGCCTGCGCTGCGTGTAGAGGCCGAACCAGCGGAACCGGCCCCGCAGGTCGCCGCCGTCGATCGAGGAGAACCCGCGCTTGGAGTAGATGTTCTCGATGCGGGCCCGCACGTTGAGCGGGTTGTCGTCCTTCTTCGACTGCTCGTTCGGGTTCAGCGGCTCGCGGTAGCCGAGCGCCCACTGTCCCTCACCGCGCTTGGGGCGGGTGCGGCCGGACCGGCCGGGGCCGGCCGGCGGGGTGCTCGAGGCCGGGGACGGCGAGGGCGGCGTGGTGCCGGGGGTGGTGCCGGGGGGTGTCACGGAGATGCGCTCCTGGGGGACGAGAGACGCACGACGCCGATGCCGTCGACACTGTCGAGGCGGGTTCCTGGCGGCCGCGCGCCCGGCTGAGTTCAGCGCGAACGGGTCAGGCAGGCCAGGACAGACAGATCATGCTGCGCGTGCGACCGAGGTCCACGTGGAGTCGTCCCACGAGGTGCGTCGCCGTTGCGGAGCTGATCATGGACGTAAGTCTCACGGCTCGGACGCCGGTCCCACAAACTCGAATCCTATGATGTGAGACGAGGGTCCACGATGTGATACACGGGACTGCCCCTCGCCGCCCACGCGGTGCGTCATTAGGCTGTCGGCCATGACGGAGTCAACGACCGGCCCGACCGCAGCCCAGACGTCCAGCCCCGACCGGGAGAGCCTCGCGAAGACGGCCAGCACGGCCTACGACGCGATGCTAGAGGTGATCGCCGCCGTCGAGCCCCGTGTGGCGGAGGCCACACGAGCCGAGCTCCGCGACCAGCGGTCCTCGCTCAAGCTGATCGCCAGCGAGAACTACGCGTCACCGGCCGTGCTGATGACGATGGGCACCTGGTTCAGCGACAAGTACGCCGAGGGCACGGTCGGCCACCGGTTCTACGCCGGCTGCCAGAACGTAGACACCGTCGAGGCGCTCGCGGCCGAGCACGCGCGCGAGCTGTTCGGTGCGTCGTACGCCTATGCGCAGCCGCACTCCGGCATCGACGCCAACCTCGTCGCGTTCTGGTCGATCCTCGCGCACCGCGTCGAGTCGCCGGCGCTGGAGAAGCACGCCGCGAAGAACGTCAACGAGCTCACCGAGGAGGACTGGGAGACGCTGCGCCAGGACCTCGGCAACCAGCGGATGCTCGGCATGTCGCTGGACGCCGGCGGCCACCTCACGCACGGCTTCCGCCCGAACATCAGCGGCAAGATGTTCAACCAGCGCTCCTACGGCACCGACCCCGAGACCGGGCTTCTCGACTACGACCGGGTCCGGGCCGCCGCGCAGGAGTTCAAGCCGCTGGTGCTGATCGCCGGCTACTCCGCCTACCCGCGCCGGGTGAACTTCGCCAAGATGCGCGAGATCGCCGACGAGGTGGGCGCGACGCTGATGGTCGACATGGCGCACTTCGCCGGTCTGGTGGCCGGCAAGGTGTTCACCGGCGAGGAGAACCCGGTGCCCTTCGCGCACATCACGACCACCACGACCCACAAGTCGCTGCGCGGCCCGCGCGGTGGGCTGGTGCTGGCCACCGAGGAGTACGCCGACTCGGTCGACCGCGGCTGCCCGATGGTGCTCGGCGGCCCCCCGTCGCACGTGATGGCGGCCAAGGCCGTCGCCCTCGCTGAGGCGCGGCAGCCGTCCTTCGCGACGTACGCCCAGAACATCGCGGACAACGCCAAGTCGCTCGCCGACGGTTTCATGTCACGAGGCGCGAAGCTCGTGACCGACGGCACCGACAACCACATCGTGCTGCTCGATGTCTCGTCGTTCGGCCTCACCGGCCGGCAGGCCGAGTCCGCGCTGCTCGACTCCGGCGTGGTCACCAACCGCAACTCGGTGCCCTCGGACCCGAACGGCGCCTGGTACACCTCCGGCATCCGCTTCGGCACGCCCGCTCTGACCACCCGCGGCTTCGGCCACGACGAGTTCGACCGGGTGGCCGAGCTCGTCGTCGACGTGCTCACGAACACCGAGGCAGGCACCAACAAGGCCGGCGCGCCCTCCAAGGCGACGTACCAGCTCGCCGACGGGGTGGCCGACCGCACCAAGGACGCTTCGGCCGAGCTGCTGGACAAGCACCCGCTCTACCCGGGTCTGGAGCTCAGCGTCTAGGGCGCAGAGTCTGGGGACCCATCCGGAGGGGGTGCGCCGCCGAACAACCGGTGTGCGCGCCTACCTCGCGGAGTTTCTCGGAGCGTTCTTCCTCGTCCTCACGTTCCTGAGCACCGCGTCGGCGCCCGTCGGGGTGGCGGCCGTGGCCGTCGCCGCGGTCCTGGTCGCCTGTGTCTGGGCGGGCGCGCACGTCTCCGGCGGGCACTTCAACCCGGCCGTCTCGCTGGCGGCCTACCTTCGCCGCCGGCTCACCCTGGTCGACCTCTGGTCCTACTGGGCCGCCCAGCTCGCCGGTGCGCTCGCCGCCGCCCTGGTCGCGTCGGCCGCCTTGCCGCTGGGCCACCGGAACCTGGACGTGACCGGCGCCGGCGCCGTCCCCGCGCTGCTCGTGGAGCTCGTCTTCACCTTCGCCCTGGTGTACGTCGTGCTGTCCTTCGGCGTGTCCGACCGGCAGGAGCACAACGTGCTCTACGGACTGGCGGTCGGCGCCGTCGCCCTCGTCGGAGGGCTCGCCGTCGAGTCCCTCTCCGGGGCCGCCTTCAACCCGGCCGTGGCCTTCGGGATGACCGTCGACGGCGAGTTCGCCTGGCCCGGGCTGTGGGTCTACCTCGTTGCCGAGGTGCTCGGCTCCGTCGCAGCCGCCGCCTTCGTCGCCCGCAGCATCCCCGCCCAGCCTGCACGCCGGTAGCCCGACGACCACGACCGGTGCTCCGGCCGCCCGTCGTACGCCGGGTTGTGGTCGGCGGTCTACGCGAGCGGGGTGGTGCGGGTGACGATGGAGGCGAGGTCGATGCCGCGGGGGAGCGTGCCGAGGGTGCCGCCGTACTCGGTGCCGAGGCGGGTGGCGCAGAAGGCGTCGGCGACGGCGGCGGGGGCGTGCTGCACGAGCAGGGCGCCCTGGAGGCAGGCGGCCATCCGACCCGCGAGCCGTCGGGCGCCGACCTCGAGCTCGGTGGTGTCGGCCAGCGACTCCAGCACGGTGTCGGTGGCGCGGTCGAGGTGCGGGTCGACGCCCCGGGCCTTGCCGACCTCGACGATCCAGGCGTTCAGCGCCTCGGGCTCGCGGGAGAGCGCCCGCAGCACGTCGAGCGCGTTGACGTTGCCGGAGCCCTCCCACACGGAGTTCAGCGGTGACTCGCGGAACAGCAGCGGGAGCCCGGACTCCTCGACGTACCCGTTGCCGCCCAGGCACTCCAACGCCTCCGCGACCATCATCGGCGTGCGCTTGCAGACCCAGAACTTGGCCAGCGGCAGGGCGATCCGCCGCAGCGCCGCCTCGTGCGGGTCGGACGCGTGGTCAACCGCGGAGGCCAGCCGCAGGGCCAGGGCGGTGGCGGCCTCGGACTCGACGGCGAGGTCGGCGATCACGTTCTGCATCAGCGGCTTGGCGGACAGCAGCCCGCCGAAGGCCGACCGGTGCGCGACGTGCCAGGACGCCTCGGCGAGGGCGCGCCGCATCAGGGACGCGGATCCGAGCACGCAGTCCAGCCGGGTCGCCGCGACCATCTCGATGATCGTGCGCACGCCGCGCCCCTCGTCGCCGAGGCGCTGGGCCCAGGTGCTGCGGAGCTCCAGCTCGGAAGACGCGTTCGACCGGTTGCCCAGCTTGTCCTTGAGGCGTACGACGTCCAGGCGGTTGCGCGACCCGTCGGCGAGGACGCGGGGGACCAGGAAGCAGGTGAGCCCGTCGGCGGCCTGGGCGAGCACCAGCAACACGTCGTTCATCGGGGCGGAGGTGAACCACTTGTGCCCGTCGAGGGTGTACTCCCCGTCCACGGAGGTCGGGGTCGCGCTCGTGACGTTGGCCCGCACGTCAGACCCGCCCTGCTTCTCGGTCATCCCCATGCCCGCCAGCACACCAGCCTTGTCGCCGTGCGCGCGCAGCGCGGGGTCGTAGGACGTCGAGGCGAGGAGTGGCGTCCACTCCTTGGCGATCGCGTCGTCCGCGCGCAGGGCCGGCACCGCGGCGTACGTCATTGAGATCGGGCAGCCGTGTCCCGGCTCGGTCTGCGACCAGGCGAAGAACCCGGCCGCCCTCCGGACGTGCGCGTGCGGGTCCTCGGAGGTCCAGGGCGCTGCCTGGAGACCGAACCCGACGCCGCGCTCCATCAGCCAGTGCCACGACGGGTGGAAGCGGACCTCGTCGACCCGGTGGCCGAACCGGTCGTAGGACACCAGCTCCGGCTCGTGCCGGTTGGCCAGCATCCCGTGCTCGCGGGCCTCCTCGGTGCTCGCGAGGGCACCGAGCTCGGACAGGTCCTCGACGGTCGCCGCAGTCGCGTGCCGGGTGATCCCCTCGACGAGCGCCACGTCCGACGTCACGGTGTTGTGGTCGACCAGTGGCGGCGCCTGGTTCGTGCTTGCCCGGATGTCAGCGACCATGTCGATACCGTAGGGCCATGTCGGGCAAGACGGAGAGCATCCCCCCTCTCATCTCCGCGCGTCTGGTGGCGGCTCGTGGCACCGTCTGGCGGCTGATCGTCTCGACGGTCGGCACCTGCTTCCGTAACCGGGTCACCGGCCTGGCCGCCGAGGCGGCGTTCTTCGCGTTGCTGTCGCTGCCGCCGCTGCTCTTCGGGCTGGCCGGCTCGATCGGGTACGTCTTCGACAACATCAACCCGGCGCAGGTCGAGCAGGTGCGCCGGTCGATCCTGGAGATCTGCTCGCGCGCGCTCACCCCGCAGACCGTCGACGCCATCGTCCGGCCGACGCTCAACGACGTGTTCAAGGGCGGTCGCTTCGACGTCATCTCGGTCGGCTTCATCCTGGCGCTGTGGTCCGGGTCGCGCGCGCTGAACGTGTTCGTCGACACGATCACGATCATGTACGGCCTCGGTGGCCACCGCGGCATCGTCAAGACGCGGGTGCTGTCGTTCTCCCTCTACGTCATGGGCCTGCTCACCGGCGTCATCACCATTCCGCTCGTGGTGGCCGGTCCCCGGCTGGTGAACCGGATCCTGCCCGACAGCCTCGACGTGCTCAACGAGCTGTACTGGCCCGTCGTGGTGGTGCTCTGCATCTGCTTCCTGGCCACGCTCTACCACGTGTCGGTGCCGGTCCGGACGTCCTGGCGCTACAACCTCCCGGGCGCTGCACTGACGATGCTGATCTGGATCTTCGGCTCCTACCTGCTGCGGTGGGTGCTGACCGGCACCGCCAAGGGGTCGACCTCGATCTACGGTCCCCTGGCCGCGCCGATCGTGGTCATGCTGTGGCTCTACATCCTCTCGATCGCCGTCCTCATCGGGGCCGCGGTCAACGCGTCCTTCGACCGGCTCTACCCCGAGAAGGAGACGGCCCGCGCCCGCATGGAGATCGTCCGGCGGCTGCGGCTGCAGGCGATGATCCCGCGCCTTCGGCGTGACGAGGAGGAGCAGGCCCGCTTCCCGGACGCGGACGTGACGGCGATGCCCGCCGAGGAGACCGTCCGCCTCCCTCGACGTCGGGCCTGAAATGCGCGTGCGGGGAGCGGGGGGCGCGCCGTACATTCCCGGTGTGCTGGAGATGATCGGCTACGAGCCCGACATGGCTGGGTGGGCGGCCGCCGACGACGCGCACCTCGGTCGCGTGGTGCGGGTCGACCGCGGGCTCGCCTCGGTGCTCACCGAGGACGGCCCGCACCGCACCAGCATCGGGGGCGCACTGCTCGGCCGGATGGCGAACGACCCGACCGAGGGTCCGTGCACGGGGGACTGGTGCGTCGTGCGGGAGTGGGCCGACCACCGCCTGACCATCGAGCGGCTGCTGCCGCGCCGCACGGCCGTGGTGCGGGCGACGGCCGGCGAGCAGAGCCACGGCCAGGTGCTCTGCTCCAACGTCGACCTCGCGGCCGTCGTCGTCGCGCTGCACCCGCTGCCGGTGCTGTCCAAGATCGAGCGACTGGTCACGCTGGCCTGGGAGAGCGGGGCGCGTCCCCTGGTGGTGCTAACCAAGGCCGACGTGGTCGGTGACGCCGACCAGATCGCCGAGGAGGTCGCCGAGGCGTCACCCGGCGTGGAGGTTGTGGTGGCCAGCTCCGTGACGGGTGAAGGCATCGACTCCCTGCGCGACCGGCTCGACGGGCGGCTGACCCTGGCCCTGCTCGGTGCCTCCGGGCACGGCAAGTCGTCGCTGACCAACGCCCTGGTGGGTGCGGAGGTGCTCGCCACCCGGGAGATCCGCGAGGACGGCCGCGGCCGGCACACGTCCGTCCGGCGTGAACTCGTGCCGCTGCCCAGCGGGGGAGCCGTGATCGACACCCCCGGGCTCCGTGGGGTCGGGCTGGTCGACGCGGAGGCCGGCATCGCGGCCACGTTCGCCGACATCGAGGCCCTCGAGGGCCAGTGCCGCTTCAACGACTGCGCGCACGGGGGTGAGCCCGGCTGCGCCGTCGCCGCGGCGCTGGCCGACGGGTCCTTGCCGGTACGTCGCTTCGAGAGCTGGCGACGCCTGCAGCGGGAGCTTCAGTGGGCGGCCTCCCGGACCGACGCGCGACTGCGCGCCGAGCGCCTCAAGGAGTGGCGTCGCCGCACGCGCGACGCAGGCAGGAGCCGTCCGTGAGCAAGAAGCCCGTCGTCCGCGAGGAGACGCCCGACGACCACGACGAGGTCAGGCGGGTGGTGACCGCGGCGTTCGGCGGTGAGAAGGTGCCCGAGCTGCTCGATGCGCTCCGCACCTCGGTCGCCTGGCTGGACCTCTCCTACGTCGTGGAGGAGCGCGGCGAGATCCTCGGGTCCGTCACCTACACACGCGCCTGGCTCGACGCCCGGCCCAAGCTCGTGCCGGTGCTGGTGCTGAGCCCGCTGGCGGTCCGTCCGGAACGGCAGCGGTCCGGTCTCGGGTCGCTGCTGGTCACCGAGACGCTGCGGTCGCTCGAGGGCCGGGACGAGCCGCTGGTCTTCCTGGAGGGCTCCCCGGACTACTACTCCCGGCTGGGCTTCATCGCGGGCGACGAGCTCGGCTTCGCGGCGCCGTCGGTGCGCGTCCCGCAACCCGCCTTCCAGGTCGCCACCCTGCCCGGCTACGAGCAGGCCTGGATGTCCGGCGCCCTGGTCTACCCGGACGTCTGGTGGCGCCAGGACAGCGTCGGGCTCCGACCGGAGGCGTGAGGCGCTGGGATCGGACCCTAGATCCTGGCCCCATGGCAATCGTCAGCCTGCCGGGTGAACGCTTCCGGACGTGCCGTAGGTTCTCAGCGTGCATGACGAGGCCGCCGAGGAGACCCGGGGACGGGTCCGGCTCCCCGCGGTGGTGCGCTCGCCGGTCTGGGAGCTGAGCCGCCGCGTCCTGCTGGCGCTGGCGATCCTCGGGATGACCGTGGCCCTGGTCTACTTCGACCGGAAGGGCTACACAGACAACGCCCACCCCGGACGCGAGCTCACGCTCGTCGACTCCATCTACTACACGACCGTGACGCTGAGCACGACCGGCTACGGCGACATCGCCCCGGTCGAGGCGCACACCCGACTCATCAACGCCTTCGTCCTCACACCGCTGCGCATCGGGTTCCTGGTGCTGCTGATCGGTACGACGCTCGAGGTGCTCGCCAACCAGGGCCGCGAGATGTTCCGGATCTCGCGGTGGAGGAAGACCATGGACGACCACGTCATCGTCATCGGCTACGGCACCAAGGGCCGCAGCGCCGTCGAGACCCTCGTGAACAACGGGGTCGACCGGGACCGGATCGTGGTGGTCGACCCGAGCAGCGCCGCTCTCGGCGAGGCGCACGCCGACGGGCTCGCAGTCGTGACCGGCGACGCCACCCGGCGCGAGGTGCTGCGTCGCGCCGGGGTGGCCAAGGCGAAGCAGGTCATCATCACCACCGACCGTGACGACTCCACCGTCCTGGCGACGCTCAACGTGCGCCAGCTCAACCCGGACACCTACGTCGTCGCGGCGGTCCGGGAGTCCGACAACGTGCAACTGGTCCGGCAGAGCGGGGCCGACTCCGTGGTGACGTCCTCGGACGCGGTCGGCCGGCTGCTCGGGCTGTCGTCGCTCAGCCCGACGCTCGGCAGCGTGATGGAGGACCTGCTGACCTACGGCGAGGGGCTCGAGGTGGCCGAACGCGACCTGCTGGTGCCCGAGGTCGGCAAGCAGCCCCAGTCGCTGCCCGACCAGGTGATCGCGGTCGTCCGCGACGGCGTGGTGCACCGCTACTTCGACCCGGCTGTCACCCAGCTGATGCGCGGCGACCGCCTGGTCGTCGTACGCCCGGCCGAGGAGCTGCCGTGGGCGCCGCGACCAGGGACGCACGGCGAGGCGCTCTCCGACGAGGACGAGTAGGCCTCACTCCCAGCCGGCCAGCGCCTCCTCGGGCGTGGCCGTGACGGTCAATGAACGGCTGATGCCGGTGATGGCCAGGAGACGCAGCACCCTCTTGTCGTCGCAGACGATCCGTAGGGCGCCGTCCAGGCCCGCGGCCTTCTTGCCCGCACCGACGATCACCCCGAGGCCCGTCGAGTCGATGAAGGTGACCTGGCGCAGGTCCATCACCAGGCGGGTGCAGCCGGCGGCGAGCACGTCGCTCAGCGCCTCCCGCAGGCGTGGCGCTCCGCCGAGGTCGATCTCGCCCTCGGCCGTGAGGACGCCGGTGGTGCCTTCGGTGGGCAGGTGCACGTCGACCCGCACGTCAGCTCCGCGTGGGCACGGCGTCGAGGTGGCCGACTGGCGAAAGGTGTCTGGGTGACGGCATGCCACAACCCCGGCTTCTGAGAACGTCCGGGCCGTTGCTTGACCGAGGGGACTCGATGGTCTGGCCGGGAGCGTGACCGCCCTGATGGCAGTCGGTGCGCTCTCGGCTTTCGAGACGGTACGCCCGGGCCCGCACGTTGTCCATGACCCGCACCGGCCCGGCGGAATCGCTTCGAAGGGGGTGTCAGCCCTGATCGGCGAGCGCCTCTTCGTGGCTGTCGTAGATGTGCAGCAGCTGGTCGAGGCCGAGCACCCGGATCAGCTTGCGCGTCGTCGGCGTGGGGTGCACGACCGCGAAGCGCGCATCCGCGGCGACGGCGGCTCGGTGCGACTTCACGAGCATGCCGAGCCCGGTCGAGTCGATGAAGGTGACCTGGGCGAAGTCGAGCAGCACCGTCACGTAGCCGTCGTTGAGAGCTCCCGCGATCGCTGTCGCCACTGTGTCGGCGGTCGCGGCGTCGATCTCTCCGGCGGCAGTGACCACCGCGTGGTCGGTGCGGTCCTCGATGTCGACGCGCAAAAGCATGTGGTCAGTTCCTCGGGTCGGCGACTTGGTCGCACGGACGGTCCTCGCACCCCGGCCGGCTGCTGGACCCGGGAGCCCGCGGCCTAGCCGGCGGGTGGCTTCAGGCTACCGGACGGCCGCCGGGAGGAGCGCGAGGAGACGACGCGTCGAACAAGTGTTCGAGTGTGTGTCAGACTTCTGCGATGGCGGCCGGCGGCATGGGTGGGCGGAGCGGGATCCCGATGTCCCGCCGCGTGCGGGCGGCCGGCCGTGGTGCGTCGTACGACGACGGCCCGGCCCGGCACTGCTGGGTGGCCGACACCGTGGACGGTCTCGGGATGAAGCGACCCGGACTGCTCGTCGAGTGGCGGCGGTCCGGACAGGACTGGCAAGGCCGCGTCGTCTACGCCGCCCAGCCCCGTCCCGGCCGGTGGGTGCTGGTCGAGGAGTGGGTCGACGCGGCGCTGCTCACGCCCCCGTGAGGGTGGACGCATAGGTTCGCATCGGCGTGCATGGTTCCCGGACACCTGGGCACGTTTTCGGGAGCGCGGCAGCACGTCTCGGGTCAAGCAGCCGGCTCAGTGGTCGCGTATCGAGTATGGAGGCCCTCTCCCGGGCTGTTCGTCAGCCTGGGGAGGGTCTCGCCTTGTCCCGGGCCGGTGGTGGGGGTGGGGGGTATGTTGCGTGCAGTCCTTGGGCGACCCGAGAGCGACGAGTCGAAAGCCGGTGACAGACGTGGGATCAGGGAAGTTCGGTGGCGCGAGCGTGTCCGCCGTGGTCGAGCCCTTGGTGGCCGGCCGTCCCGAATACATCGGGAGATACACCGTCGACGTAGCGACGGAGCGGTGGTGGTGGTCGGACACCTTCTTCGGGATCCTCGGTTTCCGGCCCGGTGAGGTGATGCCCTCTCTGGCCGGGCTGGCTGCGCACCTGCGGCCCGACGCGATGGACCGTGGGGTCGAGGCGATGGAGCACGTCTTCGCGACCGGTGCACCGTTCACGCTGCACAGCCGCATGGTCGACCAGCGCGGCCGGACCCGGACCGTGCTGCTGGCCGGGCACGGCGAGGGGACGGACGGTGCCGCGGTCACGGCGGTCGGTGGTTACCTGATCGACCTCACGGACGCCCAGCGGGAGGCCGGCCGGTCCGACGTGCGGGAGGCCTTGGCCGGAGCCCTCGACCACCGAGCGGTCATCGAGCAGGCCAAGGGCGTGCTGATGGTGGCGCACGGGGTGCACGCCGACGAGGCGTTCGAGCTGCTCCGGGCCTACTCGCAGGACAGCAACATCAAGGTCCGCGACCTCGCCGAGCGGCTCGTCGAGCTGGTGGCCCGCGACGGTCGGCCCAACAACGAGTTCCTGCGCCGGGTGCTCACCATCTTCGATCGCGTGGCCTGATCCGTCCTCACACAGCAGAGCGCCCCGCCGGACCTGGGGGATTGAGGCGGGGCGCTCCTAGGAGGGGCAGCTGCGTGAACCCTCCGTGACTCAGGGTCTACCCGCTCTACTGCCGCCGCACGCCTTGGTCTGGACAAGTTCTCGGGGGGCCTGGTTTCGGCGATGCGGCTCGAAGGTCCGTGAAATCGATACGCTTTTGGCGTGACCGTCTCGGAGTACCAGTGCACCGAGCCGCAGCCCGAGACGCGCGAGGCCTGCACCGGCTGGTTCGAGTGGGGCGACATCCGGTCGCTCGACGTCCAGGACGTCAGCCGGGACGGGGCCGGCGGTTGGCGTCGTTCACATTTTAACTAGCTGGTTGAAGAAGCACTCAAGTCGTGACCTGGTCAGGCCGATGGTCCTTGCGAGGGACTACTGGAGGCTGAGCCATGAGCATCACGTCGCTTCATCCGCACTGGTTGCCGGCACACGCCGGGGCAGCGCCGTACCTTCCGGGCGACCAGGTCCTGGTCACCGGGCCCGATGGGCTCACTCGGGTCGCCGTCGTCGAGGACATGACTCTGACCGCGGACGGCCGCTACTCGCTGTTCGCCTCGGTCGTCCAGCCGGCCAACGCCGGCAGCTACAAGATCTGCACGCCGGTCTCGGCGGACGGCCGCAGCGAGACGGTCCGTTCCGCCTGACCCGCACCCACTCACCACCTACGACGGCCTCGCCTGCTCACGCAGACGGGGCCGTTGCTCGTCCTCCGGGAGGCGGCACGGCCCCGTCGCGGCCGGGAAAAGGAAAAAGCCCCTCGAAAGGGGCTCTCACCTGCGGTTATCTGGTGGGCGATACTGGGTTTGAACCAGTGACCTCTTCCGTGTCAAGGAAGCGCGCTACCGCTGCGCCAATCGCCCGTAACAACTCGTGTACCCAACTTCTGGTGCCCGAGTCATCGGAGGTGGAGACGGGATTTGAACCCGTGTAGACGGATTTGCAGTCCGTTGCCTCGCCTCTCGGCCACTCCACCACGGAGGCTGCGACCATCTTCTCCGAGCGGACGACGAGGCTCGAACTCGCGACCTCAACCTTGGCAAGGTTGCGCTCTACCAACTGAGCTACGTCCGCCTGCAATCCGTTCCGGAAAATCCCGTACCGGACGTGCGAGTGGAACTTTATCGGACGAACCGCAGATGACAAATTCGGGTCCTGTGCTGCGTGTTCGTGCCTCCGCCGGGCCGTGCGGCAGTTCTAGGGTCGAGTCATGCATGCGTGGGTGAACGGGCGACGTCTCGAGGATCCCCAGGGACCGGCCATCACGGTCAGCGACCACGGGATGACGGTGGGGGACGGGGTGTTCGAGGCGGTGAAGGTCGTGGACGGGCAGCCGTTCGCGCTGACCCGACACCTCGAGCGGCTGGCGCGCTCGGCGGCGGGCCTGGGCCTTCCGGTGCTGGACGACCGGCTGGTGCGCGACGGCATCGCGGCCGTGCTGGCGGCCGAGCACCTCCCCCTGGGTCGATTGCGCATCACCTGCACCGGGGGAGTGGCCCCGCTCGGCTCCGGCCGGGGCGACAGCCCGCCGACGCTCGTGGTGGTGGCGGACACCCTCAGGCCCGCGACGCCCAGCACGACGGTCGTCACCGTGCCCTGGCCGCGCAACGAGCGGGGTGCGTTGGCCGGGTTGAAGACGACGTCGTACGCCGAGAACGTGGTGGCGCTGGCGCACGCCCAGGAACGCGGGGCGACGGAGGCGGTGTTCGCCAACCTCGCGGGGCACCTGTGTGAGGGCACCGGCACCAATGTGTTCTACGTGGTCGACGGCGAGCTGCGGACCCCGACGCTGGCGTCCGGCTGCCTGGCGGGGATCAGCCGCGCCCTGCTCCTCGAGTGGTACGGCGGCCGCGAGGTCGACGAGCCGGTCGGGGTGCTCGACGTCGCCGAGGAGATCTTCCTGGTCTCCACGACTCGGGACGTGCAGGCGGTGACGCGCTGCGACGACCGGGAGCTCGCCGGCCCGGGACCCGTGACGCTGGAGTGCCAGCGGGTGTGGGCGGCCCGGGAGACCGAGGGGATCGACCCCTGAGGGGTCAGGCCGTGCTGGAGCGCTGGCGCTCCCGGTAGGCCGCGACGTGCAGGCGGTTGCCGCAGGTGCGGGCGTCGCAGTAGCGCTTGGAGCGGTTGCGCGACAGGTCGACCAGCACCTGGTCGCAGTCCGGGGCCGCGCAGCGGCGCAGCCGCTCGCGCTCGCCGGAGGCGACGACGTGGGCCAGGGCCATGCCGCAGTCGATCGTGAGGTGCTCGGCCAGGGACGCGCCGGGCGCGAAGTAGTGCACGTGGAAGTCGAAGCCGTCGTGGTCCGTCAGCCGCGGCGTGACCGCAGCCTGCAACACCAGCGTGTTCACCGCGGCCGCGGCCGATCGGTCGTCGGTCGCGTCGAACACCGCGCCGATCACGCCGCGCAGGGCGCGCACGCCGGCGAGGTCGTCCTCGGTGAGCGTGCCGATCTCGCTGACCTCGCTGCTCACCACGAAGGCGCGCAGGGCATCGACGTCGGTCAGCCGCTCCTCCGTCGTGGCCGAGGCCGCGGAGTTGACCAGGTCGACGATGCACGCGAGCGAGTGCTCGGTGTCGTGACTGAACAGCACCGGTGGCCCCCTAGGCCGATCCGCGAACGGATCCGAGTCGATGAGGCGAGTCGTTGGTCCTCCCAGCCAACCCTAGCCATGTCGACCGGAGTGCGTCAGGCGGCCTCGGCGGCGAGGATCGCGGCGATGGCGCCGTCCACGTCGACGTGACCGGACTCGGCGCCGGGCTCGACCGCCTTGCTCATCCGCTCAACGAAGCCGCTCAGGTCGCCGGTCTTGGCCTGCACGAGCGCCTCGCCGTCGGGGGAGCAGAGCTCGATGATCACGACGGCGCGGCCGTCGGAGTCGAGGCACGGCCACACGTGCACGTCGCCGTCACCGGAGGGCTCGTACATCCCCTCGCAGAGCAGGTCGCGGCCGAACGTCCAGCGCACGGTGCTCGTGCCCGTCCTGAAGACGGTCGTCACGGCGTACGGGTCGCGTGGGTCGTAGTGCAGCTCGGCGTCGATCGGGGTCACGGCCCCGGTCGGGTCGATCAGCTCCAGCGTCACGGTCTGCGTGACGGTCAGTGGAGCCGTGTTCATCGAGTAATCCATCATTGTGGTGCCTTCCTCCCAGGTCGTCCCCTCCGGACTTGCCAAGGAGACGGTGTTGCGTTGGCTGTATGACGGGGAACCAAACAAGTTGATCAAAGTTTTTTTCGAAACTGCTGGTCAGCGGGGTGATCTGTCCGGTTTCAGTGGTATTCACCGGGGTGATCGGCGCCGTCATGTCTGCGGTTACCGGGTCAACGACGGGGCGACGAGAAGGTTCCGGTTGGCGGACGTCGGGAAGCCGCCACCGGCTTGGCCCGCGATGTGTGTCGGCGGACGCCATGCGCTACTCTTTCCGGCGCACCCGAGGGGCGATTGGCGCAGTGGTAGCGCGCTTCGTTCACACCGAAGAGGTCACTGGTTCGAGCCCAGTATCGCCCACCCGCTGCAGTACAGGTCAGAGGCCGGTTTTCAGAAATGGAACCGGCCTCGTGCCTTTTACATGCCAGATACGTCAGGCGCGTGGCCCCACATCGAAGGGACCAGAATGACCACCACACCAGAGCGCACTGCAAGCGACACCACACCCACCCGCCGATTCGAGGTCGAGGGCTTCACTCTGTGGTCCCCCGGCGACGCCGAGAGCCGGCCGCTGCACTTCTCTGCAGGCCATCAGAGACACGCTCGCTGAAGTCTCCCCGGAGGCCGCAAAGGGCCGGTGCGTTGGGCGCTCGGACTGGGGACGCTGCAAGCTCCCTGAGGGGCACGAGGGAGAGCACCACGGGCCGACTGAGGCCGAGTGGCGGGCGTCCTGGGACGTGATGCAGGCCGCGCGGAAGTAGCGACCCGCTGCCTGAGCAACATGCGCGGAACAGCCCCCGGCATGCGTGACGCCGGGGGCTGCACGTCATTCAGGGCACGTTAGCGCATTCCCGGACTCGCTCGCCTAGTTCGGTGTCGCTCTTTTCATCCGGCTCCCGCCCTCGCCTCCCCCGTCTGGAGTGGGAGCGCAGAGCAAAACGCGAACCGCCCCGGCGTCTTGCGACACTTGGGCGGTTCGCTGCGTCCAGCAGCGGCATGTGCCCCCAGCGCCGACTGAACGCCCCCTCGTGCGTCAAAGGTACGTCTAGGGCAGTTTCGGGCGTATGGCCCGATCGGGCGATATTACGGGGCCTCGTTCGACGGCGTACCCCAGACCGCGTCGCACAGACCGCATCGATACTCGTCGTCGTGCGTAGGGTCGATCAGTCGACGCCTTTCCGACCCGCGCCCAGGCGTGATCGTGCAAAGGATGATGCCTCTCGCCCGACTGACCTACTAGCGCGTCCCACCCGGACAGCATGCCGCATAGACGCGCCACCTCGGCACAGAACCGCCCCCGGCATCAGCAGTCGGGGGCGGTTCTTAGTGCTCCCACCTACGAGGCCTCTTCGGCAGCCGGGAGTCTTTGATTAGAGATTGACCCGAACCGCAGTCGTTCACACATAACAGTCCGCCTGGTCTGGACCGTCCGCGACACAAACGACTCACGAATGCCGCCACCAATCCGACAGGAGCGAGCAGACCGACCCCCACCAGACCTTGCGCGAGGCCGCTGCGATCCCACCGCTCAAGGTCTTACGAGGGGTGTTACTGATCGCGGTGCGGGCGGTCGCAGATGGACTATTGACCGGCCTCGTGAGCGGGTCTTCTATGGGACGGGGGTGGACACCAGGGAAGAGGCACCATGTCTAAGTACATGATCAAGGCGTCGTACTCGTCTGAGGGAATCAAAGGCGTCATGGCCAAAGGCGGGACCGCCCGCGTCGCCGCCATCGAAAAACTGGCAGCCGGTGCAGGCGGCTCACTGGAATGTTGCTACTTCGCCTTCGGCAACGACGACCTCTACGCCGTCGTCGACGCGCCGAGCCATGAAGCGATGGCCGCGATCGCGGGCACGGTCACGAGCACCGGCGCCCTCAGCGACTACCAGACCATCGTGCTCCTGACCGCGGAACAGGTCGACGCGGCCGCAAACATGAAGATCGACTACACACCACCGGGGCACTGACTCCCCGCCTCGGCCCTCCTCGCCATCGTGGCTCGTTGACGAGTTTCGGCGGTCTCCGGCGCTGCGAGACGAGGTCGCATCGCGGTCGGGGACGCGATCGGGAAAACCTCTGGCGCCCTCCGTCGCACCACTTGGTATCCGCGTCGGTGAACTGCCGACGAGGATGTCGCCTGACCGACCTACGAATCGCCACCGTGACCTTCCCGAACTACTCCGACCGACGCCCCGGAGACCCCGAGGTCATGGTCGAGCTCACCGTCGACGGCCAGGCGGTCAGCGGCTTCGTCGACGCACGTCGGCAGGGGGACGACGTATGGGAGGTCTACGTGGACTACTCGTACGCCGGCCTTGACGGCTTCCCGTCGCACCGGAGGGACTGGTTGCCGATCAATGAGTTGACGGTGCTGACGATCGACGACGTGCCGCAGGGCGACTACGTCATCCCGCCGCGCTGAGCCTGACGCCCCCGGAACTGGTCGACGAGGGGGGTGGCGCGCATTGTTCGGGAGGGCGGCGTAGCCGTCACAGATGCCTTGTGTCAGCCCCGCATCTTGGACCTGGGCTACGGCGTGACGTTGTCGGTGAAGACGCCGGACGTCTTCAGCAGCTTGATGCAGATGAAGCCGTCATGTTTAGCGTTGTCCGTCACGCCGCTGAAGTTGGGTCCGAGGACGGAAACTCGCGCCAAGGTAAAGCCGGTAGGGCCGTTCGATCCTGTCGCGGCCTCGATAGGACTTGCAACGGACAGGGACGCCGCACCAAGGGCAAGGATTGGCAGCAAACGAAGGGCGCGCACGGGAGAACCTCCGATGGTCGGGCATTTACGGGTCACACCTGATGCAACTCGAACGGTCAAATCGCGTTTGAGCGCGGCGGCCAGATTCCTGATGAGTCCGTTGTCGCTGTCCTGAACCCCGACGGCAGCGGCCTCCGGACCGTGTCGCCGCTGACGCCTTTCGGGAGACCTCATTGGTCGCCTGACGGCACCCGCATCGCTAGCGTGCCGGGCGACGACACCCCGGTTGTTGCCACGCTGTTCGACGTCGATAGGGGCAGCATCACCACCCGGCCGAACACCTATGGGATCAACCTGGGCTGCACGGTCTGGTCACCAGACGGCGAACGACTGGCCTGCTCCAGCAGCTACACAGACGGCGCGCCCGAAAGTGCTGGCATCTAGACGGTTCGAGCTTCGGACGGTCCAGGGATCAGCAGGGTGACGTCGATCCCCGGAGGTGAGGACGAGCCGGGCAGCTATTCCCCGAATGGCAACGGCTGGAATTTGCCCGCTTCAACGACAACGGTCCGGTTGGCCTGTTCACGGTGAAACTCGATGGACGGGGGCTCAGACGGATAAACCCTCCCGGCGCGTTGATCGACAGCGACAGGTTTGGCGACTGGTCACCTCAAAGAAGCGACATCATCTTTGCCTAACACGACAACGCCGACGTGCGCAATTCCATCTGGGTGCTCCACGCAAACGGCAGCGGGCTCCGCGAGATTCACTTCGACAGCCCCACCCCTTGCGGCGGCGACAGAGCGGACCCGCTTTCCCGCGGATGCTTTGACCCCACCTGGTCACCCGACGGAACGAAGATCGCCTTCATCGTCAACGAGCCCGCCGGTGAGGGTGAGAGCATCTACACCGCCAACGCTGACGGCACAGATGTGCAGGGCACCGAATCCGATGGCGGCGAAACCCGCGGGCGTCGGCCCCGGCCCCGCGGATACGATCGAGCCGTTCACCCGACCGCCCGTGCACGTACGACGGGCGGCACCGCCCGTTCCGAGGAGTCGAGTCCCGTGTCCGACATCAACGTCACCGTCCTGAACGCAGCCGAGTCCGGCGAGCGTGCGGTGACGACGGGCACCAAGGCGTGGCAGCTCTTCGCGGACGAGCCGCAGGTGATCGCTGCCCGCGTGGGCGGCGAGCTGAGGGATCTGGCCCACGAGCTCGCCGACGGTGACGAGGTCGAAGGGGTGGCGATCGACTCCGCGGCCGGCCGGGACATCCTGCGGCACTCGACCGCGCACGTGATGGCGCAGGCCGTTCAGGAGCTGTTCCCCGAGGCCAAGCTGGGCATCGGCCCGCCGATCACCGACGGCTTCTACTACGACTTCGACGTGCCCACCCCATTCGTCCCGGAGGACCTCGAGAAGATCGAGTCGCGGATGCGCAAGATCGTCAAGGAGGGCCAGAAGTTCTCCCGTCGACCGATCTCCGACGGTGACGCGATCAGCGAGCTGGCCGAGGAGCCCTACAAGATCGAGCTGATCGGGCTCAAGGGCGGCACCTCGGACGTGGGCGACGCGGCCGAGGGCGCGAGCGTCGAGGTGGGCGGGGCCGAGCTGACCATCTACGACAACCTCAAACGCGACGGGTCGCTGGCCTGGAAGGACCTCTGCCGCGGCCCGCACCTGCCGACCACCAAGCGCATCCCGGCCTTCAAGCTGATGCGCTCCGCGGCGGCGTACTGGCGCGGCAGCGAGAAGAACAAGCAGCTGCAGCGCATCTACGGCACCGCATGGGAGTCGAAGGAGGCGCTCGAGGAGCACCTGCACCGGATCGAGGAGGCCGAGCGGCGCGACCATCGCAGGCTCGGCCGCGACCTCGACCTCTACTCGTTCCCCGACGAGATCGGCTCCGGCCTGCCGGTGTTCCACCCCAAGGGTGGCGTGATCAAGCGGGTGATGGAGGACTACGTCCGCCAGCGGCACATCGAGGAGGGCTTCGAGTACGTCGGCACCCCCCACATCGCCAAGGAGGGGCTGTTCTACACCTCGGGGCACCTGCCGTACTACGGCGAGGGCATGTTCCCCGCGCTCGACGTCGACGGCATGGACTACCGCCTCAAGGCGATGAACTGCCCGATGCACAACCTGATCTTCCGGTCGCGGCAGCGGTCCTACCGCGAGCTGCCCCTGCGGCTCTTCGAGTTCGGGCACGTCTACCGGCACGAGAAGTCCGGCGTCATCCACGGGCTGACCCGGGTGCGCGGGTTCGCCCAGGACGACTCGCACTCCTACGTCACCAAGGAGCAGGCGCCCGCAGAGATCAAGCACCTGCTCGACTTCTGCCTCAGCCTCTTCCGCGACTTCGGTCTCGATGACTTCTACCTCGAGCTGTCCACCCGCGACGACTCCAAGCCGGACAAGTTCATCGGCTCCGACGAGGAGTGGGTCGAGGCCACCGGGGTCCTGGAGAAGGTGGCCACCGAGTCGGGCCTCGAGCTGGTCCCCGACCCGGGCGGCGCCGCCTACTACGGACCGAAGATCTCCGTGCAGGCGCGCGACGCCATCGGCCGCACCTGGCAGATGTCGACCATCCAGTACGACTTCAACCAGCCGTCGGCCGAACGCTTCGGGCTGGAGTACCAGGCCGCCGACGGCACCCGCCAGCAGCCGGTGATGATCCACTCCGCCAAGTTCGGGTCGATCGAGCGGTTCATCGGCGTGCTCGTCGAGCACTACGCCGGCGCGTTCCCGCCCTGGCTCGCTCCCGTGCAGGTGCAGGGCATCCCGATCGCGCAGCGGCACAACGACTACCTCTACGAGGTCGCAGCGTCTCTCAAGGCGCAGGGGATCCGCGTCGAGGTCGACGAGTCCGACGAGCGGATGCAGAAGAAGATCCGCAACGCGCAGCTGCAGAAGGTGCCGTTCATGCTGATCGCCGGCGACAGCGACCTCGAGGCCGGGGCGGTCAGCTTCCGCTACCGCGACGGGCACCAGGAGAACGGTGTCTTGGTCGAGGACGCCATCGCCCGCGTCGTCGAGGCCGTCACCGCTCGGTCCCAGGTATGACGGAGGAGTCCTTCACGCAGGACGGGGTGGGCGAGCCCGACGACCTCGAGCGGCTCTGGACCCCGCACCGGATGGCCTACATCAAGGGCGAGAACAAGCCGACGGACCCGTCCTCGGGTGAGTGCCCGTTCTGCCGCATCCCGTCGCTGGACGACGTCTCCGGGCTCGTCGTGCACCGCGGCGACGCGTCGTACGTCGTGCTGAACCTGTATCCCTACAGCCCCGGGCACCTGATGGTCTGCCCCTACCGACACGTTGCGGACTACACCGAGCTCGACGACGCGGAGACGGTCGAGGTGGCGGCCTTCACCAAGACCGCGATGCGCGTGCTGCGCGAGGTGAGCGGGGCGCACGGCTTCAACGTCGGCATGAACCAGGGCGCGGTGGCTGGAGCCGGCATCGCCGCACACCTGCACCAGCACGTGGTGCCGCGCTGGGGCGGCGACCAGAACTTCATGCCGATCATCGGGCGGACCCGCACGCTCCCGCAGCTGCTGACCGACACCCGGGCCCTCCTCGCGGAGGCCTGGACCCCCTCGACCACCGGGAGCAGCACGTGACGACCATCGACCTCGACGCCCTGGCGCAGGAGCGGCGCCGCATCCGCGACGCGCACCTGGTGCCGCTGGGTGAGCGACCCGCCTCGACCGCGCGCGGCCTGCACCACACGGCCCTGATCTGCACCGACGTGGAGACGACGGTGCGGTTCTACCAGGACGTGCTCGGCTTCCCGCTGACCGAGATCGTCGAGAACCGTGACTACGCCGGGTCCAGCCACTTCTTCTTCGACATCGGCCACGGCAACCTGCTGGCCTTCTTCGACCTGCCCGGACTGGACCTGGGTGAGTACGCCGAGGTCCTCGGCGTGCTGCACCACCTGGCGATCTCCGTCGATCCCACCCGGTGGGACGCGCTGCGCGAGCGGCTGGGCGCGGCCGGCGTGGAGCACGAGGTGGAGAGCGGCACGTCGATCTACTTCCGAGACCCGGACGGCGCCCGGCTCGAGCTGATCGCCGACCCGCTCGGGGAGATGTACGGCCTCACCGTTCTCTGAGAAGATCGAACAGATGTTCGAACGATGCCGTAGGCTGTCGTCATGGTTCAGCTCGTCGCCCCGCCCGGATGGCCGCGGGCCGTCTATCCGCCCGGCGCCCCCGGCTGGGAGGACTCGGCCGTGTCGTGGCTGCTGGACATCTGCCCGCCGGAGTTCCGGTCCTATCCGGTGCTGCGCCGCCACGACGTCGTGCTCGCGCGCTTCGCGGTGCTGCACGTCGAGGCCTGCCAGGCCGCCGTACGACGTGGCCTGAGCGAGGCCCGCGCCGAGCTGCGTGACGTCACAGGTCAGGACACCGTCGAGGCCGCGATCGAGACCTGGCACACCGAGTCGGCCCGGCTGATGTCCGAGCGACGGGCCGTGGGCCTGGTCGAGGAAGCCCTGCGGGGCAAGCGTTTCATCGCGCGGCTCTGAGACCGGTTCTGAGACCGGTTCTGAGAGGGTGTCGGTCATGGTCAGACTCGCGGTGGTCATCCTCGTCGACCCGCAGGGACGGCTGATGATCCAGGAGCGCGACTCCGAGGCGCCGATCAGCCCGGACCAGTGGGGTCTCGTCGGCTGTCTCCGGGGACGCTGACGCTGTGGCGCGACGAGGAGCACACCTGGGACGGTGCCGAGCCGCGGCTCTACACCGTCTGGGTCAGCGGCACCCGGCTCACCGACTCCGACATCGTCCTCGGCGAGGGACGACAGATCGTGTTCGTCCCCCCGGCCGACCTGGCCGCGCTCGACCTCGCTCCCTCCAGCCGGCACTTCCTGCCGCTGCTGCTGGCCTCGCCGGAGTACGCCGCGCTGGCTGGGTAGCCTCACCACATGACCCTCCCGCTGACCGTCGTCCCCGTCCCCGGACACGGCGCCGAGGACGTCCTCGTCGACGCCGAGGGCTGGGTGCTCACGGGCACCGTGGACGGCGCGGTCTTCCGGGTGCGACCGGACGGCGGGCGCATCGACCGGGTCGGTCACACCGGCGGCCGGCCGCTCGGCCTCGAGCTGCTGCCCGACGGCCGCGTGCTCGTGTGCGACGCCCGCCGCGGCCTGCTCGCCCTCGACCCCGGCACCGGGGCCATCGAGGAGCTGACCACGCTGGTGCAGGGCCGGCCCATGGTGTTCTGCAACAACGCCGCGGTGCACAGCGGCGGGGACATCTGGTTCAGCGACTCCTCCCTCGTGCACGGCATCGACCGCTGGAAGGCGGACCTGATCGAGAACACCGCGTCGGGGAGGTTGCTGCGCCGGTCGCCGGACGGCTCCGTCGAGGTGGTGATCGAGGGGCTGCGCTTCGCGAACGGGGTCGCCTTGGCGGCGGACGAGTCCTACGTCGCCGTGGCCGAGACGGCCGGGCGCACCGTCGTACGCCGCTGGCTGACCGGCCCGAAGCAGGGTCGGACGGACCACCTGGCCACCGACCTGCCGGGCTACCCGGACAACATCAGCCGGGGCAGCGACGGACTCGTCTGGGTCACCGTCGCCTCGCCGCGCGACCCGGTGCTCGATCGGCTGATGACCAGCCCGGTGCCCGTGCGCCGGCTGGCCTGGCGGCTGCCCGCCGCGGTCCAGCCCGAGCCGAAGCGCACGGTCCGGGTGATGGCGTTCGACGACGACGGCACCGTCGTGCACGACCTGACCGGCGACGCGTCCGGCTACCACCTGGTGACCGGCGTGCGGGAGCACGCGGGTCGCGTCTGGCTCGGCAGCCTGGAGGAGCCGGCGATCGCCGTGCTGGACGTCCCGCGATGAGGCTGACCGGCGGGCTGATGCTCCCCGCCGAGGCGTACACCTCGCCGGAGGTGCTGGCCCGGGAGCTCCGCCTCCTGTACGCCGGGTCGTGGACCTGTCTCGGCCGGCGCGACCAGCTGGTCACCGAGCAGGCGGTGCGCGTCGGCGACGTCGGGGCGCTGCTGGTGCTGGACGGCGACACCGTCCGGATGTTCGCGAACAACTGCCGGCACCGCGGGCATGCCGCCGTCGCGCGGCTCGTGGGACTGATCTCGGACTCGTACCGCGCTGGCGGCATAGTCCGAACGGACTAGGGGAACCATTCGAACGTACGACTAACGGCCCTGGGGCTCCGCCGTTGGTAGAACGGGGATGAGAGAGGACGGTATGGAGAACGCACTTGACGTCGAGCTCCAGGACGACGCACTGGTCGACGAGATCCGGCTGGTCACCGAGCTGATGGTGGTGGCGACGCTGGCACCCGGAGAGCTTGAGCAGGACGTGATCGACGAGGCCCTCGGGGTCGAGCCGCCGCGCGGCCTTCCCCGACAGCGGCCGGGTGGCTGAGCCGCTGCTCGTGGCCGCCTCGACCCCGCCTAGACTGGGTGATTGAGCCGTCCGCGGACCGAGGAGGACCACCCATGGGAGTGCTGGACCGGATCACCGGCCCACGTGACCTGCGCGACCTCACCGACGCCGAGCTCGACGAGCTCGCCTCGGAGATCCGCGACTTCCTGGTCCGCAAGGTCTCCCGCACCGGCGGCCACCTCGGTCCCAACCTCGGGGTCGTCGAGCTCACGCTCGCCCTGCACCGGGTGTTCGACTCGCCTACCGATCGGATCGTCTTCGACACCGGTCACCAGGCCTACGTCCACAAGATCGTCACCGGCCGCGCCAAGGGCTTCGACCAGCTCCGTCAGGAGGGTGGCCTGTCGGGCTACCCGAGCCGGGCCGAGTCCGACCACGACGTCGTCGAGAACTCCCACGCGTCCACCTCGCTGTCCTACGCCGACGGCTTGGCCAAGGCCTTCTCCGTGCGCGGCGAGGACCGGCACGTCGCGGCCGTGATCGGCGACGGCGCCCTGACCGGCGGGATGGCCTGGGAGGCGCTGAACAACATCGCCGCAGACGGCGTCAACGGCGACCGTCGCCTGGTGATCGTGGTCAACGACAACGGCCGGTCCTACACCCCGACGGTCGGCGGTCTGGCCAACCACCTGACCACGCTGCGCACCAGCCCGCGCTACGAGCAGGTCCTCGACCTGGTCAAGAAGCGCCTCAACGGCGTCCGCGGTGTAGGCCCGGCGGTGTACGACGCCCTGCACGCGATGAAGAAGGGCATGAAGGACGCCCTGGCCCCGCAGGGTCTCTTCGAGGACCTCGGCCTGAAGTACGTCGGACCGGTCGACGGCCACGACCGGCAGGCCGTCGAGGTCGCGCTCACCGCGGCGAAGAAGTTCAACGGCCCGGTGATCGTGCACGTCATCACCCGCAAGGGGTTCGGCTACGACCCGGCCGAGCGGCACGAGGCCGACCAGTTCCACAGCCCCGGCGTCTTCAACGTGGAGACCGGCGAGGAGAACCCCAAGGGGCAGATCTGGACCGACGTCTTCGCCGACGAGATCGTCCGAATCGGCGCCGAGCGGCGCGACGTCGTCGCCATCACCGCGGCGATGATGCACCCGGTGGGGCTGCACAAGTTCGCAGCGCAGTTCCCCGAGCGCACCTTCGACGTCGGCATCGCCGAGCAGCACGCCGCCACCTCCGCGGCCGGCCTCGCGATGGGCGGCCTGCACCCGGTCGTCGCGCTCTACGCCACGTTCCTCAACCGGGCGTTCGACCAGGTGCTGATGGACGTCGCGCTGCACGGGTGCGGCGTCACCTTCGTGCTCGACCGCTCGGGCGTCACCGGCGACGACGGCGCGTCCCACAACGGCATGTGGGACATGTCGATCCTCCAGGTCGTGCCCGGCCTGCGCCTCGCGGCGCCGCGGGACGGCGCCCGTCTGCGTGAGCTGCTCCGCGAGGCCGTCCAGGTCGACGACGCCCCGACCGTCGTACGCTTCCCGAAGGGTCCCCCGAGCGGCGACGTCGAGCGGGTCGGCACTGCCGGCGGGTGCGACGTGCTGGTCCGCAACGGCACCAAGGACGTGCTTATCGTCGGCGTCGGCTCGATGGCGGTCACGGCCGTCGACGTGGCCGAACGCCTGGTCGCGCAGGGCATCGGCGTCACCGTCGTGGACCCCCGCTGGGTCAAGCCCGTCGACCCGGCCATCCTCGACCTGGCCCGCGAGCACCGCCTGGTCGTGTCCGTCGAGGACAACGGCATCGTTGGCGGCTGCGGCTCGGTGCTGCTGCAGACCCTGAACGCGGCGCGCATCGACACGCCGGTGCGGCTGCACGGCATCCCGCAGGAGTTCCTGGACCACGCCAAGCGCGGGGTGATCCTCGAGCGGGTCGGGTTGACCGCCCAGACGCTCGCGCGCAGCATCGTCGAGGACGTCACGGCGCTCGACGCGGGGGAGTCGCTGCTCCACGTGGAGTAGGGCCCTGTTCAATGGGCGCATGGACTACGACGTCGAGCACGTGCGCGCCAGCTTCCCGGCCCTCCAGGACGGGACCGCCTACTTCGACGGCCCCGGCGGGTCGCAGGTGCCGCGCCAGGTCGCGCACGCGATCGCCTCCGCGATGGGCAGCGGGCTCTCCAACCGCGGCAGCGTGACGGCCTCCGAGCGGCGGGCCGAGGACATCGTCGTCGGGGCCCGCTCCGCGATGGCCGACCTGCTCGGCTGCGACGCGGGTGGGGTCGTCTTCGGCCGCTCGATGACCCAGCTGACCTTCGACCTGGCCCGTGCGCTGGCCAAGACCTGGGAGCCCGGCGACGAGATCGTGGTGACCCGCCTCGACCACGACGCGAACATCCGGCCGTGGAAGCGCGCCGCCGACGCTCTCGACGTCACCGTCCGGTGGGTCAACTTCGACCGCGACAGCGCCGAGCTGTCCTTCGATGACGGCGTGCTGTCCGAGCGGACCCGGCTGGTCGCGGTGACCGGTGCCTCGAACCTGGTCGGCACCCGTCCCGACATCGCCCGGATCGCCGCGGCAGTTCACGCCGCAGGCGCGATGCTCTTCGTCGACGGGGTGCACCTCACGCCGCACGCGCCGGTCTCCGTGCGCGACCTGGGGGCGGACTTCTACGCCTGCTCGCCCTACAAGTTCTTCGGGCCGCACCTGGGTGTGCTGGCGGCCGACCCGACGCTGCTCGACCTGGTGCAGCCCGACAAGCTGCTGCCCTCCTCGGACACCGTCCCCGAGCGGTTCGAGCTCGGCACCCTGCCCTACGAGATGCTCGCCGGCGTGACCGCGACGGTGGACTTCATCGCGGGCCTCGCCCCTGGTGACGCGGTCGAGCGCAGGGGTTGTGTGCTGGAGTCGATGCAGCGGGTGGAGACCTACGAGGAGGTGCTGTTCGAGCGGCTGCTCTCCGGGCTCGACGCCCTCGACGGGGTCCGTCGCTACGGTCACCCCGCCCGTCGTACGCCGACGGTGCTGTTCTCCGTCGACGGTCGCACCGGCCGGGAGGTCCACGAGGCGCTCGCGGCCCGGGGCGTGAACGCCCCGGCCAGCAGTTTCTACGCGCTCGAGGCGTCCCGGTGGCTCGGGCTCGGCGACGGTGGCGCGGTGCGGGCCGGCCTCGCGCCGTACACCTCCGAGGACGACGTGGACCGGCTGCTCGCCGGGGTCGCGGAGCTGGCCGGATGAGCCGCCGCTCGGTGCTGGTCACCGGCGGCTCGCGGGGCATCGGGGCGGCGGTGGCCGCCGCGTTCGCCGAGCAGGGGGACCGGGTGGCGGTGCACTACGGCTCGTCGCGCGACGCGGCCGAGGCAGTAGCCGCGGGCCTGCCCGGGGACGGGCACCTCGTGGTGCAGGCAGACCTGACCGACGCGGACGGCGTGCGCCGGATGGTCGACGAGGCCGCGGCCGGGCTGGACGGGCTCGACGTGCTGGTCAACAACGCTGGCGTCTTCGTCGCGCACCCGCCGCTGGCCACGGACTTCGCGGAGTGGCAGCGGATCTGGTCGCTCACGCTGACCACCAACCTGACCGGGGCTGCCAACGCGACGTTCTGCGCCCTGCCGCACCTGATCGCCCGCGGAGGCGGGGCGGTCGTCAACGTGTCCAGCCGCGGCGCCTTCCGCGGAGAGCCGGACTGCCCGGCGTACGGCGCGTCCAAGGCCGGGCTCAACGCGTTCGGCCAGTCGATGGCGCAGGCCCTGGCCCCGCACGGGATCTCGGTCGGCACGGTCGCGCCCGGGTTCGTCGAGACCGACATGGCCCGCCGGGTCCTTGACGGTCCACGCGGCGACGAGGTCCGGGCCCAGTCGCCCACCGGCCGCGTCGCGCGCCCGGAGGAGGTCGCAGCCGCCGTGGTGTGGCTGGCGTCACCGGATGCCCGGTTCGCCACCGGCACGATCATCGACGTGAACGGCGCGTCCTACCTCCGCTCCTGAACTGATATGTAGGAGCTTCCTGTCAAGAGGCAGGGTGAGGCGCCCGTCCCGATGCCTCGGGGCGGGCGCCTCGTGCTTCGTCCTCGTGGGTGCTGGTGAGCGTGTCGTTGGCGACGCGCGGTCAGACTGATATGCGCGGGTTGGTTACCGCAGGACGGTGCTTTCGGCGGGAGCTGGACCGCGTGTCTAGAGTCGAGCGTCACGAGCTGGCTCGCTGCTCATAGTTCAGTCGCGGGTCGCTCCGAGCGCTGCCACCAGGCCGGTAGTCGACGAAGCAGATCGCGGGGCGTTACTCCTCGAGGACCGCGAGAGACCAGCACCAGCCGGCCAGCTCGCGCGCGATCGCGACGTTGGCGATGGTCGTCTTCTTGTTGCGGTCGTTGAACTTCACCCACCGGTGGTGGAGTCGCCGGTTGCCTTCATCGCCGCGGGCCCGTGCTGCTGCCGGCGCCAGATCCCAGCGGTCGCGCATGGTCTTGCCGACCGTGTAGCGGGCACGGTGGTGCCATGCAGCCTCGACGAGCAGTCGGCGGGCATGGCCGTTGCCGGTCTTGGTGATCGAGCCCAGCGTGCGCGAGCCGCCCGAGGAGTACTCGCACGGGACGAGCCCTACGAAGGAGCCGATCGTGTTCCCGGTGAACCGGTGCCAGTCACCGACCTCGACGGCCAATGCGAACCCGGTCAGGGTGCCGATCCCACGCAGGCAACCCAGCCGGCGCAGCATCGGAGTGAACTCACTATCCGCGGCCATCTGATTGATCGCGGCATCGAGCCGATCCCGGCGTGCCTTCACAGACAAGACGGTCTCGTAGTCGTTGTCGAAGGTCAGCCGGGTCGCCCGTGCGGTCAAGTGTGACAACGCGTCGTGTCGCAGCCAGATGTCGTGCTTGCCGGTCCACGCCCTGCCGCCGTAGTAGACGACCCCATGGCGCAACAACAACTTCGAGAGCCGGTGCCGGGCCCGCATCAAGTCACCACGGCAGTCTTCCCGGGCACGCACCAGGTCCCGGGCAGCTTCCTGATCGACGGACGGGATCGACACCGGGGTGATCTCATCGATGCGCAACAGCCTGGCCAGGTGAACCGCGTCCTTGGCGTCGGTCTTGACCCGGTCACCAGCGGGTTTCTGCAACTTCGAGGGCGCCACGACCACGCACCGGATCCCGGCCGCCGTCAGATCCCGGTACAGCCCAAACCCGGTCGGGCCGGCCTCGTAGGCCACCGCGACCGGACCCGGCAGATTCGTCAGCCAGGACCTGATGTGCTCAAGTGACGGAGTCAGCTTGGTCTGGAACAGCTCACCCGTGACGCCATCGATCGCCGCTGCAGCAACAGATCGGGCGTGCACGTCGAGCCCAACACTCGTACGCTCGGTAAACACCGGGGCCTCCCACAATTGTCGGATAGGCCGAGCAGGCAGCCCCTGCTCGGTAACCCACGAATCTTGTGAGTGAGGCCCCGGCCCGCAACCCCTCAGCAATCCTGAGCGGTCACTTCATACCGTCTAGCATGGAGCGGTTCCCCTCGTCTGGATGAACCCACCACGGAAAATGAGCCAGTTGACCCGCACCTATGAGGTCCGCACCTACGGGTGCCAGATGAACGTCCACGACTCCGAGCGGCTCACCGGGCTGCTGGAGGACGCGGGCTACGTCGCCGCCGCCGCCGACAGCACCGCCGACGTCGTCGTGTTCAACACCTGCGCGGTGCGGGAGAACGCCGACAACAAGCTCTACGGCAACCTCAGCCACCTGGCCCCGGTCAAGGCCGCCCGGCCCGGCATGCAGATCGCCGTCGGCGGCTGCCTGGCCCAGAAGGACCGCACCACGATCGTCGAGAAGGCGCCCTGGGTCGACGTCGTCTTCGGCACCCACAACATCGGCTCGCTGCCGGCGCTGCTCGAGCGCGCTCGGGTCAACGAGGAAGCCCAGGTCGAGATCCTGGAGTCGCTGGACGTCTTCCCCTCGACGCTGCCGACCAAGCGCGAGTCGGCGTACGCCGCCTGGGTGTCGATCTCGGTCGGCTGCAACAACACGTGCACCTTCTG
>JBDSMW010000022.1:0-36356 GCA_039915665.1 Nocardioidaceae bacterium
ACCTTCTCGGCCACGACGCCACCCTCGAGACCGGCGTTGATCGCGATCTGCTTGAGCGGGGCCGCGAGCGCGACGCGGACGATGTTGGCACCGGTGGCCTCGTCGCCCACCAGCTCGAGCTTCTCGAACGCGGCGTCGGTCGCCTGGACGAGGGCGACGCCACCTCCGGCTACGATGCCCTCCTCGACGGCGGCCTTCGCGTTGCGAACGGCGTCCTCGATGCGGTGCTTGCGCTCCTTGAGCTCGACCTCGGTGGCCGCGCCGACCTTGATGACCGCAACACCGCCGGCCAGCTTGGCCAGGCGCTCCTGCAGCTTCTCGCGGTCGTAGTCGGAGTCGCTCTTCTCGATCTCCGCACGGATCTGGTTGACCCGTCCGGCGATCTGGTCGGCGTCGCCGGCACCCTCGACGATGGTCGTCTCGTCCTTGGTGACGACCACCTTGCGGGCCTGGCCGAGCAGCTCGAGACCGGTCGACTCGAGCTTGAGGCCGACCTCCTCGGAGATGACCTGGCCGCCGGTCAGGATCGCGATGTCCTGGAGCATGGCCTTGCGACGGTCACCGAAGCCCGGAGCCTTGACGGCGACGGACTTGAAGGTGCCGCGGATCTTGTTGACCACCAGGGTGGACAGCGCCTCGCCGTCGACGTCCTCGGAGAGGATCAGCAGCGGCTTGCCGCTCTGCATGACCTTCTCGAGCACCGGCAGCAGGTCCTTGACGTTCGAGACCTTCTGGTTGGCGATCAGGATGTAGGGCTCGTCGAGCACCGTCTCCATGCGCTCCGCGTCGGTGACGAAGTACGCCGAGATGTAGCCCTTGTCGAACCGCATGCCCTCGGTCAGCTCGAGGTCGAGGCCGAACGTGTTCGACTCCTCGACCGTGATGACGCCTTCCTTGCCGACCTTGTCCATCGCCTCGGCGATGAGCTCGCCGACGCTGGCGTCGCCGGCCGAGATGCCCGCGGTAGCAGCGATCTGCTCCTTGGTCTCGATGTCCTTGGCCATCGCGAGCAGCTGCTCGACGATGGCGGCCACGGCGATCTCGATGCCGCGCTTGAGCGACATCGGGTTCGCGCCGGCCGCGACGTTGCGCAGACCCTCGCGCACCATGGCCTGGGCCAGGACGGTGGCGGTGGTGGTGCCGTCGCCCGCGACGTCGTCGGTCTTCTTGGCGACCTCCTTGACGAGCTCGGCACCGATCTTCTCGTAGGGGTCCTCGAGCTCGATCTCCTTGGCGATGGACACACCATCGTTGGTGATCGTGGGGGCGCCCCACTTCTTCTCGAGGACGACGTTGCGGCCCTTGGGACCGAGCGTCACCTTCACGGCGTCGGCGAGCGTGTTCATGCCACGCTCCAGGCCGCGCCGGGCTTCCTCGTTGAACGCAATAAGCTTCGGCATTCTCCGCGGTTCCTCACGCTGGAATGAATGGACTGAGCCAGGGGATGCCCGCGACGGACGATCCCCGCTGACCCGGCAGACCCTTCCCGCCGACGCGTGGGACCTCATCTTCCCGGCCCACTTGTTGGCACTCTCATGATGAGAGTGCTACCTCATGTCTAGCACTCGCCCCCGGCGAGTGCAAGACGAGGCACGCCGGCCAAGGTCTAGACCGACGACGGCCGGGACGGGGTCGCGGCCGCCGGGCCATTGACCCGCCTTCCGGGCCGGGCCTACCGTGCAAGGACCTCGTGGGTGCGACGGGGTTTCGGCCGGAGAACGCGCAAGCGCTCTCCGGCCTCTCCCGTCAGGAGAGGCGCTCCGCGACCATCGCCGCGAAGTCCGCGGCCAGTCCGGGCACCAGGTCCAGGTAGAGCCCCGGCTCGGTCACCTCCAGCTCGCCGACCGCCAGCGTGCCGTCCGCGAGCCGCATCAGGTCCACCCGCGCGTAGGACAGGTCGGCCCCCAGCAGCTCCTCCGCGACGACGACGGTGCGGGCCGCCAGCGCGGCGTGCTCGTCATCCAGCGGCACGGGCACCGAGCGGCCGCCGTACGCCTCGTGCACGCGTACGTCGTCCCCGCCGGCCACCTTGCGGACCTGGGCCACCGGCCGGCCGCCGAGCACGAAGACCGACACCTCCCCCTCGGTGTGCACCGACTCCACGACCGGTTGCACCAGCCACGGCCCGGTGCCGGCCGGGTCACCGTCGCCGTCCATCACGACCAGCCCGCGACCACTCGCCGCGACGGTGGGCTTCACGACGGCCGGGGCGAACCGGGCGGCCGCCCGCCGGGCCTCGTCGCGGGTCGTCGCCAGCAGGGTGGGCACGACGGGCAGCCCGGCCGCCACCAGCTCGAGCAGGTAGGCCTTGTCGGTGTTCCAGGCCAGCGCGTCGGCGCCGTTGAGCAGGGCGGGACCGACCGTCCGGGCCCAGGCCAGGAACTCCTCGCGCCTCTGCTCATAGTCCCAGGTGCTGCGGACCGCGACAGCCCGGGCGGAGGACCAGTCGACGGACGGGTCGTCCCACGCCACCCACCGACCCACGAGCCCACGCTCCGCGAGCTCCTCGACGATCAGGTGTCCCCCGTCCTCGCCACCGGGCAGCCACGAGCAGGTCACCAGCAGCACGTCGGCCGCGCTGCCAGGCCCCGCGACCCGGTGGCCCTCCACCAGGGGTCCGCCGACCCCGTCCAGCACCTCGAGCACCACCGCCTGCAGCTGCTCGACCCGGCCGTCCGCGACCACCGCCCGGTGGCCCTCCACCAGCCGGCCCGCCAGCGAGGGGTCCTGCGCCGCGAGCGCCCGGTGCAGGGCCTTGCCCTGACCGCCCCACCGACCGGCCGCGGCCAGCGCGAGCTGGGCCGTCTGCACGAGCAGCAGGGCGGCGATCCAGGGCAGCTCGGCGACCGTCCGACAGCCCTGCAGGTCGTCGAGCAGGTCGCTCAGCAGGTAGCGAATCGCGTCCCGCTCGGTGTCCCGGAACGGCCCCGGTCCCGCGGCCAGCAGGGCCCGGGCGTCGGTCTGCAGCCGGGCGGCCGAGCCGTCCCCGTCCACGACGACGTCGCTGTCCCCCACCATCCGCAGCAGCGAGCACACGCGACGGTCCCGGTCCTGGGCGTAGAAGAAGGAGAGGCTCGCGTCGTCGTGCACGAACGCCTCGACGACCCAGCCCTGGTGCCGGAACGTCTCCCGGTAGGGCGCCGGCGGACCGTCGAGCACTACCACCACGTCGAGGTCGGACGTCTCGGTGCGGTGCGGCGTGATGACGCTGCCCCCGACGAACGCGGCCCGGGCGTCCGGGAAGTGGGTGGCGACGAAGTCGGCGGCTGCCTCGTGCGGTTGCATGCGCAACGTCTACCGTCTCGGGTGGCCCCGGCGCGAGCCGGTTTGCGACAGTGGACCGATGATCGACACCTGGCTCACCGACACCTTCGGCCTGTCCGTCCCTGTCGTGGGCGCCCCGATGGCGGGGCCGGGCGAGGGCCGGCTCGCTGCGGCGGTCACCGCGGCCGGCGGTCTCGGCATGGTCGGCGTGAACGCCTCACGCTCCCCCGACTGGGTCGTCGAGCAGGCGCACGTTGCGGCGGCCGGCGGCGCGGCGTACGGCGTCGGGCTGATGGCCTGGGTCCTCGAGCAGGACGACGCCCAGCTCCGCGCGGTCCTCGAGGTCCGCCCGGCCCTGGTGTCGGTGAGCTTCGGCCCGTTCGAGAGGTACGTCGACCGGCTGCGCGCCGAGGGCATCAAGGTGACCGTCCAGGCCGGCACGCCGGACGAGGCGCGCCGCGCGGAGGCGGCCGGCGTCGACCTCGTGGTGGCCCGCGGCGCGGAGGGCGGCGGGCACGGCCGCAACGAGGTCGCCACCCTGCCCTTGCTGCAGGCGGTGCTCGACCAGGTCGACGTACCCGTCGTCGCGGCCGGCGGGATCGGCACCGCCCGGGGGCTCGCCGCCGTGCTGGCGGCGGGCGCGGCCGGGGCCTGGATCGGGACCGCGCTGCTGACCACGCACGAGGCGGCCACCCGGGACGCCGCCCGGCAGGCGCTGCTGGCCTCCGACGTCACCGGGACGGCCTACGGGCGGGTCTTCGACGTCGCCCAGCGGCTCGGCTGGCCGCCGGAGTTCGGGGGCCGGGCGCTGCGCAACGCGTTCTTCGACCGGTGGGAGCACCGGCTCGACGAGCTCGCGACCGACGACGAGGTCGCCGTGGAGGTGGACTACGTGTACGCCGGCCAGGGCGCCGGGCTGCTCAGCTCCGAGCGCAGCGTCGCCGAGGTGCTGGCCGAGCTGGCCACGGCCGAAGTCCTGCTGAGGCGGTTCTAGGCGTTCTCGGGCGGGAAGCCACCGGTGGCGACCGGACCCCAGCGCTCGACGGTGATCCGGATCAGCGACTTGTCCTGCTGGCGCATCGCGTCGCGGTACTCGTCCCAGTCCGGATGCTCCCCGGAGATGCACCGGAAGTAGTCGACGAGCGGCTCGACCGCGTCGGGCATGTCGATCACCTCGGCGGTGCCGTCGAGCTGGACGTAGGGCCCGTCCCAGTCGTCGGAGTGGATCATGATCGAGACCCGGGGGTCGCGCCGGGCGTTGGCGGCCTTCGCCCGCTGCGGGTACGTCGAGACGACCACCCGGCCCTGGTCGTCGAGGCCGCACGCCACCGGGGACATCTGCGGGCTGCCGTCCCGGCGATGGGTGACGAGCGTGCCCTTGTGCCGGGCCCGGACGAACTCCTCGAGCGCGTCGCGGTCGACCTTGTCTGCTGTCGCGAGGTTGCGTGCCATGGCGCCACCCTACGAGCCCCGCCGATCTGACCGAACGGACTATTACGACGAACCGCCCGCGGACCCACACTGGTGCGATGACCGCACCTCTCAAGCCCTGGGTGGTGGCCGCCGTCGCGGTGGCCGTGCTGCTGGTGGCTGCGCTCCCCGCGCTCGCGGTGTCGCTGGCGTCGCGGGACGGGTCGGACGGACGCGACGGTCGTCAGAGCGCACAGCACAGCCAGGGGCTGGGCCGGCACCTGGGCCAGAAGCCGGGCCGGCACCTGGCCCAGAAGCTGGACAAGCAGGACCGCAAGGCCCTGAAGGGCTGGCTCGGCCAGCACCGGGGACCCGGCGCCGCGTGGCAGAACCTCACGCCCGCGGAGAAGGCCAAGAAGATGGCCACGTTGTCCCGCGAGCACGCCGACGCCATGAAGAGGTGGTCCGACTGCGTCGCCGCCGGACGGGACGACTGCGAGCGCCCGCTGCCCCCGGGCCTGGCGAAGAAGCGCTAGCCGCCCGCGACCGCCGGGATCACCGAGACCTGGGTGCCTTCCGGCGTGCTGGTGTCGAGGGCCTCGAGGAAGCGCACGTCGTCGTTGCCGACGTAGACGTTCACGAACCGGCGGATCGCGCCCTGGTCGTCGAGGATCCGACCCTTGATGCCGGGGTAGCTGGTGTCCAGGGACTCGAGCACCTCGGCGAGCGTGCCGCCGTCGGCCGAGACCTCGGAATCGCCGTTGGTGTAGGTGCGCAGGATGGTCGGGATCCGGACGCTGACGCTCATGACTCTCCTCGGTGCTCGGACTTTGGGGATGAAGGCTACCGGGCGCTCAGACGAGGTCGGCGGCCCGGAAGGCGGCGTAGCTGGGCTCGATGGTGGCAGCCGGCCCGACCCGGTCGGCGACCGCGTCGAGGGTCTTGAGCCCGTCGCCGGTGTTGAACACGACCGTGTCGGCCTCGGGGTCGAGCTGTCCGGTCGCGAGCAGCTTCTTGAGCGTCGCGACCGTGACGCCACCCGCTGTCTCGGCGAAGACGCCCTCGGTGCGGGCGAGCAGCTGGATGCCGTCGCGGATCTCGTCGTCGGTGACGTCCTCGATCGCACCGCCGGTGCGGCGGGCCACGTCGAGGACATACGGGCCGTCGGCCGGGTTGCCGATCGCGAGCGACTTGGCGATGGTGTCCGGCTTGACCGGGCGCACCACGTCGTGACCGCCCTTGTAGGCCGCGGACACCGGTGAGCAGCCCTCGGCCTGCGCGCCGAAGATCTTGTACGGCGACTCCTCGACCAGCCCGAGCGAGACCAGCTCACCGAAGCCCTTGTCGACCTTGGTCAGCTGCGACCCGGACGCCACCGGGATGACGACCTGCTGCGGCAGCCGCCAGCCGAGCTGCTCGGCGACCTCGTAGCCCAGGGTCTTGGAGCCCTCGGCGTAGTAGGGCCGGACGTTGACGTTCACGAACGCCCAGCCGTCCTCCTCACCGGCGATCTCCGACGCGAGCCGGTTGACGTCGTCGTAGTTGCCCTTCACGGCGACCAGCGTGCCGCCGTACACCGCGGTCGTGATGACCTTCGGTCGTTCGAGGTTGTCGGGGATGAACACGACCGTCTTCATGCCGGCGCGTGCACCGGCGGCCGCGACGGCGTTGGCCAGGTTGCCGGTCGAGGGGCAGGCGAAGACCGTGCTGCCGAACTCCCGGGCCGCGCTGAGCGCGATCGCCACGACGCGGTCCTTGAAGGAGTGCGTCGGGTTGCCGGAGTCGTCCTTGACCCAGAGGTTCTTCATGCCCAGCTCGCGGGCCAGGTTGCCGGCCTTGATCAGCCGCGTGTAGCCGGGCTCCATGTTGGGGCTGCCGGTGATGTCGGCGGGCACGGGCAGCAGCTGCTGGTAGCGCCAGATGTTCTTGGGGCCGGCCTCGATCTGCGCGCGGGTCAGGGCCGGGAAGTCGTAGCCGATCTCCAGCGGGCCGAAGCACTCGCTGCAGGCGTACGACGGACCGAGCGGCTGGGTGGCGCGACACTCGCGACAGACGAGCTCGACCGCGTGGCCGAAGGCACCGTCGCGGATCGAGGTGGTGGGACCGGACAGGACCGAGGTGCTGGGTGCGCTCATGAAGGGGCCTCCTTCTCATCTTCCCCGGTGGGCCGACTCTCGGACCGGGACGGAATTAGCACCGTTGGCACCACAGGCCGGTCGACGGATTTCGACGCGTGCGCGTGGTGGCGGGTTGCCGGGGCTTCAGCGGGCCGTGTCCCTCTGCCCCTCTTGATGAGCAGGATTTACCTTACGCAGGCGTCTCAGCATGTGCACACCGCATCCACGATCCGAGATCCTCCACAATGGCGGGATGAGGTGGTGGCAGGTGAAGCGGGTCGTCAACGTCGCGAACGGCTCGACCGCGCTGGGGTGCTTGGTCGCCATCGCCGGCCGGGCCAGGATCGGGACCGGTCCGCGGGGGCTGCTGGTGGCGACCGGCTACCGGCTCCCGGTGCCGGCCGCGCCGGCGTTCACGATCGGCAACCTGGTCACCGTCCGCGAGGACCGGGCCTGGCTCGACGAGCGGCCACGCCTGCTGCGGCACGAGGAGCGGCACACCTGGCAGTACGTCGCCTGCCTCGGCCTGCCGATGGTGCCGCTCTACCTGCTCGCGGCCGGCTGGTCCTACCTGCGCGGCGGCGACCCCGCGCAGCACAACGCCTTCGAGCGGCTGGCCGGCCTCGAGGACGGGGGCTACGCCGACCCCCGCAACCGGGCCCGACGCCGGGCCTAGAGAACCTTCGAGAGGAACGCCTGGGTGCGCGCGTGCTGCGGGTGGGCGAGCACCTCGCGTGGGTCGCCGGACTCGACGACCTTCCCGTCGTCCATGAAGACCAGGACGTCGCCCACCTCCCGCGCGAAACCCATCTCGTGCGTGACCACGATCATCGTCATGCCGTCGTCGGCGAGCGCCTTCATCACCTCGAGGACCTCACCGACCAGCTCCGGGTCCAGCGCCGAGGTCGGCTCGTCGAAGAGCATCAACCGCGGGCGCATGGCCAGGGCTCGTGCGATCGCGACGCGTTGCTGCTGCCCCCCGGAGAGCTCACGAGGGTAGGCGTCGCACTTGTCCGCCAGGCCGACCCGCTCCAGCAGCGCCCTCGCACGCTCTCGTGACGCCGCGACCGACTCGCCGAGCACCTGCACCGGCGCCTCCATGACGTTCTGCTCAGCGGTCATGTGCGGGAACAGGTTGAACCTCTGGAACACCATCCCGATGCCGCGGCGGCGCTCACCGATCTCCTTCTCCCGCAGCTCGTAGAGCAGGCCCTTCCGCTCCCGGTAGCCGACCAGCTCTCCCTCGACCCGGAGGGTTCCCCCGTCGATGCGCTCGAGGTGGTTGATGCACCGCAGGAAGGTCGACTTGCCCGATCCCGAAGGTCCCACCAGACAGAGCACCTCCCCGCCCTGCACCTCGAGGTCGATGCCCTTGAGCACCTCCACGTGGCCGAAGCTCTTCCGCACGCCCTGGGCGAGCACGAGGGGTGCGGCGTCCTTCTCGGGCGTCATCAGCGGGTCCTTCCCGGCGCGAGGTTGGCCAGCAGCCGCGCGAGCTGGCCCTGGGGCGCGACCCGCGACCCCCGGCTGAACCGGCGCTCCACCCTGAACTGCACGAGGCTGAACACGGACGTGAGGATGAGGTACCACAACGAGACCGTGAACAGCAGCTCGATCACCGCGAGGTTGTTGGAGTAGATCTTCACCGCCGACTGCAGCAGCTCGTTGTACTGGATCGCGTAGGCCAGCGACGACGTCTTCAGCATGTTGATGAACTCGTTGCCGGTCGGCGGGACGATCACCCGCATCGCCTGCGGCAGGATGATCCGTCGCATGGTCTTGGCCGGGGACATGCCGAGCGCGTGTGCAGCCTCGGTCTGTCCCTCGTCGACCGAGCCGATGCCGGCCCGGACGATCTCGGCCATGTAGGCGCCCTCGTTGATGCCGAGGCCCAGCAGGGCCGCGAGGAACGGCGTCATCACGTCGTTGGTCTGCCAGGAGCCGATGCCCGGGAGGGTCAGCGTCGGGAAGACGTAGGCCAGGTTGTACCAGACCAGCAGCTGCACCAGCACCGGCGTGCCGCGGAAGAACCAAACGTAGACGGCGGCGACCGTGCTGGTGACCGGGTTGTGGGACAGCCGCATCACGGCCGCCAGGATGCCGAGCCCGACCCCGAGCGCCTGGGCCAGCACGCTGATGATCAGCGTGTTGACCATGCCGCGCAGGATCGTCGGGGCGGTGAAGAAGTGTCCCGTCACCGAGTAGTCGATGGTCGCGTTCGAGAACGAGTAGACCAGCGCCACCAGCGCCAGGATCACGACCCCGGCGCCGACCCAGCGTCCGTAGTGCCGCACCGGCACGGCCTTCGGTGCGCCGGTTGACTGGCTCATGTCAGCCGCCGTTGACCGTCGCCTGCTCGACGGCGCCGAGCGGCACCTTGTACTTGTCGATCAGCTTCTGGTAGCTGCCGTCGTCGATGACCGCCTGGACGGCCTTCTGCAGCGCGTCGCGCAGCGCGGAGTTGGTCTTGCCGATCCCGATCCCCAGCGGTCCCGCCTGGATCTGCTCGCCGACGACGGCGAAGTCGTTGCCGCCCCCGGAGGTGCGGGCGTTGTACGTCGCGACGGGATAGTCCTGCATGTCGGCAGCGGCGCGACCGCTCTTGACCTGGAGCATGGCCTCGGTCTCGCGGTCGAAGGAGAGCAGGTTGATCGGCTTGTCCCCGGCGGCCTCGCACTTCTTGCTCTGCTCCTGCGCGTAGCCCTCCTGGGTGGTGCCCCGCTGCACGGCCACCGTCCGGCTGCACAGGTCCGCGATCGAGGTGAGGCCGTCGGGGTTGCCCTTCTGCACGAGCAGCATCGCTCCCGCCTGGTAGTAGTCGACGAAGTTGATCTGCTGCTGGCGTTCGGCGGTGTCGGACATCCCGGAGATCGCGACGTCGATCCGCTTCGACTTGAGCTGCGTGATCAGGCCGTCAAAGGTGGCGTTGCGCCAGTCGAAGGTGACACCGAGCTGCTTGCTGAGCAGGTCGGTGAGGTCCTTGTCGAAGCCCAGCACCGTCGTGCCGTCCGTGTCGTAGTACTCCATCGGGGCGTAGGCGATGTCGGAGCCCACGACGATCTTCTCGGACTTCTGGTACTGCGCCGGGAGCGCGGAGAACAACGGCGCCTTGGCACCGATCGCCTTCACCTCGAGGGTGTCGCTGCTCGATCCGCAGGCCGACAGCAGCAGCGCGCACGAGGCGACCGCGACGGTCAGGGCGGTCCTACGGACGGGGGTCATGCTTCTCATGGGGGTTTCCTTCGTCGGCTTCACGGGATCAGCGAGGTCGTGGTCGAGGTGAACTCCGCGAGGGCGTCGGACAGCACCTCGACGCCGATCCCGGGAGCGGTGGGCACCCTAACGTGCCCGTCCTCGAGACGGATCGGGGCGGTGACGTCCTCGGCGAAGTACCGGTTGGACGCGGACGTGTCACCCGGCATCACGAAGTTGGGCAGGGCGGCGAGGGCGATGTTCGGGGCGCGCCCGACCCCGCACTCGAGCATCCCGCCGCACCACACGGGCACACCGTGCGCCTCGGCCACGTCGTGGATCCGCCGTGCCTCCAGGTAGCCACCGACGCGGGACGGCTTGATGTTGATGACGCTGCACGCTCCGAGCGCGATCGCCGAGGCGGCGTCGCGCGCCGAGGTGATCGACTCGTCGAGACAGACCGGGGTGCCGATCCGCCGCGCCAGCTCGGCGTGCCCGAGGAGGTCGTCCTCGGGCAGCGGCTGCTCGATCAGCAGCAGGTCGAAGACGTCGAGCTTGGCGAGGTGCCGTGCGTCGCGCAGCGTGTAGGCGGTGTTGGCGTCGACCTGGAGCACCAGGTCGTCGCCGAACCGCTCGCGCACCCGGCGCACCGGCTCCAGGTCCCAACCGGGCTCGATCTTCAGCTTGATCCGCTGGTAGCCCTCGTCGAGATAGCCGCCGACGGCGTCGAGGAGCTCCGGGACGCTGTCCATGATGCCAACGGACACCCCCGCGGGCACGGTGCTCCGCACCGCCCCGAGGTAGCGGCCGAACGACACCCCGAGCGACTTCAGCTCGGCGTCGAGGACGGCGGTCTCGAGCACGTGCTTGGCCATCGGATGGCCCTTGACCGGGGCCAGCGCGGTCTTGATGCGTTCGGCGCCCAGGTCCGCTCCCAGGGCCAGCACCCGGGGAAGCAGCTGGTCCCGCAGCACGGTCGCCGCCCCGTCGAGGTACTCCGAGCTGTAGAGCGGGTCGGTCTCGGCGCCACACTCCGCCCAGCCCTCGGCCTCCTCGGTGACCACGTGCACGAGGAAGGTGTCCTTGTGCCTCGAGGTGCCGAACGAGGTGCGGAACGGTGTCACCAGGGGGATCTTCAGGTGCACCAGCTCGAGGTGCTCGATCTTCATGCGGTCTCCTCGTTCGGGTTCGGGGTCAGGAAGTACCAGCCCGTGCGGCTCATGTGGGTCGCGGCCAGCCCCTCCGAGAGGGCGTGGGTGAGCACGTCGCGCAGGTCCAGTCGCCACCGCGAGGCCAGGTCCGGACGGTCGCGGCGCAGGGCGACGATGTCGCCGGGGACCCGGCACCAGAGGCCGGTCTCGTCCCTGCGGACCAGGGGCGCGTCGTCGGGACCGACGCGGAGCACCTCGGCGTCCGGGTGCGGTCCGGCCGGTTCGAGGGCGGAGTCCTCGACCGCGGCCAGGGTCCGTGCGGTGTCCAGCCGCCACCGGGCCACGAAGCGGTCGGAGTCGTCGCTGCCGTTGAGGTTGTCGTCCATCTGCCCGTAGAACGCGACCTCGTACTGCGTCGCGAGCGCACCGAGCCGGACCAGGTTGAAGCGGGCGTTGCGCCCGACCAGCGGGTCGAAGGTCCACGTCATCGTGGTCCGTCCCTGCTCGAGCGCCCAGGCTCGTTGCCGCAGCTTGACGGCGCGTCCCACGCCGCGGTCCTGGCACCCCGGCGCCACCGCGGCGATCAGCGAGTACGTCGACCGGGCGGGCGCCGCCGCGAGCACCGCCGCACCGACCACGCCTCCGTCGGTGTCGTGGGCGATGGTCACGCAGCCGCCGGCATGCAGCAGGCCGCGCATCACCTCGCTGGTGACCGGCACGCCCTCGTCGTTGCGGCCCCACACGGACTCGAGCAGGCCGGAGACGTCGCGCAGCCGCTCCATGGTCACCGCCTCGCTGACCTCGACACCCGCCCGCTGTGCCGCCGACGCGGCCGCGCGCGCGGCGTGCGCAACCGCGTTGAACGTGACGCCGTCGGCGGGGGGCTGAGGCTGGGGGAGGGACACGCCCCCACCGTTCCAGATCCGCGGACCCTCGTCCCTGTCGGGACGGACAAGTATCCGGTGCTTGTTTGGCGTCCTCGACAAGGGGTGTCGCTACACTCCGGGGGTGATCGCGTCCGTGACCGACCAGCCGGGCGATCGTCGCGGCAGCCTCGGCGACCTGCTCACGGTGCTCGAGGCGATCGGCCTCCGGCTGGTCAGCCACGACCACGGCCGTGCTCTCGCCGCGGAACGGACCGTGCTGTTCGACCCCCGGGGCGTCCTCGAGCCGACGCCAGGTGGACTGCTGCTGGCGGTCGGCGTGCCGGTCCGGGGAGCGGGTGGAGCACAGGTGGTCTCGGCCGCCGCCGAGCACGGGTACAGCGCGGTGGTGGTCAAGGCCTACGGCGAGGAGGTCGACCCCCTGGCCAGGGTCGCGGACGAGCACGGCATCGCCCTGCTCGCCGTACACGACGACGTCGCCTGGCTGTCCTTGGACTCCCACCTCAACAACGCGCTGGTCAGCGCTACTCGGATCGGTCGCTCGCTGTCGTCGATAGCGGTCGGGGACCTGTTCTCCCTCGCGGGCGCCATCGCGGACACCGTGGGTGGGGCGACCGCCATCGAGGACTTCGGCCAGCGGATCCTGGCCTACTCCTCCAGTCCCGAACACCCGATCGACGTCGAGAGGCGCGACGGGATCCTGGGGCGACAGGTCCCCGACCTGCCCGCGAACGCCGCGCAGTACCGAAAGCTGTACCACTCCCCCGGACCGGTGCGGTTCCCCGCGACGCCGGACGGGTTCGCCCGGTTGGCCGTGGCCGTGCGCGCGGGCACCGAGCAGCTGGGCTCGATCTGGGTGGTCGTCGACCGCGAGCAGCTGGGAGCGCCGGCGGCGGAGGCCCTGGAGGCGGCGGCGTCCGTGGCCGCCCTGCACCTGTTGCGGGCCCGGAGCTCCGAGGACCTGGCGCGCCAGCAGCGGGCGGAGGCTGCGCGGCGGCTGCTGGAGAGCGCGGGTGACCCGGTCGACGCTGCCGCCGCGCTCGGGCTGGAGGCGTCCGGACCGTTCGCGGTCCTCGCCTTCGCCCCGGCCGAGCTCGACGAGGCGCTCGCGCTCGTCGCGGAGCGGCTGGCGCCGATGATCACCCTGCGGTGCGACGCCCGGCTCGGGCGGACCGGGTCGGTGCTCACCGACGGGGCGCTCTACGTGGTCGCCTCGGGATCCCAGGTGCAGCGCGAGGCGACGTTGCGCAGCGTGGCCGAGGAGGTCGTCGTCGCGGCTCGGACCTCCCTGAGGCTGCGGGTCCTGGTCGGCATCGCCGACACCGTGCAGCGGCCCTCACGCGTCGCGTCGGCCGGAGGCGAGGCCAGCCGGCTGCTCGCCCTGCTCCGCCGACGACCGGACCTCGGCCCGGTCGCCACCGCCGGCCGGCTGTCGGACCAGATGGTGCTGTCGTCCCTGACGGAGGCGCTCGCCGCGGACGACCGGCTCGTCCCGGCCCGGGCGAGGGCCATCCTCGCCCACGACGCCCGGCACGGCACGGACTACTCGCGGCTGCTGCTCACCCATCTCGACCACGCCCGCGACGCCGGTCGGACGGCAGGAGCGCTGGCGGTGCACCCGAACACCGTCCGCTACCGGCTGCGGCGGGCGGCCGAGCTGTTCGACCTCGACCTCGGCTCCGCCGACCAGGTGCTGCCCCTCTGGCTGGCTCTCCGCGCCCGCCCCGACTCAATCGACCGGCCCGACTCGTTCGACCGCCCCGACTCGACGGACTAGCCCTGGGACCCCGCGTCGTCGGCGAAGCGGGACAGCATCCCGAGCACCCCACCGGGCCCGTCGACCACGACGTCGGAGAGCTCGGACAGCACCTCCTGCTCCTGCGAGGTCGAGCAGACGAGCAGGGTGGGCAGCCCCTGGTCACGGAGCCGGCGGACCGCCTCGAACGCCTCGAGGTCACCGAGGTCGTCCCCGGCGAAGAGCACGCCGCCCGCGTGGTGCTCGGCCAGGGCGGACTCGACGGCCAGCCCCTTGTGCATCCCGGGCGCCCGCACCTCGAGCACGAGCCGACCGGGCTCGAGCGAGAGGCCGTGCCGCTCCGCGGCGTCGCCGAGGGCCTGCTCGAGGCGCACGAACGCCTCGGCCGCGTCGGGCAGCCGGCGGGTGTGCACCGCGAGCGCGAGGCCCTTCTCCTCGACGAAGGCGTCGGCGGCGCGCTCCCTATCGAGGATCCGCGGCAGCTCGTCGCGGAACGCCTGCAGCCCGCGAGGCGGCTCAGGGGAGGTGAACTGCCGGCTGTCTGAGTCCCAGTGCTCGTTGCCGTACTGCCCCATCACCACCAGCCGGGCACCCTCGGGCAGACCGTCGGCGACCGCCTCGAGACCGCCGAGCTCGACGACCTGGCGCGCGGGGCGTCCGGTGATCACCACGACCGCCTTCACCAGGGCCGCGAGCGCGGTCAGGACGCGGGGTCCCTCGGGGTGGATGACGGCGTGTGCGGGATCGTCGACGATCGGTGAGAGCGTGCCGTCGAAGTCCAGCCCGACGAGCACGTCACGCGCGACGGCGACCAGGCCGTCGTACCGGTCCTGGGACTGGCGGGTGCGGAACTCCATGGCCGGAGCCTACGGGCGGGCGGCTACGAGTAGTCGCGGGTGAGGATCACGGTCAGGCGGTCGCCGCGCATCGGGGCGATGGACGGCTTGAGGCGCTTGATGCCGAGGTCCTTGCCGAGCAGGGCGGCCTGGGCCTTGAGCCGGGAGGGGAAGTAGACGGTGCTGGCCGAGATGGTGCCGTACCAGTTGTCGGAGCCGACGACCTCCCAGCCGGCGCCCTGGGCGCGGGCGGCGGTGCTGCCGGCGAGGCCGCTGATCCCCGAGTTGTTGTAGACCTCGACGTAGGTGCCGCCGCGGCGGACCGGCGCCTTCTTCTTCTTCTTCTTCGGGGTGCGCTGCTGGGCGACCGGGGCCGGGGCGCTGGTCGTGGGGGCGGCGGACGTGCTGGCCGCCACCGGCTTCGCGGCGGCCGCGGGCTCGTCGTCGTGCCCGGTGGTCACGAAGGCAGCGCCGGCCACCACGACGGCGGCCACGGAGAGCAGCGCGATCGCCGAGGACATGGCCACGCCTCGCTCGCTGCGGATGTCTCGGTGCATGTCCGGGCGCACCTCAGACCTCGAAGCCGAGGCGGCGGGCCGAGCGGGCGCGTTGGCGGGCGGCGCGGAGACGCCGGAGCCGGCGGACCAGCAGCGGGTCGAAGACGAGCGACTCCGGACGGTCGATCAGCGCGTTGAGCACCTGGTAGTAGCGCGTCGAGGACATGTCGAACTTGTCCCGCACGGCCTGCTCCTTGGCGCCGGCGTACTTCCACCACTGACGCTCGAAGTTGAGGATCTCGCGGTCGCGCTCGGAGGGCTCGCTCGACTCGGCGGTCTGGCCCGGGTTCAGGGCGTTCGCGGCGTCCATGTGTGGCGACTCCTGTGGCAAAGGCGGTGGCGTGCGGCTGTGGGAACCAGCATAGGCGACGAACAACATCGATGTAGTTCGCCCCGCGCATCTGTGTCGCCTGTGTCGAATGGGGCAAGAATGGCGTCCATGACGACGCCGACCACCCTAAAGCGGGACCTGCCCGCCCTCGACGTACCCCCGGGTCCGGTGCGGGCCGAGCCGCTGCCCGCCGACCGTCCGGTGCGCTGGGGGATGCTGGCCACCGGGAAGATCGCCACCGGGTTCGCCCAGAACCTCGCGCTGCTCCCCGAGTGCGAGATCGCCGCGGTCGGCGCCCGCCGGCAGGAGTCGGCCGACGCCTTCGCCGCCGAGCACCACGCGGCCCGGGCCTACGGCGACTACCGCGCGCTGGTGGAAGACCCCGACGTCGACGTGGTGTACGTCGCGACGCCGCACGCGCTGCACCGGGAGCACGTCGAGCTGGCCCTGGAGGCCGGCAAGGCGGTGCTCTGCGAGAAGGCGTTCACGCTCGACGCCCCGGACGCCGAGCACCTGGTCGCGCTGGCCCGGGAGAAGAATCTCTTCCTCATGGAGGCGATGTGGATGCGGTGCAACCCGCTCGTCCGCCGCCTGCAGCAGCTGTTCGCCACCGGGGCCCTCGGCGATCCACGACAGGTGCGCGCCGACCTCGGCTTCGTGATCGACAAGCCGTCGACGGACCGCCTGCTGGACCCGGCGCTGGGCGGCGGCGCCCTGCTGGACATGGGCATCTACGCCCTGACGTTCGCGCACCTGTTCCTGGGCGAGCCCAGCCGGGTCGCGGCCACCGCAGCGTTGTCCGAGGCCGGGGCCGACCTGAACGTCGCGGTCAGCCTGGGCTACCCGGGCGGCGCCGTCGCCTCGCTGACCTCGACGATGACCGCCTGGTCCCCTCGCACGGCGTCCATCGCCACCGAGGCGGGCCGGATCGACGTCCCCGAGCCCTTCCACCACCCGAGCACGGTCACCTGGACCCGGCTGAGCGGCGACCCGGACTTCGACGCTCCCGAGGAGCCGGAGACGATCCACGAGGACCTGATCGGCACCGGCCTCGCCCACGAGGCCATCGAGGTGGTCCGGTGCCTGCGGGCCGGTGAGACCGAGAGCCCGCTGGTGCCGCTGGACGACACGGTGGCGCTGATGCGTCTGATGGACACGATCCGGGACCAGATCGGGGTGCGCTACGACACCTCTCATGCTCCGGGCTCCGCTGGGTAGGTTGAGGGGGTGAGTCCCGCCAGAACGTCCCGGACCAAGCTCAAGAAGGCCGATCTCGTCATCGTGGCCAACCGGCTCCCCGTCGACAAGGTCCTCGAGGACGACGGATCGGTGACCTGGCGGCGCTCCCCCGGTGGTCTGGTCACCGCCCTCGAGCCGGTGATGCGCGCCAACGACGGCGCCTGGATCGGCTGGTCCGGCGGCAGCGACGACGAGATCGAGCCGTTCGTCGAGGACGGGCTGTCCTTGATCCCGGTCCCGCTCAGCGCTTCGGAGGTGGAGGAGTTCTACGAGGGCTTCTCCAACGCCACCCTCTGGCCGCTCTACCACGACGTCGTGGCCAAGCCGGAGTTCCACCGGGAGTGGTGGGACGCCTACGTCCAGGTCAACCGGCGCTTCGCGGGGAAGACCGCCGAGGTCGCCGCGGAAGGCGCCACCGTGTGGGTGCACGACTACCAGATGCAGCTGGTGCCGGCGATGCTCCGGGCGCTGCGCCCGGACCTGCGCATCGGCTTCTTCCTGCACATCCCGTTCCCGCCGGCCGAGCTGTTCGCGCAGCTCCCGTGGCGGCGCCAGCTCCTCGAGGGCCTGCTCGGCGCCGACGTGGTGGGCTTCCAGCGCCCGGGCGCCTCGCAGAACTTCGTCCGGCTGGTGCGCCAGCGGGTGGGCCACAAGACGCACCGCGACCTGATCTACCTGCCCGAGGGCCGCGTGGTGCGGGCCGGGTCCTACCCGATCTCGATCGACACCGCCGGCCTCGACGAGCTGGCCCGCACCGAGTCCGTCGAGCAGCGAGCCAAGGAGATCCGCGAGCAGCTGGGCAACCCACGGCGGGTGCTGATGGGCATCGACCGGCTCGACTACACCAAGGGCATCTACGACCGGCTGCGCGCCTTCGGGGAGCTGGTCCGCGACGGGGAGGTCTCCGTCGAGGACGCCGTCTTCGTGCAGGTGGCCACGCCGTCCCGCGAGCGCGTCGAGCAGTACCGCCGCCTCCGCGACGAGATCGACCGTCTCGTCGGCCGGCTCAACGGCGACCTCGGCACGATCGGCAGCCCCGCGATCCACTACCTGCACAACTCCTACCCCAAGGAGGAGATGGCGGCGCTGTTCCGGGCCGCCGACGTGATGGTGGTGACGCCGCTGCGAGACGGCATGAACCTGGTCGCCAAGGAGTACGTCGCCTGCCGGTACGACGACCAGGGTGCCCTCGTGCTGTCCGAGTTCGCCGGCGCCGCGGACGAGCTCCGGCAGGCGTTCCTGGTCAACCCCTACGACATCAACGGCATGAAGGCCGCCATCGTGACGGCCATGCACGCCGACCCCAAGGACCTGTCGCGGCGGATGAAGGCGATGCGCAAGACGGTGTCCGAGCACGACGTCAAGGACTGGGCCCAGAAGTTCCTGGCCGTGCTGGCGGACGTGCAGCCCTCACACGAGAAGCACCTGCGCCCGTCGCGGAGCAGCTGAGGCCGTGACCCTGCCCGCCCGGCCCGCGGGGCGGCCGTCCCCGCGGGACCTGCTCGCGTGGCTCGAGTCGCACCTGGGGACGGCGGGCGCCGCGCGGGTATGCGCCGACCTCCTCGAGGCCGACGACCCGCACGACCGGGCCGAGGAGCTTTTGTTCCTCGGCGGTGACGCCGGCCGGTCGGTCCTGGAGGACGGCACGTCCTGGAAGCCCTACTGGGCGCGCGTCTGGGGTGCCCGCGGCCTGCTCTACGTCTGGGACGACGCTGCGGCCGCGGTCGTCCTGGACCGGCTGGCCGACGAGCACTGGCGGGTCGCCGAGATGTGCCTCAAGGTCTCCGCGCTCCGGGAGCTGCCCTGCGGCGACGACGCCGTCCGGCTCTCCCACCACGAGCTCCCTCGCGTGCGGGCCGTCGCGGCCCGCGCCATCGGGGCCTGCGGCGACGTCGAGCACCTGGACGCCGTACGCGACCTGCTGGACGACGACGAGGAGGACGTGCGCACGGCCGCGGCGCGCGCGCTGGAGCGGGCCGAGGCGCGGCTCGACGTATGACCCGCTGGTAACTTCTGCACATGGATCTGATCCCCAAGCCGGACCAGATCGTCTCGGCCGCCGCCAACGTCGCACACAAGATGTTGTACGGCGGCCTGGCCGACCTGCGTCCGATGCCTCGCACGCTGATCGACGAGGGCGTGCTGCGGGAGGTCTACCACTACCGGCCGCGCGCCTCGGCCCGGGAGCACGGCGACCCGGTCCTGCTCGTGACGCCGCTGGCCGCGCCCGCGATCTGCTTCGACCTGCGGCGCGGCTGCTCCCTGGTGGAGCACTTCGTGGACGGCGGCCGTCCGACGTACCTCGTGGAGTACGGCGAGGTGTCGTTCGCCAACCGCGGCCTGGGCATGGAGCACTGGGTCGACGAGGTCATCCCGCAGGCCATCGAGGAGGTCAGCCGGCACGCCGGTGGCCGTCCCGTGCACGTCATCGGCTGGAGCCTGGGCGCGATCTTCGCGCTGCTCACCGCGGCGGACCGCCCCGACCTGCCGATCGGCTCGCTGACCAGCGTCGGCGCCCCGATCGACGTCACCCAGGTGCCGCTGGTCGCACCGATCCGGCCCTTCCTGGGCATCGCCGGCGAGCGCGCCGGACTCGTCACGCAGTTCTACCGGCTGCTGGGCGGCTTCCCGAAGCCGTTGGTGCGCCGCGCCTTCCAGCTCTCGTCGTTCAACAAGCTGGTGACCAAGCCCATCGCGCTCGCCGCGAAGCTCGACGACGCCGACTTCCTGGCGCAGGTCGAGGCCGTCGACCGGTTCACCGCGAACATGATCGCCTACCCCGGCCGGACGTTCGGGCAGCTCTACCACCGGCTGCTCAAGGGCAACCAGCTCGCGTCGGGCACGGTCACGATGGACGACCGCTCGATCCGGCTGGCCGACCTCACCGCGCCCCTGCTGGCCTTCGGCGGCGCCGGCGACGGCATCGCGCCGGTGCAGTGCGTGCGGCCCATCGTCGACCTGGTGACCGGCGTCGACGACCTCCGGTTCGAGATCGTCCCGGGCGGCCACCTCGGCATGCTCACCGGCCGCGCGGCCCGGTCCACCACGTGGCGCATCATCGACGAGTGGATCGCCACGCACTCGTCGGCGGCGGCCGAGAAGCCGACCCCCACGGCCCGGAAGAAGGCCGCCTCCGCCACGAAGACGGCCGCCCGGAAGGCACCCGCCAAGAAGACCGCCGCCGTCCGCAAGGCACCGGCCAAGAAGGCGTCCAAGGCGGCCATCGGCGCCAACCCGAGCCGCCGCTACGGCTCCGCCGGCAGCCGGACCCTGGCCGCGAAGAAGAAGTAGGTGCTCTCCGCCGCAGCCGGCGGCGCCGCGGCGGTCTCCCCCGACTGGCGCCTGGCGGTCGTGCTGGTCGTTCTCGTCGGCGTGGCCGTGCTCGCCGCGACGCTGGGCCGGCTCGGCACCCAGCGCGACTACCCCACGGCGGCCCTGCGGGCCGTGGTCCAGCTCGCGCTGGTGTCCCTCGTCATCGCCGCCGCCCTGGCCAGCGTGTGGCTGTCGGTGGCGTTCGTGCTGCTGATGTTCGCGGTCGCCACGTGGACGTCGACCGGACGCATCCGGGTGCCGCGCGGGCAGCTGCCGTGGGTCGGCTGCGCGATCGCCTCCGGCATCGTTCCCGTGCTCGCGCTGGTGTTCGCGTCCGGCGTCGTGCCCTTCAACGGCCCCGGCATCATCCCGATCGCCGGCATCGTGGTCGGCAACATGATGACCGCTGCGACCCTGACCGGGCGGCGCGCGTTCGACGAGCTGGCCGGGCACTTCGGCACCTACGAGGCCGCCCTCGCGATCGGCCTGACCAGCCCCGAGGCGGCCTTCGAGGTGATCGCCCCGACCGCCCGCGAAGCACTCACCCCGGGCTTGGACCAGACGCGTACCGTCGGCCTGGTGACCCTGCCGGGCGCGTTCGTCGGGGTGCTCCTCGGCGGAGGCACCCCGATCCAGGCCGGGGCGGCCCAGGTCCTGGTGCTGTTCGGGCTGATGGCCGGCCAGGCGATCACGTCGGCGGCACTCCTGCGACTCGTCGCCGGTGCCCGCCTCGTGCGGCAGGACCTCGTCGCGACGTACCCCCGATGACGCAGGAGGCAGCGATGCGCACCGTCCGCCTGACCGCAGCACTGGCCGTCCTCGTGCTGCTGGCGTCGGCGTGCACCTCGGGTGGGTCGCCGGTGGCGGACACGGTGGTCCCGACGCCCCCGACCGGCCGGTACGTCGCCCTGGGCGACTCCTACTCCGCCGGCCCGCTGATCCCGAACACCGACCTGGCCGGCGGCTGTGCGCGCTCGGACCACAACTACCCGTCGCTGGTGGCCAAGACGCTCAAGGTCAAGACGTTCGTCGACGTGACCTGCAGCGGCGCCACCACGCTCGACCTGGCCCACGTGCAGCGGCCGTTCGGCGACGCCAGGATCCCGCCGCAGCTGCGCTCGGTCACCGCCGACACGACGCTGGTCACCCTCGGCATCGGCGGCAACGACTTCGACCTGTTCTCGACGCTCGTGCGCACCTGCACCCGGCTGCGGGCCTCCGACCCGCAGGGCTCACCGTGCGCACGGAAGCTGGCGACGACCGGCGGCCTGGCCCCACCGCTGCGCAAGATCACCACCCGGGTCGCGGCCAGCCTGCGCGCGATCAAGGCCAAGGCGCCCCGGGCCACCGTTGTGCTGGTCGGCTACCTCCGACTGGTTCCGGACTCGGGCAGCTGCCCCGGTCTGCCACTGGCGAGGGGCGACTACGCCGAGGGCCGCACGCTCAGCCAGGGCCTGGACCGCGCCCTGAAGCGGGCCGCCCGACGCACCGGCACCACGTTCGTGGACATGTACTCCCTCTCCCGCGGCCACGACATCTGCTCCTCCGCCCCGTGGGTCAACGGCTCGGTCAGCAACCGGCAGAGGGCGCTGGCCTACCACCCCTTCGCGTCCGGGATGCGGGCCGACGCCGCGGCGGTGCTGGCTGCGCTGCCGTCCGCCGACTGACCTGCCCTGGAATCCAAGTGCCCTAGGGTGCGGGCATGTCGGGCGAGCTGACGCGGGGCGTGCGGGTGGGCTACGGCCTCGGGTCGGTGGCGTTCATCGCGTTCCTCGACCGGCTCTCGCGACCGACCTCCTAGGGTGGCGCCATGAACGCGCTCGGGAGTCTCGTGGACAAGGGCCTGGTCGCCCCGGACTGGGCCGAGGCCCTGGCGCCGGTGGACGGGCAGATCGCCGCGATGGGCGAGTTCCTGCGGACGGAGGTGGCCGCCGGCGAGACCTACCTGCCAGCGGGCGACCACATCCTGCGCGCCTTCAGCCGCCCGCTCGCGGACGTGTCGGTGCTGGTGGTCGGCCAGGACCCGTACCCCACCCCGGGCCATGCCGTCGGGCTGTCGTTCTCGGTGGCCCCGGACGTCCGGCCGTTGCCGAAGAGCCTGGTGAACATCTACAAGGAGCTCGTCGACGACGTCGGCTGCCCGGCTCCATCCAACGGCGACCTCACCCCCTGGTTCGAGCAGGGCGTGATGCTGCTCAACCGCTGCCTCACGGTCCGGCCAGGGGCGCCGGCCTCACACCGCGGTCGCGGCTGGGAGACGGTCACCGAACGCGCGATCGACGTGCTGGCCGCCCGCGGCGGCCCGCTGGCCGCCGTGCTCTGGGGCCGCGACGCCCAGGGCCTCAAGCCGATGCTCGGCGACGTGCCCTGGGTCGAGTCGGTGCACCCCAGCCCTCTTTCGGCGTCCCGCGGCTTCTTCGGGTCGCGCCCGTTCAGCCGCGTCAACACGCTGCTCGAGAAACAGGGTGGAAAGCTCGTCGAGTGGCGGCTGCCGTGAGCGAGCTCGCTGTCAGCAGGTGGACTTCAGACGCGACGACTCGATGCGCTCCACGATGTGGCCGGCGATCCGGCTCAGGGCCGCGACGTCGCCCTGATCCAGGTCGTCGAACACCAGCTCGCGGACCGTCTCGACGTGACCGGGTGCGGCAGCGACGAGCACGTTCCAGCCGTCCTCGGTGAGGCTGACCAGCGTCACCCGCCGGCTGTGGGGAGAGGGGTGCCGCTCGACCCAGCCCTTGCGCTCGAGCTTGCTGATCACGTGCGAGAGCCGGGACAGGCTGGCGTTGGCCCGGCCGGCCAGCTCGCTCATCCGCAGCGTGCGCTCGTCGGTCTCCGACAGCATCGCTAGGCAGAGGTAGTCGAAGTGCGTCAGGTCGGAGTCACGCTGCAGCTGGGAGTCCAGGGCGGGGGCGAGCTTGAGCATCACCCCGGCGAGCTTGAGCCACGCCTGCAGCTCGTCCTCGTCCAGCCATCGCGTCATGCCCCCAGCCTAGGGGCGGGACGGTCGTGGCACCGTGATACTTGATGCTTCAACTTTATCGGCTATCCTCGGACCATGACCGAGACCACCGCACGGATGCCCGCCCTCTACATCGGGCACGGTGCCCCCCCGCTGCTCGACGACGCCCTGTGGAGCAGCCAGCTCGCGGACTGGTCCGCAGACCTGCCCCGTCCGAAGGCCATCCTGATCGTCTCCGCGCACTGGGAGTCCGCGCCGGTGATGCTCTCGGCCAGCGGTCCTGGCACGAAGCTGGTCTACGACTTCGGCGGTTTCGCGCAGCGCTACTACGAGATGACCTACGACACCCCGGACGCCAGTGCGCTGGCCCGGCGGATCGCCGCGATGATGCCGGACACCGAGCCGGTGCACCAGCACGCCAGCCGCGGCCTCGACCACGGGGCCTGGGTGCCGCTGAGCATCATGTACCCCGGTGCCGACATCCCCGTGCTGCAGATGTCGCTGCCCACCGACGACCCCTACCGGCTCCTCGAGCTGGGCCAGCGGCTGCGCCCGCTCCGCGACGAGGGTGTGCTGATCATCGGCTCCGGCTTCCTGACCCACGGCCTGCCGTTCCTCAGGGAGTTCCGCATCGACGCGGCGGCCCCGGGCTGGTCGACGGAGTTCGACCTCTGGGCCGCCGAGGCGCTGGCCCGCGGCGACGTCGACGAGCTGGCGTCGTACCGGACCAAGGCGCCGGGCATGCCGTACGCACACCCGACCGTCGAGCACTACACGCCGCTGTTCATCACGCTCGGCGCGGCCAGCGACCCCGAGGCGCCAGGCGACCAGGTGGTCGACGGCTACTGGATGGGGCTCTCGAAGCGGTCGCTGCAGGTCGCCTAGGGTCACCGGCGTGGGCATCCTGTCGATCCAGTCGCACGTCGCCTACGGCCACGCCGGCAACAGCGCGGCCGTGTTCCCGCTGCAGCGGCTCGGCCGCGAGGTGTGGCCGGTGATGACGGTGCACTTCTCCAACCACACCGGGTACGGCGCGTGGCGCGGGCCGGTCCTCGCGGCGGCCGAGGTCGCCGAGGTGATCACCGGGATCGAGGAGCGCGGCGCCTTCGCGCACTGCGAGGCGGTGCTGTCGGGATACCAGGGCGCCGAGGACGTCGGGGCGGTGGTGCTGGACGCCGTGGCCCGGGTCAAGGCCGCCTCACCGGGCGCCGTCTACTGCTGCGACCCCGTGATGGGCGACGTCGGCCGCGGGATGTTCGTGCGACCGGGCATCCCCGAGCTGATGCGCGACCGCGTAGTGCCCGCGGCAGACATCGTCACGCCGAACCACTACGAGCTCGACTTCCTCACCGGCAGCACGTCGACGACGGTGCCGGGGCTGCTCGACGCCGCCGACCGGCTGCGGGCGGCCGGCCCGTCGGTCGTGCTCGTCACGAGCGCGCTGCTCGACGACACCCCGGACGACTCGCTGGACCTGGTCGTGGTGTCGGAGGCCGGCGCCTGGCGGACCCGGACGCCGCGACTCGCCATGAGCCCCAACGGCGGCGGCGACCTGACCACGGCGGTGTTCCTGGCCAACGTCCTAGACGGGCACGCCCTACCGGTCGCCCTGGCTCGCACCACGTCATCGGTGTTCGCGGTGATGGCCGCGACCGCCGCGGCCGGCGACCGGGAGCTGCGCATCGTGCAGACGCAGGACCTGCTCGCCGACCCTCCCCTGGAGTTCGAGCCTCAGCTGTTGCGGTAGCCGACCCGGTCGACCCTGCGGTGGTAGTGCGTGCCGACCGATCCGCCGGCGAGCGCCGCGAGCAGGGTTCCGCCGAGCACGACCAGGGCGGCCACGATCCCGCCGAGGCTCAGTGCGTTGGCCGTGACCGGCAGGCGCGGGAGGTTCACGCGACTGAGGATGTCGTACTGCTGGCCGAAGATGGCGCCGAGCGCGATCATCGCGAGCGTCACCACGAACCCGGTGATCCAGACCCCGAGGCCCTGGCTGGTGCCGGAGAAGCGGGACATCCGGCCGGCGACGTAGCCACCGCAGTAGTAGCCGATCATCAGCACGACCAGCAGCACGATCGCGGCCACGAGGCCGATCGTGCCGGCCTGCGACTGCGCCTGCGACTGGGTGATGGCGGTGTTGCTGCCGATCGCGGCGACGATGGCACCGACGATGCCGGTCAGCAGCACGCTCACCGCGATCGCGACGAGCCAGCCGAAGAAGGCGGCGCCCGGGTTGAGTCCCCCGAACCGCTCCTTGCGGACGTCCTGTGCGGTCGAGGGGTCGCGGCCGTCGGTGCCGACGGTCTCGGTGTCGCGCGTCTTCGTCCTGCCGAACATGTGGGACCTCCTGGTCTGCGGGGCAGGACAAGTGGGTACCCCTTCCGACGTACAGCCATGCCCGGACCGGTCGGTCCGGCCCGTCCGACGTACAGGAGCAGACATGCAGGTCAGCAAGCAGCAGGTCGTCGACTTCATCCGGCAGCGCGGCGACGCCGACCGGGCGGCCGAGGCCGAGGCGGAGCTCCCCGACACCCTCGACCTGCCCAAGGACGATGACCTGGTCACGAAGTTCGGCGTGCAGCCGCTGGACCTCGCCGGCGACGAGCCCGGCCCCGGCTGAGTGGAGCCGCTTGTCAGGTTCGAACTGACGACCTTTCGCTTACAAGGCGAGTGCTCTACCAGCTGAGCTAAAGCGGCGGATCTGGTGCACGGCCAATGCTAGGCGAAGCATCGGGAGCGCATTCTTTCGGCTGTCGCGGGTACGGCGAGGTCACCTACCGAGGAGGACGACATGGGCAACGACGACAAGGTCGCGAACAAGACCGACGGTCTGGCCGGCAAGGCCAAGGAGGCCGTGGGCGGCGCGACCGGCAACCAGAGCCTTGAGAACGAGGGCAAGAAGGACCAGAGCAAGGCCGACCTCAAGCAGGCCGGCGAGAAGGTCAAGGACGCCTTCAAGAAGGACTGACGTCCCCAGCACCTCGGAGGCCCGGCGCGCATCGCGCCGGGCCTCCTGCCTGCTCAGGCGGCTCGCCCAGGGTGCCGTACCTCCGCAGCCGCACTCGGCAAGTTCAAGCGAGGTTGAAGTAACCCGTTACGATCAAGCATGCCTCTCGCCCCGCTCACCATCGGCGACGTGTCCGCCCGCTCCGGGGTGGCCACCTCGGCCCTGCGCTACTACGAGACGCAGGGGCTGATCGTCTCCGAGCGCAGCACCGGGAACCAGCGGCGCTACCGCCGGGCGACCCTGCGCCGCGTCGCGTTCATCCGCTCCGCGCAGCGGGTGGGGCTCACCCTGGAAGAGATCAGCGAGGCGCTGTCGACGCTGCCCGAGGGCCGCACCCCGACCAAGGCCGACTGGGCCCGGCTGTCGCGGGGCTGGCGGCCGAGGATCGACGCACAGATCGAGCGCCTCGAGCGACTGCGCGACAAGCTCGACGGCTGCATCGGCTGCGGTTGCCTGAGCCTGCGCGAGTGCGCGTTGCAGAACCCCGACGACGAGGTCGCCGCCCGTGGGCCGGGGGCTGTCTACCTGGAGCCTGCGGCGGCCTCGGACGGCTAGGCTGTGGGCCATGGCGCTGCGCATCGTCGCGACGAAGCCGAACCCGGCCCTGGTCACCCTCCCGTGGCACCTCTCGCTCGACGAGTGGGGCGACGACGTGGTGGTCCCGTTGCCGCGAGGCATCTCTCGGCACATCGTGCGGATCGTCCGGCTCGGCCAGGACGTGTACGCCGTGAAGCAGACCCGCGAGCAGTGGGCCAACCGGGAGTACCGCCTGCTCCGTGACCTGCGCCGCCTCGGGCTGCCCGCGGTCGAGCCCGTCGGCGTGGTCAGCGGTCGCGAGACCGACGACGACGAGGAGATCGAGCCCGCGCTCGTCACCCGACACCTGCAGTACTCCCTGCCCTACCGGTCGCTGTTCAGCCACGGCCTCCCCCACGACAGCCTGCCGAAGATCCTCGACGCGCTCGTCGTACTCCTCGTGCGGCTGCACCTCGCCGGGTTCTTCTGGGGCGACGTGTCGCTGTCCAACGTGCTGTTCCGGCGCAGCGCCGGCGAGTTCGCGGCGTACCTCGTCGACGCCGAGACCGGCGAGCTGCACGAGACGCTCAGCCCCGGCCAGCGCTCGCACGACCTCGAGGTGGCGCTGACCAACATCTACGGCGAGCTGCTCGACCTGCAGGCCGGCGGGCTGCTCAGCGAGTCGTTCGAGGCCGACGAGATCATCGACCGGCTGCAGGAGAGGTACGACGGGCTGTGGGGCGAGCTCACCGGGCTCGAGGAGTTCACGACCGACGAGATCTGGCGGATCGAGCAGCGCATGGAGCGGCTCAACGAGCTCGGTTTCGACGTCGACGAGCTCGACATCATCACCGACTGGGACGGCTCGACGGTGCGCGTGCAGCCCAAGGTCGTCGAGGCCAACCACCACGCCCGCGAGCTGCAGCGGCTCACCGGCCTCGACGTCGAGGAGAACCAGGCCCGGCGGCTGCTCAACGACCTCGCCGCCTACACCGCCTACCACGAGCTCGGCGGCGAGAACCGCTCGATCGTCGCGCACCGCTGGCTGACCACGGTCTACGAGCCGATCACCGCGATGGTCCCGCCCGAGCTGGGCGGCCGCCTCGAGCCGGCCGAGGTGTTCCACGAGATCCTCGAGCACCGCTGGTTCCTGTCCGAGCAGGGCAGCCAGCCGGTGCACACCATCGACGCCGCCCGCTCCTACATCGACACCGTGCTGGCCGCCCGCCCCGAGGAAGCCATCGCCGCGCCCGCCAGCCCCGACACCGTCGAGCTCCAGGCCGTCCTCGACGAGGCCTGACCCGGGTCAACGGTCATGGGGGCCCGGGTCAGCGGGAGGCGCGGACCTGCGAGATGGCGTAGAGCGTGACGGAGGCGGCGACCCCGGCGTTGAGGGACTCCAGGGAGCTCGTCATCGGGATGCTGACGAGCTGGTCACAGGTCTCGGCGACCAGGCGCGAGAGGCCGTCGCCCTCGGAGCCGACCACCACGACCAGCGGGCCGTCGGCCAGCTCGAGGTCGGGCAGCGACACGTCACCGTCGGCGGCCAGGCCGATCACCATGCAGCCCGCCTCCTGGTAGGCCTTGAGCTGTCGGGTCAGGTTGACGGCCTGGGCCACCGGGAGCCGCGCGGCCGCACCGGCCGAGGTCTTCCAGGCCGACGCCGTCATGCCGGCCGAGCGACGCTCGGGGATCAGCACGCCGTGCGCGCCGAACCCGGCAGCCGAGCGGACTACGGCCCCGAGGTTGCGGGGGTCGGTGACGGAGTCGAGCGCGACGATCAGGGCCGGCTCCTTGGCCTCGGCGGCCCGGTCGAGCAGGTCGTTGGGGTGGGCGTACTCGTAGGCCGGCACCCGGGCGGCGAGGCCCTGGTGGACGGCGCCGTCGGTCAGCCGGTCCAGCTCACCCTTGCTGACCTCGAGCAGGGCGATGCCGCGGTCGGCGGCGACCCGGAAGACCTCGCGCAGGCGACCGTCGCGCTCGGCGCCCTCGGCGACGTACACCGCACTCACCGGCATGACGGCGCGCAGCGCCTCGACGACCGAGTTGCGGCCCGCGATCCACTCGTTGTCGCCGCCCTTGGCGGTCTGCTTGCGGCGCGGGACGGCCTTCTTCTCGGCGCGCTTGCGGTTCTTGTAGGTCACGTGACCCTCACGGTCCTTGGCCTTGGGGGTCGGCCCCCGGCCCTCGAGCCCGCGCTTGACCCGGCCGCCGGAACCCGCGGTCGGGTTGCCCTTGCCGGTCTTCTTGATCGCCCCGCGTCGCGAGGAGTTGCCTACCATCAGAGTCCTTCGGTGGTGCGTTCGGTGGTCTCGGGAGCGGTCACAGCGACCACGTCGGGCCCTGCGGGGTGTCCTCGAGCTCGATGCCCGCTGTCTTGAGCTGGTCGCGGATGGCGTCGGCCGCCGCGAAGTCCTTGGCCGCCCGGGCGGTGGTGCGCTGCTCGAGCAGCACGGAGACCAGGGAGTCGACGGCGGCGTGCAACCGGGCCTCGCTGTCCGAGGTCCCCTGGCCCGCCCAGTGCTGGTCCATCGGGTCGAGGCCGAGCACGGCGAGCATGGCCCGGACGGACGACGCGGCGCCGCGCAGCGCGGGGCTGTCGCCCCCGGCCAGCAGCTTGTTGCCCTCGCGGGTCACGTCGTAGATCGCGGCGACGGCGGCCGGTGTGCCGAGGTCCTCGTCCATCGCCTGCTCGAAGTCGGCGCAGAGCGTGCCCATCCCGACCTCGCCGACGAGCGACGCGGCCCGGTTCAGGAACGCCTCGATCCGCGCGAACCCTGCTGCCGCCTCCTCCAGCGCCTGATGAGAGAACTCCACGTGCGAGCGGTAGTGCGCCGCGACGAGGTAGAACCGCAGGTCGATGCCGCGCACCCGCTCGAGCACCGAGGAGACGACGAGGGAGTTGCCCAGCGACTTGCTCATCTTCTCGCCGGCAGTGGTGATCCAGGCGTTGTGCATCCAGTACGACGCGAAGTCGAACCCGGCTGCGCGCGACTGAGCCTGCTCGTTCTCGTGGTGGGGGAACCGCAGGTCGACGCCGCCGCCGTGGATGTCGAAGCCACCGCCGAGGTACTTCAGCGCCATCGCGGAGCACTCGATGTGCCAGCCCGGGCGTCCCGGACCCCAGGGCGACGGCCAGGCGGCGGTCTCCGGCTCGCTGGCCTTCTTCCAGCCCTTCCAGAGCGCGAAGTCACGCGGGTCCCGCTTGCCGCGAGGGTCGGCGTCCTCCGCCGCCTCCATGTCGTCGATGCCCTGGTGGGTCAGGTCGCCGTACGACGGCCACGACTGCACGTCGAAGTAGACGTCGCCCGACCCGTCCTCCGCGGCGTAGGCGTGCCCGCGGGTGATCAGCCGACCGATGAGCTCGAGCATCTCCGGGACGTGGCCGGTCGCAGCGGGCTCGTAGGTCGGCGGCTGCACGTTGAGCGCGTCGTACGCCGCGTCCAGCTCGCGCTTCATCGCGTAGGCGAGGTTGTACCAGGGACGCCCCTGCTCCTCGGCCTTGAGGAGGATCTTGTCGTCGATGTCGGTGATGTTGCGGATCAGCGTGACGTCGAGCCCGCGGGTGGTCAGCCACCGCCGCAGCACGTCGAAGTTGACCGCCGACCGGACGTGCCCCACGTGCGGCTCGGACTGGACCGTCAGACCGCACAGGTAGATCCCGACACGTCCCTCCTCGAGGGGGACGAGGTCGCGGATCTCGCGCGTCGCGGTGTCGTAGAGCCGGAAAGTCACCCGTCTATCGTATCGGCGATTCCGGCCCGACTTTCCGGTCCGACTTTCGGCCCGACTTTCCGATCCGGCGGACCTGGGGGTGGGATCGATGTGTTGGGTGTTCCTGGAGTGACGGAGGTCGGTATCGTGGACCGGTGCTCTTCCTCCCCCTGCGTTCCTCCGGCGCGCTCCTGGCGACCGCTCTCGTGACCGCCACCCTGCTGCCCGTTCCCGCGGCGGCCCGGGAGACCAAGGTGGACGACGCTCCGCGCCGGATCGCCTACCGGGCCTGGGACACCACCGCCGAGCTCGCCACCGGCACGTTCGCCGGCACCCGGGCCTCCGCCGGCAAGCTGAGGCTGACGACGCCGACCGGTCGCACGACCATCGGCCGGACGGCCTACCAGCTGGGCACCTGGACCTCCCCCTCGGTCTCCCCCGGCTTCGGGCTGACCGAGCTCGTGCCGTCCTGGGCCGCAAGCACGCCCGAGGGCACCCTCGTGCAGGTCGACGTGCGCGGCACCAGCGAGGGCGGCACCCGCAGCAGCTGGGACACGATCGGCCGCTGGGCCCGCGGCGACGGCACGTTCCGCCGGACCAGTCTCGGCAGCCAGAGCGACGACCTGGCCCGGGTCGCGACCGACACCTGGGTCACGAAGTACGGCGGCTTCACGTCCTGGCAGCTGCGCGTCAGCCTGCTCCGCAGGGCCGGCTCCACGCTCACCCCGCTCGTCGGCACGGTCGGCGCGATGACCTCGGACCTGCCGGCCGTCGACTCCGTCACCACCTCGCGGCCGGGTGTGGCCAAGGGCGTCGTCCTGGACGTGCCGCGCTACTCCCAGATGGTGCACGCGGGCGAGTACCCGCAGTACGGCGGCGGCGGCGAGGCCTGGTGCTCGCCGACCTCGACGTCGATGGTGCTCGCCTACTACAAGTTGGCGCCGCCCACCTCGGAGTACCCCTGGGTGCGCAAGTCGTACGTCGACCGGGGCGTCGACCACGCGGCCCGGATGACCTTCGACCACGGGTACGACGGCACGGGCAACTGGCCCTTCAACACCGCCTACGCCGCCCGCTACACCGGGCACGCGTTCGTCACCCGGTTCGCCTCGCTGCGCGACCTGGAGCCGCTCGTCAAGGCTGGCATCCCGGTCGTCACCTCCATCACCTTCGCGCGCGGCCAGCTCTCCGGTGCGCCCATCGGCGCCAGCCACGGACACGTGGTCGTGGTGGTCGGGTTCACCTCGACCGGCGACGTGGTGGTCAACGACCCCGCGTCGAGGACCCGGGCCGGCGTCCGCCGTACCTATGACCGCGGGCAGTTCGAGGACGTCTGGCTGCAGCGCTACCCGACCAGCACCGGCCTGCGCGGCTCGGGCGGGCTGGCCTACGTGATCCGGGACAACGCGCACCCGCTGCCCGCGCGAGGAGCAGGAGCGACCTGGTGACGATGACCGCAGCTCCGCCCCGGCACGTCGCGTTCACGGCGTGGCGCGGGCCGTCGCTCACCGACGGCCATCACCGTGGCACCCGGCCGGACGACGAAGGGCTGCACCTCGAGGCCCCCGCCGGGACGCTGACCTACGCCGACCCGTACGCCGCTCCGCCCGGCCTCGACGACGCCGGGTCCGCCACCTACGAGTGGTGCGCCTGGACGTCACCTGAGGTCGAGCTGCCGTTCGCGGCCACCGAGGTGGTGGCGTCCTGGAACGCCGAGACACCCGCGGACTCCTGGCTGCTCGTGGAGGCCCGCGGCGCCAGCGATCCGGCCACCGGCGCCCGTCGCTGGTCACGCTGGCTGACCCTGGCCCGGTGGGCCGACTCGGACCGCGAGATCCACCCCACGTCCGTGCCGGGACAGGTCGACCAGGACGCCTTCGTGGAGACCGACGTGCTCACAGCCAGGGAGGGCGGCGGCTTCGTGGCCTACCAGCTGCGGGTGTCGTTGCTGAGGCCGGTCGACAGCACGGCCCGCCCGAACGTCCGGATGGTCGGCGCGATGGCCTCGCAGGTGCCCGAGGCCGCCCCGGACGAGGTGTCGAGCGGCGGAGCCGCGTGGGGGCTGGAGCTCCCCGTCCCGGCCTACTCCCAGCAGCTGCACCGCGGGGAGTACGTCGGTTGGGACCGCGGCGGTCGCAGCTGGTGCTCACCCACCTCGACCTCGATGCTGCTGGCGTTCCACGATCGGTTGCCGGAGCCCGACGACTACGAGTGGGTCGAGCCGGACCACCCCGACCGCTTCGTGGTGCAGGCCGCTCGGCAGGTCTTCGACTACGCGTACGGCGGCGCGGGCAACTGGGCCTTCAACACCGCCTACGCCGGTCGGAACGGCGTGCACGCCTTCGTGACCCGGCTCCGGTCGCTGACCGAGGCGGAGGCCTTCATCGTCGCCGGCATCCCGTTGGCCGCGACGCTGTCGTTCACCCGCGAGAGCCTCCCGTGCGCCGGCTACGAGACCGTCGGCCACCTGATGACGATCATCGGCTTCGACGAGACCGGTGACGTGATCTGCAACGACCCGGCGTCGCACACGATCCCCAGCAACGACGAGGTCCGGGTGGTCTTCGATCGTCGCCGGTTCGAGCAGGCCTGGCTGGGCTCCGCGGGTGGCGTGGTCTACGTCGTGCACACCGACGACGTACCCCTGCCGCCGCTGACGCACCCGGCCGAGCCGAACTGGTGACCCGCCTGCGCCGGAGGGCTAGGCGCTGAAGCTCACGCTGTGCCAGCCGGTGGCGCCGTTGGGCACCACGTCGGTGCGTGCCGCGGTCTGGGTGTAGCCGCTCTTGTCGGTGGCCCGCACCGCGAGGGTGTGGCTGCCCTTGGTCACCTGCACCGAGCCGACCCACTGCACCCAGGTGTCGGCGCCGGGGACCCGACCGAGCTCGGCCTCCTGCCACGCATCGCCGTCGAGGCGGAACTCCACCTTCTCGACTCCGGTGTGCTGCGCCCAGGCGGGGCCCCCGACCCGGACCGTGCCGGAGTCGACGCTGCCACCGTCGCGCGGGACCTCGACCCGGGACTGCGTCTTGACCGGTCCCTTGGCGGACCAGCCGCGGTCGGTCCAGTAGGCGCTGAAGTCCTGGAAGCGGGTCACCTCGAGGTCGACGACCCACTTGGTGGCCGAGACGTAGCCGTAGAGGCCCGGCACGATCATCCGGACCGGGAAGCCGTGGTCGACCGGCAGCGGCTTGCCGTTCATCGCGACGGCCAGCATGGCGTTGCGGTCGTCGGTGAGGGCCTGGATCGGCGTGCCGCAGGTCCAGCCGTCCTTGGAGGTCTGCTTCACCGCGTCGGCGCCCGCCTGGACGCCGGCCTCCTCGAGCAGGTCCGCGATCCGCACGCCGCTCCACCAGGCGTTGCCGATCAGGTCTCCGCCGACAGGGTTGGAGACGCAGCAGATCGTCACCCAGTCCTCCGTGATCTGCCGCTTCAGCAGGTCGGCGTAGGAGATCTCGATCTCCCGGTCGACCATCCCGTGGATGCGGAGCTTCCAGGTGTCGGGATCGACGGCGGGCACCACGAGGGCGGTGTCGATCCGGTAGAAGCTGCCGTTGGGCACCTGCCACGGCGCCAGGCCGCCGGGAGCCCCGGTCTCCGCCCCAGCCGGTACGGCGCCTGTCGTCACCGGCAGACGCAGGAGGGCACGCGAGGACTCCACGGCGCGGCGGGAGCGACCCAGCAGTCGGCCTCCAGCGGCGACGGCGACCGCCGCGACGGCCACCCCGCTGCTGCTCAGCAGGAACTTGCGGCGAGATGCCTCCAGCGTGGGCCGGGGCTTCGCGGCACCGGTGAGGTAGTCCAGGAGCACCGTCCAGACGATGATGCCGACCCCGAGCGGCATCAGGCTCATCGGCGTGAAGTCCGGCCGGTTCATCGCGGCGACGAGCGAGACCGCCGCCATCCCCCAGAAGATCAAGTGGCCGAAGAGCTGGCGCCGCGCGGTGAGCACCCCGGCGAGGGCGCCCAGCAGCACGATCACGACGGTGACGCCGGCGACCAGGATCGGCTTGTCGTTGCGGCCGACGAGGTGGATCAGCGACTCGACGATGGGGCCGGGCGTCTTGGCGATCACCACCTCGGCGACGACCTGGACGGGCGTGGCGCGCGCGTTGAGCAGGCTGGTCACCACTTGGCTGGCGGCGACACCGGCCAGGCCGGTGACGGCGCCCGCGAGCGCGAGCCGGTTGCGGGGGGCGGAGATCACATCTTCATGTTCGCTCACCGACCCCAGGAGGATGGGGTGCCGGGTCTTACGGTTCGGCTACGGCATGATCGCAGCGTGACCCTCCCACGCACCGGCATCGGCACCGACGTGCACGCGCTGGCGGACGGCGTGCCGCTCTTCGTCGCCGGGCTGCACTTCCCCGGCGAGCCGCGGGGCCTGGCCGGGCACTCCGACGGGGACGTCGCCGCGCACGCGTGCTGCGACGCGCTGTTCTCCGCCGCCGGGCTCGGCGACCTGGGCAGCAACTTCGGGACAGCGGAGCCGGAGTGGGCGAGGGCGAGCGGGCCGACCCTGCTGGCCGAGGCGGCCCGGCGGGTGCGCGCGGCCGGCTTCGAGATCGGCAACGTCGCGGTCCAGGTGATCGGCAACCGCCCCAAGATCGGTCCCCGCCGGGCCGAGGCCCAGGAGGCGCTCTCCGCCGCCGCGGGCGCCCCGGTGACCGTCACCGCGACCACGACCGACGGGCTCGGACTCACCGGTCGCGACGAGGGCGTCGCCGCCATCGCGACCGCCCTGGTCGTCCCGCTCTGACTCCGACATCGGATGCCTTTCAGTGACCCGTGGGTCACTTTTGGTCACCGTTGTCGGTGCACTCAGGCGAGGGTGCCGACCACGGTCAGCTCGCCAGCCGCGGGCCGACGTGCACGACGCCGTCGACCACCCGGACGGCGTAGGCCGGGACGCTCACGCCCGCGTCGCCGAGGCACCGGCCGGTGCGCAGGTCGAAGGCCTGCCGGGCGGTCGTGGACGCCACGAACGGCACCCCGTCGCGCTGGCCGACGATCCCGCGGCCCAGGGTGCTGACCCGGCTGAAGGGGTCGTGGTTGCCGATCGCGTAGACCTGCCCGTCGGGCGTGCGGAAGACCGCGACGGCGTGCCCGGGCACCAGCGCCGTCACCCCGCGGTCCGTCGGCAGCCGGTCGACCGCGCACACCGGCGTCCAGACGTCGCGAGCCGCCTGCGCGGTCATCGCTGCACCCCGGTCTGCAGTGGCATCCGTCGTCCTTCCCGAAGGTCTCGAACGTACGGACCGGATGTTCTCGCTGCGTGTGGCCGTTGTTACGGCCGTGAAAACGCGGAGCAACACGACCGAGGGCAAGGGCCTCTGGCAGGCTCGGCCCCATGACCCAGCAGTCGACCCAGCAGTCGACCCAGCAGCTGCGTGCCGCCGTGGTGGTCGTCGCGGCCGGCTCGGGCACCCGCGTGGGCGCCGGGACCAACAAGGTGCTGCTGCCGCTGCACGGCCGGCCGGTGCTCGCCTGGTCCCTGCGCACCGCGCTCTCCCTGGCGTACGTCGAGCAGGTGGTCGTCGTGGTTCGGGAGGCCGACGTGGACGCCGTACGCGAGCTGGCGGAGACGCACCTGCCGGAGGGCCGCGAGGTCGTCCTGGTCACGGGCGGCGCGACCCGGCACGCGTCGGAGTGGCGCGGGCTCGCCCCGCTGCGGGCCCGGATCGAGGACGGCACGCTCGACGTCGTCGCGATCCACGACGGGGCCCGGCCGCTGGCCGACGCAGCCCTGTTCGACGCGACCTGCCGCGCGGCCCTCGAGCACGGCGGCGCCCTTCCCGTGCGGCCCCAGCCGGGCCTGGTCACCCACGACGGCCGCAGTCACGTCACCGGGCTCGTGGGCGTGCAGACCCCCCAGGTGTTCCGGGCCGCCGCCCTGCTCGACGCCTACGTCCGCGCGGAGATCGACGGCTTCACCGGCACGGACACGGCCGGCTGCGTCGCGGCGTACACCGACCTGGTCGTGCGCGGCGTCCCCGCTCCCGCGACCAACCTCAAGATCACGTTCGGCGAGGACCCGGCCCTCGCCGAACGGCTGTTCAGCCCTCCGCGCTGAGCGCCTCGACCAGCCGCAGGTCGGACTCGTCGAGGACG
>JBDSMW010000048.1:0-34580 GCA_039915665.1 Nocardioidaceae bacterium
GGCGATCCACAAGCTCAAGCTGGATGCGTTCGCGCAGACCGGCGAGCAACGTCGGCCCGTGTCCGGCCAGGACCGGCTGCACAACGAACTCGTACTCGTCGATCAGTCCCAGATCCGCCAACGCCAGGGGCAACGTCACCCCGCCCACCCACAGGCCCGTGCCCGGCTCGTGCTTGAGCCGCTGAACCGCTTGACCCACGTCGCCTTGCACCAGCTCGGCATTCCAGTCGACCTCGCTCAGCGTGCTCGACACGACGTACTTCTTCGCTTGGTCGATGGTCTCCGCGAACGGGACCTCCCACTCACCCATCCAGTCAGGCCACGTGCCCGTGGTCGGTTTCCGCCACGCAGACTCCATCATCTCGTAGGTCACCCGGCCGAAGAGCAGGGCATCGACTCGTGCCATCTCAGCGGTCCAGTAACGCATCGACTCCTCGTCCGGTGGGGGACCTGCCTCGTGATGGCAGCAGCCGTCGAGCGTGACGTTGATCGAGTATCGAAGTGGTCTCATCTCGTAGATCTCCCTTGGTGCGCGCCCGCGGCCAGCCGCCTGTACATCCGACCGGCTTCGGCGCCCTTTCTCATCGGTGTCGGCGCCGGATCGCGCCGTCACCTACTCCTGGATCGGAGTCCCCGATGTCCAGACACCACACTCCCGAGGAAACGCCCGCCTCTAAGGAGGCGAACATGCTCTCGAATATGGTCTAGACGGGTTGCGGGGTTCTGTCGGTGGTGGTGGGCAGTGTGGCGTGCATGACCGACGTTCTGGATCGCACCGACCTGGCGGCGGTGCCTGCCGTGGACGGGTGGGTGCCGTCGTTCCTGGACGGCGCGGGGATGGGTGCTGCGGGGGCGCCGGTGTGGTCGGTGGAGGCGATCGCCGACGTGCTGGCCGGGCTCACCAGCGAGGCGTGGGGGTCGGTGCCGGCGGAGGTGCTGCTGGCGATGGTGCGGGCGGCTGAGCGGCTCCGATCGACGTTGGACGCGGTCGAGCTCACGGTGATCGCGGCCATCGACGACACGGACGCGGCCAAGGTCGACGGGTGGGCCTCGGCCCAGGACTTCGTGACCGCCGCGACGGGTGGCCCGCGAGGGTCCGGGTCACGGCTGGTCGGGCTGGCGCACGCCCTGGCCGGGGACCGGTGCGCTACCCGGACCGCGCTCGCGGACGGGTTGCTTTCGCGTGAGCAGGCCGTTGTGGTGGTGACGGCGGTGGACCGGTTGCCGGTCAATCCCGACCTACGTCGGTCCGCGGAGCGGCTGCTCCTCGATCAAGCCCGGTCCGTCGACGCCACGGACCTGACCCGGCTGGGGCGTCGGGTGGTGGAACGGCTCGACCCCGACGGGGTGGACCGCCGCGACGAACGTGCCCTCGAACGCGAGGAACGCGCGGCGCATCACGCCCGGTTCCTGAGCGTGCGTGAGGACGGCATCGGTGGGGTCCGGGTGACCGGCCGCGGCAGCGTCGAGGACGCCGCCTGGCTCAAGACGGTGCTGTTCCCGCTGGCCGCACCGCAGACCACCGAACCGGGTGCCTGTGCAGGCACCGGAGCGAAGAGCTGTGGCGTGGCCGACTGTGCGCACGACGGACGGGACCCCCGCGAGGCCGGGGCCCGGCTGTGGGACGCCCTCATCGACGCACTACGCCGCCTCGCCGGGACCGACATGCTCCCGGCCTCGCACGGGGCGAAGCCGCGGGTGGTGGTGACCCTCGACCACCAGACCCTGGTCACCGGCCTCGCGGAGACCGGGAGCGGTGCCGGGGTCCTCGACCACGACACCCAGGCCTCCGCCGAGACGGCGCGGCGGCTGGCCTGCGACGCGGAGATCCTCCCGATCGTGCTCGGCACCCGCTCCCAGGTCCTCGACGTCGGACGCGAAAGCCGCCTCGTCACTCCCGGGATCTGGCAGGCGCTGGTCACACGGGACCGGCACTGCGCCTTCCCCGGCTGCACGAGGGTGCCACTGGCCTGCGACGCCCACCACGTCCGGCACTGGGCCGACGGAGGCACCACCGCACTACATAACCTGGTGCTGCTCTGCCGCACCCACCACACCACCCCCTGGCAGGTCCAGATCGACCCCGACGACCACCGACCGAGGTTCAGACCGCCACCCGGCCGCTACCGCGACGACCCCGACCTGCGGGAACGAAGACCTCAGCGCGAGTGAGGGCGCGGGGGGTCAGCTGGACGCGCGGGCGGCCATCCGAGCCTTGAGCGCGTCCCGCTTGTCCTCGAAGCGCAGCGCCTGCTTCTCCAGCTCGGCCATGAAATCGGCGAGCTCGGTGCGGGCCTTCTCCCCCTCGGCGTCGAGGCCCTCGATCTCGAAGACGTCCCAGAACCGCAGCACCGGAGCGACCACGTCGTCGCGGTGCTGGCGGATGTCGTAGACCCCGGCGATGGCCATCTCGACGGCCTTGCGCTGGAAGCCGGCGATGTCCGTGCCCGGCATGGCGAACTGGGTGACCACGTCGGTGATCGCCCTCATCGTCTGGTTGGGATCGAGCTCGAGCGCCGCGCCGAGCAGATTGCGGTAGAAGACCATGTGCAGGTTCTCGTCGGCCGCGACCCGGGCCAGCAGCTGGTCGGCGATCGGGTCGCCGGTGATCTTGCCGGTGTTGCGGTGCGAGACCCGGGTGGCGAGCTCCTGGAAGGAGACGTAGGCCAGTGACCGGACCATGTCATCGTGCAGCGCGGTGTAGCCGGTGGACATGTGGTCCATCCGGAGCCGCTCGAGCTGCACCGGGTCGACGGCGCGCGAGGTCAGCAGGTAGTCGCGGATCGCGATGCCGTGCCGGCCCTCCTCCGCGGTCCAGCGGTGCACCCAGTCGCCCCAGGCGCCGTCGCGCCCGAACAGGGTGGCGATCTCGTGGTGATAGCTGGGCAGATTGTCCTCGGTGAGCAGGTTGACGATCAGCGAGGACCGCGCCACGTCGGACATCTGCGAGTCCTCGACCGACCACGCATCGCCGTCGAGCGGACCGTCGTAGTTGCGGCCGTCGGTCCACGGGACGTACTCGTGGGGGAACCACTCCTTGGCCATCGACAGGTGGCGGTTCAGGTTCGTCTCGACGACGGGTTCCAGCTCGAGCAAGAGCTGCGTCGTGGTCATCGGTCCACTCACGGAGGCCTCCATCTTCGAAGTTCCTCCGACGGTAACCCACGCGGGCGCCGGTCGGTGAGGGGAGATGTCAGAGACTGGCCAGTAGCTCGACCCGGTTCCCGGCCCCGTCCGCGGTGTGCAGCCGGTGGTGACCGGGAAACGTGTCCTGCTCGGTGCGGTCCACCGGGAACCCCAGCTCCTCCAGACGTACGGCGGTCGCCTCGAGCTCGGCACGGTCCGCGAGGAGGAAGGCCGGATGTGCCTTGCTGGCCGGCGCGAAACCCGGCTCGACGCCGACGTGCACCTCGACCGCGCCGCCCTCCTGGGTCGACCGGAACCAGCAGCCGCCGCGGGCCGCGAGCACCGGCGGCTTGGCCACCTCAGGGAGGCCGAGCCCGTCGCCGTAGAACCGGCGGGCGGCGTCCTCGCCGCCGGCCGGGCAGGACACCTGCACGTGATGGATCCTCATCGCTCTCCTCCGAGGTAGTACTTCATCCCGACGTGGGACGCGACGAACCCGAGCCGCTCGTAGAACCGTCGGGCCGCGTCGCGTTGCTCGTTGGTGGTCAGCTCGACCCGCACGGCACCGCGGTCGCGGGCGAGGTCCAGGACGTGCCGCATCAGCTGCTCGCCGAGGCGCGCGCCGCGGAGGTCCGGGCGGACCCGCACCGACTCGACGATGCCCATCTCGCCGCCGACGTACGTCAGCCGCCGCACCCAGGTGACCTGCGCCGTGGCCACCAGCTCGCCGTCGAGGTCGGCGGGACCCGCCTCCCGGACGATCACGCGAGGTGCCCGACTACGAACACGCGACGGAACGGCAGGGTCGTGCCGTGGACGCCGGCCGGGTAGGCGTCCCGGAGCAACGCCTTGTACTCCTCGACGAACACCGGCCGCAGGTCGTCGGGCAGCGCCTGCAGCGTCGGCCGCGCGCCGGTGCCGCTGGTCCAGGTGAACACCGGGTCCGGACCGGGAAGCCGGTGCAGGTAGGTCGTCTCCCAGGCGTCCACCTCGAGCTCTAGGTCGAGCAGTGCAGCGGCGTACACCTCGGGGTCGTGCGAGTGCGGCCGCGCCACCCCGTCCGTGTACGGCGCGAAGCGCGGGTCGGCGGCGAGGTCGCGCAGCAGCACGTGACTGGGCTCGTCGTGGTTGCCCGGGACCTGGAAGGCGAACCAGCCCCCGGGCGCGAGCTGCGCCACGAGGCGCGGCAGCAGGTCGAGGTGGTCGGGCACCCACTGGTAGGTGGCGTTGGAGAACAGCACGTCGACGGGGCCTTCGGGCGCCCAGGTCCGTAGGTCGCCCTCGTCGAACCGGACGCCGGGCGACGACGCGCGGGCGACCATCTGCGGCGAGGAGTCGACGCCGAGGACGTCGGCGTCGGGCCACCGGGCGGTGAGCAGGGCGGTGAGGTTGCCGGGGCCGCAGCCCAGGTCCACGACCCGGGCCGGCGCCTCCGCCCCGACTCGCGCGAGCAGGTCCACGAAGGGACGGCCGCGCTCGTCGGCGTAGACGAGATAGCGGTCGGGGTCCCACATGTGCCGCATCGCAGCCCCAAGTATCTTGACGTCAAGATAACTTTGCGCCCGCACGTCTCTCGATGTCAAGAATCTCGACGGCTATCGTGGGCGCATGCGTGACGAGGTGGACCGGCTCGTCGAGGCCTGGCAGCGCGAGCGCGCCGACCTCGACCTCGGGCCGATGGAGGTTCTGAGCCGGGTCACCCGCCTCGGCCACCACCTCGACCGGGCCCGCCGGCAGGCCTTCGCCGAGCACGACCTGGAGTCCTGGGAGTTCGACGTGCTCGCCGCGCTGCGCCGCGCCGGCGCGCCGTACGAGCTCTCGCCGGGCCGGCTGCTCCGGGAGACGCTGGTGACCAGCGGCACGATGACCAACCGCGTCGACCGGCTCGCCGCCCGCGGGCTGGTCGAGCGGCTGCCGGACCCCAAAGACCGCCGGGGCGTGCTCGTCCTGCTGACCGGCGCCGGCCGCGGCACCGTCGACGGTGCCCTCGACGGACTGCTCCGCCGGGAGCGCGACCTGCTCACCGGTCTGGACATCGACGATCAGCGACGGCTGGCCACCCTGCTGCGTTCGCTGGTGCTGCCCTTCGAGAGAGAGACCTGATGCGCGAGATCTGGTTGCGGTTCCTGTCCGGCCCCGACGTCGACGAGCTGGGGCTGACGAACACCGAGATCGTCGACGCCGTGGAGTCGGTGGTCGCCGCGCACGGACGCGGCGAGACCGTCTTCGAGCCGCGCGTGCACCTGGTGCCGGACAACGGCGGGGTAGGCCACTTCAACGTGCTCCGCGGCCACGTGTCCACGCTGGGCGAGCACGGGGTGTCCGGCATCAAGGTCGTCGGCGACTTCGTGCCGAACTACGAGCACGGCCTGCCCAGCGAGCTCGGGCTGGCCACGCTCTACGACCCGTACACCGGCGTACCCCTCTCGGTCATGGACGCTACGCTGATCACCGAGGCCCGGACCGGTGCGATGACCGCGGTCGGGGCCAAGCACCTCGCCCGGCCGGACAGCAAGGTCCTCGGCCACGCCGGCGCCCGCGGCACGGCCTTCTCCAACGTGACGATGCTCGACGCGATCTTCGACCTCGACGAGATCCGGGTGACCAGCCGCCGCGAGGAGTCGCGCGAGGCGTTCGGCGAGCAGCTGCGCGCGGTGACCGACACCCCGGTCCGCGTGGTCGCCTCCGTCGAGGAGGCCTTCGATGACGCCGACATCCTGGTCGAGGCGACCCGGCTGACCGAGCCCGCTCCCCTGCTGCGCACGGCGGCGGTGAAGCCGGGCGCGTTCGTGGTGCCCTACGGCACCGTCAGCGCCGTCGAGGACGACCTGCTCGACGTGATGGACAAGGTCGTCGTCGACGACTGGCGCGAGGCGCAGTCCGGCCGGTTCGGCGCGCTGCGCTCCCAGGTGGACAGCGGTGCACTGAGCCCGGAGACGTTGTACGCCGAGCTCGGGCAGGTCGTCTCGGGGCAGAAGCCGGGCCGGGAGCACGACGACGAGCGGATCCTGCTGTGGCACCGCGGCCTCTCCATCCTCGACGTCGCGGTCGCCCACCTCATCCTGCAGCGCGCCGAGGTCGGCGACGTCGGCACGATGTTGCGCTACCGATGACCGTCCACCTGTCGTCGCCCGACGACCTGGGTCCCGCGGAGATCGTCGCGGTCGCCGACGGCGCCGCCGTGACCCTCGACGCCGGCTGGCTGGACCGCCTCGAGGCCGCCCGCGCCACCATGCTCGCGGCGCTGGCCGATGCGGGCCCGGTCTACGGCGTGACCACCGGGATGGGGCTCGCCTCGCACCTCGCGGTCGGCGCGACCGACCAGCCGGACTACCAGGGCGACCTGATGCTGGCCCGCTCGGCCGGTGGCGCCCCCTGGCTCGACCGGCGTACGGCGCGGGCGGTGCTCGCCACCCGGCTGCGCACGCTGCTCGACCCCGAGACGGGCGTGTCGGCCGCGTCGGTGCACCAGATCGTCGCCGCACTGGCCGCGGACCTGCACCCGGCCGTCCCCGCGACGGGCAACGGCGCGGCCGGCGAGATCATCCCGCTCGCCCACCTGGGCGGGTTCCTCACCGGGACCGGTGACGCGCTCGACGCGGGTGGCGTCCTGGTGCCGGCCACGGAGGCCCTGGCCGATGCGGGCGTCGCGCCGTACCGGATGGGGGCGAAGGAGGGTGTCGCGTTCCTGCAGGGCGTCCCGGTGACGACCGCTCGGGCGGTGCTCCTCGCCCAGGACGCCCGGCTGGCCGCGGCGCAGGCGCTGACCGTGCTAGCTGCCGAGGTCGCGCTGGTGCGGGCCCCGCGCGATCCCTACGACGCCGCGCTGGTCCGCGGAGACGACCTGCTCGCCTCGGTGCACGCGACGCTCCTCGACCTCGCCGGCGACGAGCTGTCGCCCCGGATGCTCCAGGCTCCCGTGTCGTTTCGGGTGACGGGCCCCGCCGTGAGCCACCTGCTGCGCGTCGTCGGCCACCTCGACGAGGCGGTCGGGCGCGCCCTGGACGGGATCACCACCTCCCCGGCGCTGGTCGACGGACGGTTCCTCGGCACGGCCGGGTTCGACGGCTTCGAGCTGTCGGCCGGCCTGGACGCCGTACGCCTGGGGGTGCTGCACCTCGCGGAGACCGGTGCCGCCCGATTGCACCGGATGCTCGACCCCCGCGTCACCGGCCTGCCCGCCCAGCTCTCCGGCGACCCGGGCCGCCAGGCGGGTCTGGTCGCGGTGCACAAGCGTGCGGCCGGACTGGTGCACGCCGCGAGACGTACGGCGGCGCCCGCCTCGCTCGGGGCGACGGAGACCTCGCTCGGACAGGAGGACGTGCAGAGCTTCGGCCTCGAGAGCGCCGAGGCACTGGCCGACGCGCTGGCCGTCCTGCGGGACGTGACCGCCTGCGAGCTGCTCGCGGTGCACCGCGCGACACTGCTCGGCCCGGACCTCGCTGTGGGCTCGGAACGACTGCGACTGGTGTTGCACAAGGCTTCTGAGCTCCTCAACGACCAGGTAACGGATCGTCCGTTCGGCCGGGATGTCGGTGCGCTCGTGCATGGTCTGTGCATAGGTTGGGCACACGACGTACTCCACGCGGACCACAGCGCGGCGTCTCACCGTGCGCGCGAGACTCCCTGAATTCCTACCGATCCACTAGGTTAATCCCCCGTGACGACTGAAGTTCGGAGAGCTCGATGATCACGTTCGACGAGGTGACCAAGACATTTCCCGGTGGCACGGTGGCCGTCGAGAACCTGTCGCTCGAGCTGCCGACCGGGCAGATCACCGTGTTCGTCGGTCCGTCCGGCTGCGGCAAGACCACCAGCCTACGGATGATCAACCGGACCATCGAGCCGACCTCCGGGGTCATCTCGATCGACGGCGAGGACGTCACGCAGCAGGACGCCGCCCTGCTGCGCCGCAAGATCGGCTACGTCATCCAGCACGCGGGGCTGTTCCCGCACCGCACGATCGCCGACAACATCGCGACCGTGCCGCTGCTCAACGGCGTCAACAAGAAGCAGGCCCGTGAGGAGGCCGTGGCGCTGCTCGACCGGGTCGGGCTCGACGAGTCGATGGCCAACCGCTACCCGTCCCAGCTCTCCGGTGGTCAGCAGCAGCGCGTCGGCGTCGCGCGCGCCCTGGCCGCCGACCCGCCCGTCATGCTGATGGACGAGCCGTTCAGCGCCGTCGACCCGATCGTGCGTGACGGGCTGCAGAAGGAGTTCCTGCGGCTGCAGGCCGAGCTCGGCAAGACGATCGCGTTCGTCACCCACGACATCGACGAGGCCATCAAGCTCGGCGACAATGTCGCGATCTTCCGCGTCGGCGGCAAGCTCGCCCAGGTCGGTTCCCCCCAGGACCTCCTGGACAACCCCGCCGACGAGTTCGTCGCCGACTTCGTCGGCCGCGACCGCGGCTTTCGGGCCCTGTCGTTCGTGGACGCCGGCCGGCTCGAGGTCGAGCCGGTCTCGGCGTACGTCGACCGCTCGGGCGCCCGACTCGTGCTGGACGACGAGGGCCGACCGGAGGGCTGGGACGTCAGCGGGTCCCGGCAGCCGCTGCCCTCGACGTTCACCGTCGAGGACTCCGTGCGCCTGGTGACCGACTTGGCGATCACCTCGCCGGCCGGAGCCGCCGTGCGGGTCGATGCGAACGGCGTGGCCGACGGGGTCGTGGCGCACGAGGCCGTGGCTCGCCACCTGACCGCCCTGCGGCGCGAGTCCGAGCGGTGAGCCGGCCGTGATCACCTACATCGGCAACAACTACTCCGACATCGTGTCGGACCTCGTGCAGCACCTGTGGCTGTCGCTCATCCCGATCGTGGTCGGCGCGGGCCTGGCCCTGCCGATCGGCTACCTCGCGGTCCGCAAGAACGTCTTCCTGCAACCCGTCAACAACGTGGGCGCGATCATCTACTCGATCCCGTCGCTGGCGCTGTTCCTGATGATCCCGGGCATCCTCGGTGTGGGGGTGCTCTCGCCCATCAACGTGCTGGTCGGGCTCTCCCTCTACACGCTGGCCCTGCTGTCCCGGACCGTGGCGGACGCGCTCATCTCCGTGCAGGGCCAGACCACCCAGGCCGCCCGCGCCCTGGGCTACCGGCCGCTCCGCCAGCTCATCGGCGTCGAGCTCCCGATGGCTGCGCCGGTCCTGTTCGCCGGGCTGAGAGTCGCGACGGTCGCCAACATCAGCCTGGTCAGCGTCGGCGCCCTGGTCGGGTCCGGCGGTCTCGGCAACCTGTTCACCAGCGGCTTCCAGCTCGGCTTCACCGAGCCGATCATCATCGGCATCGTGCTCTCGATGCTGCTGGCCGCTGTGTGCGACGTCGGGCTCGTCCTGCTCCAGCGCCGGGTCACTCCCTGGACCCGGGTGGGGGCGTCCACATGAGCATTGTCGCGCCCGTCCCGATGCTGAACTACTTCGGCTACCTGTTCGACGGCGCCAACTGGCACCTCTCCGGAGACTCCTCGATCCCGGAGCGCCTGGCCCAGCACGTCGGCTACACGCTGGCCGCCCTGGTCATCAGCGCGCTGATCGCCCTGCCGCTCGGCCTGCTGATCGGGCACACCAACAAGGGCGCCTTCATCGCCATCGGCCTCGGCAACCTCGGACGGTCCCTGCCCACGTTCGGTCTGGTCCTGCTCCTGGTCGTCACCCTGGGCGTCTACCTCTGGGCGGCGATCGCCGCCCTCGTGGTGCTGGCCATCCCACCGATCCTGGCCCAGACCTACGCCGGGATCCGCTCGGTGGACCGGGCGGCCGTCGACGCCGCCGTGGGCATGGGCATGCGACCGATGCAGGTGCTGCTCAAGGCCGAGGTGCCGATGGCGCTCCCGCTGATCTTAGGCGGCCTGCGCAGCGCGATGCTCCAGGTCTGCGCGACCGCGACGATCGCGGCCTACGCCAGCTTCGGCGGCCTGGGTCGCCTGCTGATCGACGGCCTCAACCGCAACGAGTACGACCAGATCCTGGCCGGCGCGATCATGGTCGCCCTGCTCGCGATCGCCCTGGACTACCTCGGCGCCGGCGTCGAGCGCGCCGTCGTCTCCCCGGGGGTGCGCGAGCAGCGCGGTCGCCGCTCCCGTCGTACCCGCTCCGAAGGCCCCGCACAGGAAAGCCCCGCCGTCAGCACCTCCCGCTGACGGCCAGACGAAAGGTCCCACCCATGCTGAAGTCCAAGCTCGCGGCCGCCGCCGTGGTCGTTGCGGCGATCCTGCCGCTGAGTGCGTGCGGGGGTGACCCGACGTCCGGTGGCGGCACCGGGGACGCTTCCTCCCCCGCCATCACGATCGGATCGGCCAACTTCCCCGAGAACCAGCTGCTGGCGGAGATGTACGCCCAGGCCCTCGAGGCCAAGGACGTCACGGTCACCCGCAAGTTCAACATCGGCGCCCGTGAGCTCTACCTCAAGGCGCTCAAGGACGGGTCGATCGACATGATCCCGGAGTACAACGGCGCGTTCCTCGCGGCGCTGTCCCCCAACGGCACCGTCGCGCAGGGCGTCACTACCACCGACCAGGTCGACCAGGCCCTCGAGAAGCTGCTGCCCAGCGGCCTGAAGATCCTCAAGTCCTCCCCCGCGGAGGACAAGGACACCCTGACGGTCACCTCCGACACGGCCAGCAAGTACAACCTGAAGTCGATCGACGACCTCAAGGCCGTGGCGAACAAGCTCGCCCTCGGGGCCGGTCCGGAGTTCAAGACCCGCTACCAGGGCGTCGTCGGCCTCAAGAAGGTCTACGGGATCACCTTCAAGTCGTTCAAGGCTCTCGACCCGGGCGGCCCGCTGACCAAGGCGGCGCTGAAGAAGGACCAGATCCAGGTCGCGAACATCTTCTCCACCGACTCGACGATCACCACCGACAAGCTGGTGGTCCTCGACGACACGAAGAACCTGTTCCTGGCGCAGAACATCACGCCGGTGCTCACCTCGTCCAAGGTCAAGGGCGACGTCGAGTCCACTCTCGACGCCGTGTCCGACGCACTGACCACCGAGGACCTCACGAAGTACCTCTCCGAGGTGGCCGTGGACAAGAAGAGCTACAAGAGCGTCGCGGAGGAGTTCCTCTCCGACAACAACCTCGGCTAGTCCCCGACAACGCTGGTTGACCCGGGTCTGAACTACCGTTGAGCCGGGCTTCGTGTGCGCACGAGGCCCGGCTCAACGGCATTCAAGAACCGGCTCAACCTTCCAGGACGCCGGCGGCGAGGAGCCACTCCTCTTCGAGGCTGTCCCGGCGGCCGGCGATGTCCCGCAGCTCGACGTCGACGGCGGTGAGGCGCTCGTAGTCGGCGGCGTGCTCGACCAGGTCGACGTGCAGTGCCTGCTCCCGCGCGATCAGCTTCGCCAGCTGCTTCTCGATCCGCGCGACCGCCTTGCGGGCGTCCCGGGTCTCGGCGGCCGACGCCTTGGGGGCCGTGGCGCCCGCGCCGGAGTGGCCGGGGTCGGTCGAGGCGGCCAGCGCGGCAGCGCGGCGCTCGAGGTACTCCTCCACGCCCCGCGGCAGCATCGAGACCTGGCCGTCGCCCAGCAGGGCGTACGTCGCGTCGGTGACCCGCTCGAGGAAGTAGCGGTCGTGCGACACGACCACCAGCGTCCCGGGCCAGCCGTCGAGGAAGTCCTCCAAGACCGTCAGCGTCTCGATGTCCAGGTCGTTGGTGGGCTCGTCGAGCAGCAGCACGTTGGGCTCCGAGAGCAGCAGCCGCAGCATCTGGAAGCGCCGCCGCTCGCCGCCGGACAGGTCGCCGATCCTGGCGGTCAGCCGGTCGCCGGTGAACCCGAACCGCTCGAGCATGGAGGACGCGGTGATCTCGCCGGCCTGCCCGGCCAGCTTGGTGACCCGCTGCACCTTCTCGACCGAGTCGAGCACCCGGTCGGTCGGGTCGAGCTGGTCAAGGGCCTGGGTGAGGTGCTCCAGCGCGACGGTCCGGCCCTGCTTCACGCGACCCTTGGACGGCGTGAGCTCGCCGGCGACCAGTCGCAGCACCGAGGTCTTGCCGGCTCCGTTGACGCCGACCAGGCCGAACCGGTCACCGGGACCGAGCCGCCAGGTCGCCTGGGTGAGCAGCGTCTTCTCGCCGCGCACCAGGTCGACGTCCTCGAGGTCGACGACGTCCTTGCCGAGCCGCTGGGTCGCGAACCGCTGCAGCTCGAGGCGGTCGCGCGGCGGCGGCTCGTCCTCGATGAGGGCGGACGCCGCGTCCATCCGGAACTTCGGCTTCGAGGTGCGCGCCGGGGCCCCGCGGCGCAGCCAGGCGAGCTCCTTGCGCATCAGGTTCTGTCGGCGCGACTCCGAGGCGGCCGCCTGCCGCTGGCGCTCGGCCTTGGCCAGCACGAACGCGGCGTAGCCGCCGTCGTACACGTCGACGACGCCGTCGTGCACCTCCCAGGTCGCGGTGCAGACGGCATCGAGGAACCACCGATCGTGCGTGACGACCACGAGCGCGGAGGTACGTCGCGCCAGGTGCTGGGCCAGCCAGGCCACGGCCTCGACGTCGAGGTGGTTGGTGGGCTCGTCGAGGACAATGAGGTCGTGGTCACCGAGCAGCAGCCGGGCCAGGGAGCAGCGGCGCCGCTCACCGCCCGAGAGGCCCTCGACGACGCGGTCCAGCGGGACGCCGGCCAGCAGCACCTCGACGACCTCGCGGGTCGCGGAGTCGGCCGCCCACTCGTGCTCGGCCCGACCCTCGAGCACGGCCTCGCGGACGGTGGCCGCCGGGTCGAGGTCGTCGCCCTGGGTGAGGAAGCCCAGGTGCAGGCCGCGGTTGCGGGAGACGCGGCCGTCGTCGGGCTGCTCGAGCCCGCCGATGAGCTTGAGCAGGGTGGTCTTGCCGTCGCCGTTGCGGCCGACGACGCCGATGCGCTCGCCGGTGCCGACCCCGAGGCTGACGCCGTCGAAGAGGGGGCGGACGCCGTACGCCTTGTGGACGCGTTCGAGGCTGACCAGGTTGGTCGGGGCTGCCATGTCAGTGTTTCCCGTCGGGGAGGAGGCGGGCGCCGGGCACGGGCCCGGGCGCGGAGGAGAGGGACGTGAGGCCTGCGGAGCGCAAGCCCGCGGAGACGACGGCGGCGTGCGCCTCGCTCTCGCAGAGGAACAGGCAGGTCGGCCCGGAGCCGGAGAGCACCGCCCCGACCGCGGACACGACAGGCCCGCGTTCCAGGGCCGCCCGGAGCTCGGGTCGCAGCCGCAGTGCGGCCGCCTGGAGGTCGTTGGTCAGGTGCCGGCCCAGCGCCGGCACGTCGTGCGTGCGGAGCGCCTGCATGAGGGCGTCCGGGATCTCGGGGTCGCCGACGTGGTGCCGGCCGCGCAGCTGGTCGAACTCGCCGTAGACGGCGGGCGTGGACAGCCCCATGGGGGACTCGAGCACCACCCACCAGTACGTGCCGCGAGTCATCAGCGGGGTGACGACCTCGCCCCGGCCGGAGCCGATCGCGGTCCCGCCGACGAGGGCGAAGGGCACGTCGCTGCCGAGCTCGGCCGCCAGCGCGATCAGCTCCTCGCGGGGTGTGTGCAGCCGCCAGAGGTGGTCGCAGGCCAGCAGGGTCGCGGCCGCGTCGGCACTGCCGCCGGCCATCCCGCCCGCGACCGGGATGCCCTTGTCGATCGCGAGGGTGACCCCCCGCTCGACGCCGTGGTGCCCGGCCAGCAGCCGGGCGGCCCGGACCGCGATGTTCGTCCCGTCCAGGGGTACCTCGTCCAGGCTGATCCGGTCCTCGGCGGTGACCGAGACCGTCACGTCCTCGGAGGCGGAGGACGGCGCGTGCGAGGCGGTGACCCGGTCGTGCAGGCCGATCGCCTGGTAGACCGTCGCGAGGGGGTGGAACCCGTCGACGCGCGCCGGACCCACGCCGAGGCAGAGGTTGATCTTGGCCGGCGCGCTGACGGTGACCCGCAGCGGGAGCGTCACAGGTTCAGCCCTTCGGCGATCAGTGCGAACTGCTCGACGCCGATCGACTCGCCCCGGGCCATCGGGTCGACGCCGGCGTGCGCCAGCGCGGCCTCGGCGGCAGCGGCGGAGCCCGCCAGGTCCTTGAGGGTGGAGCGGAGCATCTTGCGCCGCTGGGCGAACGCGGCGTCCACGACCCGGAAGACGTCCTCGCGGGTCGCGGAGACGGCCGGTGGGTCGCGGTGCGTCCAGGCCACCAGGCCCGAGTCGACGTTCGGCATCGGCCAGAAGACGTTGCGGCCGACCGACCCGGCCCGGCGCACCTCCGCGAACCAGGCGGCCTTGACCGACGGCACGCCGTACGTGCGCGACCCGGGTGGGGCGGCCAGCCGGTCGGCCACCTCGGCCTGCACCATCACCAGGCCGTGCCGCAGGGAGGGCAGCAGTGTCATCAGGTGCAGCAGCACCGGCACCGAGACGTTGTAGGGCAGGTTCGCGACCAACGCCGTGGGCGGCGGCCCGGGGATCGAGGTGACGCGCAGTGCATCCGCCTCGACCACCTCGCAGCGGTGCGCCAGGTCGGGGGCGTAGGCCGCGATGGTTCCGGGCAGGGCCGCGGCGAGCACGGGGTCGAGCTCGACGGCCACGACGCGGGAGACCGTCTCGAGCAGCGCGAGGGTCAGCGAGCCGAGACCGGGGCCGACCTCGAGGACCACGTCGGCGCCGTCGACGCCGGAGGCGCGCACGATCCGACGCACGGTGTTGGGGTCGATGACGAAGTTCTGCCCGCGCTGCTTGGTGGGCCGCAGACCGAGGTTCTCCGCGAGCAGACGCACCTCCGCCGGCCCGAGAAACCTCGGACCGGCGGAGGAGATGCTCTCGTCGCCCGACACGGGGGCGACCCTATCTGTGTACCTCAGCCCCGCGCTCCGCACACCGGCCAGGCGCCGTAGCCACCCTCGGCGGCGCGGACCCGCTCGGCGACCGCGATCTGGGCGCTGCGGCTGTTCTGGTCCGGCCGGCCGGAGCCGCCGTACGCGGCCCAGGTGCCCAGGTTGAACTGCAGACCGCCGTAGTAGCCGTTGCCGGTGTTCGCGGCCCAGTTGCCACCCGACTCGCACCCGGCGATCCGGTCCCAGGCGCTGCTGCCGCCGGCGTAGTTCGGCGTGCTGGCCGCCACGGGTGCCGGGCGGTCCTTGGTGCCGACCAGGACGAGGCCGGCGACCGGCCGGCGCGCGACGTCGCTGCTCAGCGCCTTGCGCTTGACCCGCTCGCCGTTCTCGAAGGTGACCTTGTAGACCACGGTGCGGGTGCCGTCGACGGCGGCGCGCACGGTCTTCGACTGGTCGGTGTAGAGGCTGGAGTCCTGGCGCTTCACGGTGCCGGCGTCGATGGACTCGCGCACCTTGCGCTGGACGACACGGACCTTGGTCAGCGTCAGCTTGTCGCCGTCCTCGAGCGTGGTGCCGAGGCCGGGCTTGACCTTGTCGTTGCCGTCGGCCGGTGTGCCGAGCTCCTTGAGCGCGTCACCGACGGTGAGCGCGGTGACCTCGATCTTCTTCTTCGCCTCGTCGCCCACTTTGACCGTCACGGTCTTGGGGGTGACGACGGCGAGGTCGATGCCGGTGCGGCCGATGTCGGCGCCGCGGCTCGCGGACAGGTCGGCGCCGGAGAACCGGAGGCCGACCTGGTCGAGCGCGCTGGCCACGTTGGTCGCGGTCACCCAGTAGCGGCTGCTCTTCCCGTCGACCACGACGTCGAGGGGGCGGCCGTACTTCACCGCGATGGTGGCTCCGTCTGCGAGGGTGGAGGTGGGACCCGGTGCGACGACGTCGTGGTCACCGATCGAGATGCCCTCGGCCCCCAGCACGTCGGAGACGCTGCCGGCGAAGGTGCGGACCTGCTGGGTCCGACCGTCGACCGAGAGGGTCACGGTCTTGCTCATGGCGGCGTAGCCGACGCCGGTGGCTGCGACGGCAAGGACGACGGCGCCGATGAGGGCGGCCAGTGCGACCTTGCTCCTGGTCAGAAGTGCGACTGTGCTCCGCACGCTTCTCCAATGGTGGTGCTCTCCGGTCCACGGGGGCGACAGCGCTCACGCCGGGACCGGTCGGGCCCCACAACGCGACGGCCCTCGGCTCACCTGCGGTCGGTCGACCGGGTGGTGGTGCAAAGGGCCCCGTGGCTGTCGTCCGAGAACTTCCCCGCTCCCGGCCAACAAGCACAGGACCATACGGACCGCACCGGCCAGCGCCAAATAATCCTGGACTTTTGTACCCTTTTGGCGGATTTCACGTGCGGCAGATCACGCGCCGCTCGTCAGTGGCCTAGTCCTTTCGTGCTACTCGCGCGTAGTCACGTCGGTCACCAGCCGGTCACCAGGAGCCTCCGAAAGCCACGTCGGTGTTGGCGTCGACCGCGGCGCACAGGTCCGCGAGTTCGTCCCCGCGGGTCGCGGCCATCGACCGCATCGTCAACGGCACGAGGTACGACGCGTTCGGACGACCGCGGTGCGGCATCGGCGTGAGGTACGGCGCATCGGTCTCCACCAGCACCCGGTCCCGTGGGACGACGCGCAGCGCCTCCCGCAGCGGCTCGGCGTTCTTGAAGGTCACGGTTCCGGCGAACGACAGCCACGCCCCGCGGTCCAGGCAGGCCCGGGCGAACTCCGCGTCACCGGAGAAGCAGTGCATGACGAACCGGTCCGGGACGCCCTCCTCGTCGAGGATCCGCAGCACGTCGTCGTGGGCGTCCCGGTCGTGGATCACCAGGGTCCGGTCCAGCCGCTTGGCGAGGTCGACGTGCCGCCGGAAGGACAGCTGCTGGGCCGCCCGGCCGTCCTCGCCGGTGCGGAAGTAGTCGAGCCCGGTCTCCCCCACGGCCCGCACCCGGTCCCCCGAGCCGGCCAGCACCTCGATCTCGGCCAGGGCCGCCTCGAGCTCACCTCGCTCCGCGAGCAGCGGCGCCTCGTTGGGGTGCAGGGCCACCCCGGCGACGATCGCGTCGTGGGTGGCCGCAGCCTCGACGGCCCACCGGGCGCCGGGGAGGTCGCAGCCGATCTGCACGATCCAGGTGACCCCGACGGCAGCGGCCTGCGCGAGAGCATCCTGGGTGGGCAGCCACGAGCCCTCGGGCCCGTCGGCGATGTCGAGGTGGCAGTGGTTGTCGACCACCGGGTGGGGCAGCGGCTCCGGCGCCGGCGGCCGGCTGCGGTCCCGGCCCCCGCCGTGACGGCTGCGGGTGGGTCCGGTCACGGCCTCGGCCCGTCCGGGCGGGGCTTGTGCACGGCGTCGTAGACGACCCGCTTGGGCAGACCGGCCCGACGGGCGACGTCGAGGATCGCCTCCTTGCGGGTCGACCCGGTGGCCTCCTCCTCGGTGACCAGGGCGGCCAGCGACGCCGCGTCCGTGGGTACGTCGACCACGTCGGCGCGGCCCTCCACGACGATCGTCACCTCACCCCGGACTCCGTCGGCCGCCCAGGCGACGAGATCGGCCAGCCCCGCCCGTCGTACCTCTTCGTGGGTCTTGGTCAGCTCCCGGCACACCGCCGCTCGACGGTCGCCGCCGAACGCCCCGGCCATCGCGGCCAGTGCGGCCTCGGTGCGGTGCGGTGCCTCGAAGAACACCATCGTGCGACGCTCGTCGGCCAACGCGGCGAGGGTCCGGCCGCGCTCGCCCGCCTTGCGGGGCAGGAAGCCCTCGAAGCAGAACCGGTCGACGGGCAGCCCGGACACCGCGAGCGCGGTCAGCACCGCGGACGGCCCCGGCACGGAGGTCACGGTGATCCCGTGCTCGACGGCCGCCGCGACGAGCCGGTAGCCCGGGTCGGACACCGACGGCATCCCGGCGTCGGTGACCAGCAGCACCCGCTCGCCGGCCAGCAGGGCCTCGACGAGCACCGGGGTGCGCGAGGCCTCGTTGCCCTCGAAGTAGGACACCACGCGGCCGGACACGGTGACCCCGAGCTCCGCGGTCAACCGCCGCAGCCGGCGGGTGTCCTCGGCCGCGACGACGTCGGCGGTGGAGAGCTCCTCGGCGAGCCGCGGGGGTGCGTCGGCGACCCGGCCGATGGGCGTCCCGGCCAGCACCAGCACGCCGTGCTCGTGCGCCTCGCGGGCTCCCTCGTTCATGGCCCGATCATCGCGCAGGCTGGGCGAGCGGCGTGCCGGGGGTACGTACAGTGGCGCCGTGACCGCCGTGCAGCAGCCGCCTCGCCGAGCCGAGGGGCTCTCGACGACGGCGGACGACCGGGCTGTGCCCAGCGCACGCCGTCGGCTCGCACCCGCGATCCGCGGCAACGACCGGCGGACGAGCTGGCTGGCCACCCTCGCGGTGACGCTCCTCGCGGGGTTCCTGCGGCTGTGGCAGCTCGGCCGGCCGAACGCCTTCCTCTTCGACGAGACCTACTACGCCAAGGACGCCTGGTCACTGTGGCACCACGGCTACGTCACCGGCTACGTCAGCGACGCCAACGAGAAGATCCTCGCCGGGAACCTGCACGGGCTGTGGACCAGCTCGCCGAGCATGGTCGTGCACCCGGAGACCGGCAAGTGGCTGATCGGCCTCGGCGAGGAGCTCTTCGGGATGGACCCGTTCGGCTGGCGCGTCGCGTCGGCCGTCGTCGGGACGCTGATGGTGGCGGTGATGGTGCGGCTCGCCCGCCGGCTCACCGGCTCGACCCTGCTGGGCTGCGTCGCCGGCCTGCTGCTGTGCTTCGACGGCCTGGAGTTCGTTCTCTCCCGGCTCGCGCTGCTCGACATCTTCCTGGCCTTCTTCCTGCTCAGCGCGGTGGCCTGTTTGGTCGCCGACCGGGACTGGGGCCGCGCCCGGCTGGCCCGGCTGGTGACCACCGACCAGCCGATGACGTCGTCGGACTGGGGTCCGGTGCGGGCCCTGCTGTGGCGACCCTGGCGGCTCGGCGCGGGTGTGCTCTTCGGCCTGGCCTGCGCCACGAAGTGGAACGCGATCTTCCCGCTCGCGGCCTTCGGGATCCTGGTCTGGCTCTGGGACGCCGGCGCCCGCCGGTCCATCGGGGTGCGCTGGCCCCGGCTCCGTTCGCTGTTCGCGGACGCGCTGCCGGCGTTCGGCTACCTCGTCGTGGTCGCCCTCGTCGTGTACGTCGCGACGTGGACCGGCTGGCTGCTGCACGCGGAGGACTACGAGAAGGCGCTCTCGGACACGCAGTACGGCCCTTACTGGGGGAACTACCTGAAGAAGGACGCACACGGGTTCTTCCCGGAGCTGTTCCAATCGCTGCGCTCGCTGTGGCACTACCACCACGACGTCTACGCGTTCCACACCAAGTTCCTCGACGGGGCCAAGCACGTCTACCAGTCCAAGCCGCAGGGCTGGCTGCTGCTGAACCGCCCCGTCGGCGTGCAGGCCGACCTGGGCATCAAGCCCGGCGTCCAGGGCTGCCGGGCCGTCGCCGGGAGCACCTGCCTGCGCCAGGAGCTGCTGCTCGGCACGCCGGCGCTGTGGTGGGGCGGCGTGGTCGCTCTGGTGTACGCCGTCTACGGCTGGATCGGGAAGCGCGACTGGCGCTTCGGCCTGGCGGTCGTCGGCGTCCTCGCGTCGTGGCTGCCCTGGATCCCCAACGACGACCGGCCGATCTTCTCCTACTACGCGATCGCCATCATCCCGTTCACGATCCTGGCCATCACGCTGTGCCTCGGCACGATGCTGGGCGGCGAGCGGGCGTCGTACCGCCGGCGGATGTGGGGCACCTCCTTCGCCGGGGCGTTCGTGGTGCTGGTGGTCGTCAACTTCGCCTGGTTCTGGCCGATCTACGTCGGTGACCTGATCACCACGTCGCAGTGGCTCGACCGGATCTGGTTCACCCGCTGGATCTGATCGCTCGCCCGACCGGCGCGACGAGACGGGCCTGGCCGGGCCGGGCCGAAATGTGCGATTCGGTTGCGGGCGCCCGCGCAGGCGGGGACCCTGGGACCGTGCCGAACGGGGGAGACCGCTCACCCGCAGACCCGGTCGCGATCCTTCGCCAGGCCGCGACGTCTCTGCTGTCCGAGCACGCCCCCGCGATCATCGGTCTCGTCGGCCCCGACGAGGTGGTGCTGGCCCTCGACGGCGCCCTCGTCGACCAGCTCGGCTACGCCCGCGAGGACTGGGTCGGCCGCGTCGTGTCGGACCTGATCGACAACGACACGGTCATCGGGGTGATCCGGCAGGCCCTGACCGGGCAGGCGTCCGGGGGCTCCACCCTGATGAACGGCCGGACCTGGTCCGTCGCAGCCGGCCCGGTCGACTCCGACCGGGACGGCCCGCCGGACGCGGTCTGCGTGCTCACCTTCGCCGACGCGGGCGTGCTGCACCGGGGGCTCACCGGGACCGCCGCGCTCAACGAGCAGTTCGTGGCGCTCATCGAGCTGTCCAAGGACTTCATCGCGATCGCGGACCTCGACGGCCAGGTCGTCTTCGTCAACAAGGCCGGGCGGGAGCTGGTCGGGCTCGAGCACGACGGCGAGGTCCTCGGCCGCCCGACCGCCGACTACTTCACCGACAGCGGCCGCGCCAAGTCCCAGGAGATCGAGGACGGCGTGCGGGCCGACGGCTTCTGGGAGGGCGAGACGTCGCTACGGCACTTCGGGACGGGTGAGGAGATCCCCGTCTCGGCCAACTCCTTCCTGGTCACCCGGTCCTCGGACGGCACCCCGCTCGCCCTGGCCACCGTGCAGCGCGACCTGCGGGTCCGCGTCCGCCAGGAGGAGGCCAGCCTGGTCCGCGCCCAGGAGCAGCGCGCCGTCACCGAGCTGGGTCGGCAGGCGCTCACGATGTCGCTGTCGGACCTGATGCACGAAGCGGTCGACCTCGTCCACGCCCGCTACCCGGCCCTGGTCGCGGGAGTCCTCCAGCGCTCCGAGGACGGGCTCCGCTCCGAGATGGTGGCGTCCTCGCTGATCGACTGGCTGCCGGTCGTGCTCGAGCTCGACGACGACTCCCTCACCGGCCGAGCCCTGGTCCGCAACGAGCTGATCTACACCGACGACGTCATCGACGACCCGTCCTTCCCGCACGTCACCGCCACCACGCAGTACGGCATGCGTTCCGCACTGTGCTGCCCGATTCCCGGGGGCGAGCACCCGTGGGGCATCGTGGGCGCCTCCGGCACCGACCCCCGGCACTGGACCGAGGACGACATCGCCTTCGTGGAGTCGGTCGCGGCGACCCTCGGTGCCGCCGTACGACGGCAGGAGCTGGAGGCGCAGCTGCAGCACCAGGCGCTGCACGACCCGCTGACCGGACTGCCCAACCGGGCCCTGGTGCGCGACCGGATCGACAACGCCCTGGGCCGCTCCGCCCGCCGGGGCTCGATGCTGGCGGTGCTGCTGCTCGACCTCGACGACTTCAAGACGGTCAACGACTCGCTCGGGCACGGGAGCGGCGACGACCTGCTGACCGAGCTGGCGGTGCGCTTCGAGCGAGTCGTGCGCGACGGCGACACCGTCGCCCGGCTCGGCGGCGACGAGTTCGTGGTGGTCTGCGAGGAGGTCAGCAGCGAGCAGGACGTCGCGTTCGTGGCGGAGGCGCTGCTCGAGCAGTGCGCGACCTCCGTCCAGCTCGGCGACCGGCGGGTGAGCCTGTCGGCCAGCGTCGGGGTGGCCCTCGCGGTGGCGGGCGAGGCCAGCACCGCCGGGCTGCTCAGCGAGGCAGACATCGCGATGTACCGCGCCAAGCGCGACCGTCCCGGCACCTACCGGATATTCGACGAGGCGATGCGCGGCGACGTGCTCGGCCGGATCAACGTCGCCGGCGAGCTGCGGTCCGCGGTGCGCAGCGACGGTCTCGACATCGACTACCAGCCGATCGTGGACCTGGCCACCGGGCAGGTGGTCGCGATGGAGGCGCTGGCCCGCTGGACCAACGACACCGGGGAGCGGGTCCCCCCGGACGTGTTCATCCCGGTCGCCGAGGAGACCGGTCTGATCGGTGAGCTCGGGGCGGTGGTCCTGCGGGGCGCCGTGCGCCGCGCGGTGACCTGGCAGCGGGTCAGGGAGGTCGGCGTCCGGGTGAACGCCAGCGCGCACGAGCTGCGCAGCCACACCTACCTCGACCAGGTGCTGACCACGCTGGAGCAGGAGAGCCTGGAACCGCGGCTGCTGGGCCTGGAGATCACCGAGTCGATCTTCGTCGACGACGACAAGACCACCCAGGACACCCTCTCCCGGCTGCGGGACGCGGGCGTGACCCTGCTCATCGACGACTTCGGCACCGGCTACAGCTCGCTGAGCTACCTCCAGCGGTTCCCGGTGGTCGATGTGCTCAAGATCGACCGGTCGTTCCTGGGCGAGGGCACCCGCGGCGAGGCGGTCGTTCAGGCGGTGATCGGGCTCGGTGCCGCGTTCGGCCTGCAGGTCTGCGCGGAGGGCGTAGAGACCCCCGACCAGCACCGCCGGGTCACCGAGCTCGGCTGCGACTTCGCCCAGGGCTACCTGCTTGCACGACCGGTGCCCGGTGACCAGACGATCGCCCTGCTCCAGGACTGGGTCCCGCGTCGAGCCGGGCCGGACGCTTGAACCCAGATACATAAGCACTGTTACATTGACCGGGTGACCGACTCCCCCAGCCTCCGCGACCAGCTCCCGAGCCGCTGGCGTCCCCTGTTCGCGGTCCTCGGCGAGCTCGACCGCGGCATCGCCGAGGCCTACGAGACCCTCGGCGTCCAGGGCGTCCGGCCGCGCTTCAGCATGGCCCTGATGTTCCTGGACACCGCCGGGCCGATGACGATCAAGCGGCTGGCCGACGAGTGCGGGGTGAGCCACTCGGCGATGAGCCAGTCGGTGACCCAGATGCGCGGGGCGGGCCTCGTCTCCTCGGAGCCCGGTGCGGACGCGCGCAGCCGGCTGGTCCACCTCACGCCGGCCGGCCGGGACGTCGTACCCGCGCTGCGCGCCGAGTGGGACGCGACCGAGGCCGCGCTGGCCGAGCTCGAGGACGAGCTGCCCTACCCGCCGTCCCGGGTGGCCCAGGACCTCCGCGCCGCGATGGACCGCCGGCCGTTCGCGGAGCGGCTGCTCGCCAACCTGATGCGTCCGTGACCCTGCGCGGGGTCCTGCTCGACACCCGCCCGCTGACCGAGAACCCGCAGTTCCGCGGCTGGTGGCTGGGGTCGGCGCTGTCGTCCCTGGGCAGCCAGCTGACCGCGTTCGCGCTGCTCTACTACCTCTGGGTCAGCACCCACCGTCCGGCGCTGGTCGGCGGCGTGGCCCTCGTGCAGCTGGTCGCGACCGTCGCGGGCGCGCTGCTCGGCGGCTCACTGGCCGACCGGACGGACCGTCGCGTGCTCGTGCTGCGTTCCCGGGTGGGCCAGCTCGTGGGCTCGGTCTCCCTCGCGGCGCTGGTGCTCACCGGCACGGCCTCGGTCCCGGCGCTCTACGTCGTCGCCGGCCTGCAGACCGGCCTCGGCGCCCTCGGAGCACCGGCCAACCGCTCCTTCACGGCCCGGCTCCTCGAGCCGTCACGTCTCGGCGCCGGCCTCGCGCTGTCCCGGCTCGGCGACCAGGTCAGCCTGCTCGCCGGACCCGTGGTCGCCGGTCTCGTCACCGTCGCGCTCGGCGTCGAGGCCTGCTTCCTCCTGGACGCGCTCACGTTCGTGGCCGCGCTGTCCGGCGTGGCGCGGCTCCCGCCGATGCGACCGGACCACGGAGCGGTCGGAGGTCCGGTCCTGGGCGGGCTGGGCGCCGGCGTGCGGCTCGTGCTGCGCAGCCCGGTGCTGCTGGGCGCATTCGCCACGGACCTCGCCGCTACCGTGCTCGCGATGCCGCTCGCCCTGTTCCCGGTCGTCAACGACCAGGTGTACGGCGGCTCGCCGGTCACACTCGGCCTGTTCGCCCCGGCCATCGGTCTCGGCGGCATCGTCGCCGGAGCCCTGTCCGGCCGGGTGACCTCGAGCCCGCGCCAGGGCCGGCTGATGCTCGTCTCGGCCGCGGTCTGGGCACTGGGCCTGGCCGCCTTCGGCCTGTCCACGTCGCTTTCGGTGGCGCTGGCCTGCCTCGCGGTGGCGGGTGCCGCCGACACGGTCACCGTGGTCTCGCGGACGAGCATCGTGCAGCACGCCGTCCCGGACGGACTGCGGGGACGGGTGAACGCCCTGGACTACCTCGTCGGCGTCTCGGGCCCCCAGCTCGGCAACGCGCGGGCCGGACTGGTCGCGTCCTACACGTCCGGCGCGACCAGCGCCCTGCTCGGCGGGCTGGCGTCGTTCCTGGCCGTCGTGGCGGTCGCCGTGCTCACACCGTCCCTGCGGGGCCACCGCCCGCCGGCACCGTGAAGGTGGTGGTGAGCTCCGCCCTCGAGCTGCCGCCGACCCAGACGTCGAACGTGCTCGGGTCGTTGACCCAGTCGCGCACACCGGCGTTCCAGTAGCGCAGCTCGTCGGGGCCTAACGGGAACGTCAGGGCCCGGGTCTCCCCCGCGGCCAGGGCCACCCGCTCGAACCCCTTCAGCTCACGCACCGGTCGGGACGCCGTGCCGTGCCGCTGGTGCACGTAGACCTGCACGACCTCGTCGGCGTCGCGGTCGGAGGTGTTGGTGACGCTCACGCCCACCGTCCCGTCCTCGACGGTCAGGCCGGTGTAGTCGAAGCGCCCGTAGGACAGCCCGTGCCCGAACGGGAACAGCGGAGTGCTCTCCTCGTCCCAGTAGCGCTGGTCCTGCTTCTCCGGCTCGTGCGACGTCGTGTGCCCCAGGATCATCGGGACCTGCCCGACGGTCCGGGGCCAGGTGAAGGGCAGCTTGCCGCCCGGAGAGACGTCCCCGAAGAGCAGGTTCGCGACGGCGGCACCGCCCTGGGTGCCGGGATACCAGATGTCGAGGATGGCCGGCACGTGCTCCGCGGCCCAGCGCAGGTCGAGCGGCCGGCCGTTCATGACCAGCAGCACGACCGGCGTACCGGTGGCGGCGACGGCCTCGAGCAGCTGCTGCTGGCGGCCGGGCAGCTCCAACGACGAGCGCGACGCCTGCTCGCCGACCTGGTTCTGCCATTCCCCCACGACGAGCACGGCGACGTCCGCACCGGCGGCGAGGTCGACGGCCTGGTGGAGCTCGGCGTCGTCGTCGAACCCCTCCGGGTCGACCGGGCGGTTGCCGCCGAACATGTCGAAGATCGACCCGGTGCCGCGCTGCGCCGGCCTGATCCCGGGCGCGTGATCGACCCGGACTCCGTCGCCGGCCCGGGCCCGGATGCCGTCCAGGACCGTGACGGTCTCGTCGAGGTCGAACTCGAAGCACCAGGGGCCGAGGATGTCGCGCCGCGAGTCGGCCAGTGGGCCGAGGACGGCGACGGACCCGAGGGCGCCGGCGTCCAGCGGGAGCATGCCGCCCTCGTTGCGCAGCAGCACGGCCGAGCGTTCGGCCGCGACCCGCGCCACCTCGCGGTGGGCGGGGTCGGCGAGCACCTCGTGGGCCCGGTCCTCATCGACGTACGGCGTGTCGAGCAGGCCGAGTCGTACCTTGGCGGTGAGCACCCGTCGCACGCTGACGTCGACCTGCTCGGCCGTGACGTCGCCGCGCTCGACGGCCTCCGGGAGCTGGGCGTAGGCCGGCTCGACCATCGCCATCTCCATGTCCATGCCGACGTTCACCGCCCGCGCCCCGGCGTCGGGGAAGTCGGCGGCGAAGCCGTGGGTCACCAGGCTGCGTACGGCGTTGGCGTCGCTGACCACGAAGCCCTCGAAGCCGAAGGTGTCGCGCAGGATCTCCTGGAACAGCCACCGGTTGCCGGTCGCGGGGATGCCGTTGAGGTCCATGTAGGCCGTCATCACGTTGCCCGCACCGGCCTCGATGGCCGCCTTGAACGGCGGGAGGTAGACGTTCCACAGCTCGGAGTCCGAGAGGTTCACCTCGTCGTAGTCGCGACCGCCGAGCGCCCCGCCGTACCCCGCGAAGTGCTTGGGGCCGGCGATCACGCCCTCGGGGGACCCGAGCCGCTCCCCCTGGAAGCCGCGCACCTGCGCCGCCCCGACGGCCGCGCCGAGGAACGGATCCTCGCCCGCGCCCTCGACGATCCGGCCCCAGCGCGGGTCGCGTGCGATGTCGACCATCGGCGCGAACGTCCAGTGGATGCCGACGGCCCGAGCCTCGCGGGCGGCGACGGCCTGCCCGCGCTCGATGACCTCGGGGTCCCAGGAGGCCGCCATCGCGATCGGCACCGGGAGGATCGTGCGGAGGCCGTGGATGACGTCGAAGCCGAACAGCGCCGGGATGCCGTGCCGGTTGCCCTCGACGGCCAGCCGCTGGAGCCGGTTGATGGCGGACGGGTCGGTCACGAACAGCATCGAGCCGACCTCGCCGCGCCCCAGCGCCGCCTCGACGAGGGCGGCCTGCTCGGACGGCAGCAGGTGCCCGCTGTCCTCGGCGTCCGCGTCCGAGAGGCCGCCGAAGTAGAAGTACTGCGTCAGCTGGCCGGCCTTCTCGGCCGGGGTCATCTCGGCGAGGATCTCCTCGACCCGCTGGTGGATGGCTGCATCGTCCGTGGCGTGTTCGTCGATCATGGCTCCGACCCTAGTGCTGAGCGTCACACCCGGTCGACCAGTTCGACTTCGCCCGGATTTGTGGCCGGAGAGTCCCTTTGCGACGGCCGGTGGTCCCGGATCGCAACACTATCGAGACCGACACACCTACCGTCGTTTGCTTTGCTACTCCTAGCATGTTATAAGCACGGCGCTTCTGGAGACTCGAGACACGCGGGAGGACCCATGAACCAAGCAACACATCCTCGACGGGTCGGAGCGCACCACGCCCGCGTCGCCCTGCTCGCCGCGCTCCTGCTGACCGCGACCGCCTGCGGCGGCGGTGGAGGAGGAGGCGGAGGCGGATCCTCGGATGGCACCCCGGTGCGCGGAGGAGTGCTCAACATGCTGGGCACCGGCGACGTCGACTACATGGACCCCAACGTCTCCTACTACTCGGTCGCCTACAGCGCGCACCGGCTCTGGAGCCGTCAGCTGTTCACCTATCCCGCCGTCGACGGGCAGACCACGACCGGCGTCCCCGACCTGGCAAAGGAGGTGCCGACCACCGACAACGGCGGCATCAGCGCGGACGGCAAGACCTACACGATCAAGCTGCGCGACGGCGCGAAGTGGGACACCAGCCCGGCTCGCGCGGTGACCGCCGCCGACTTCGTGCGCGGCGTCAAGCGAACCTGCAACCCCGTCCAGCCGTTCGGCGGGCTCCCCGACTACAACTCGCTGATACAGGGCTTCCAGACGTTCTGCGACGGCTTCGCCAAGGTGCAGCAGTCGCCCGCCGCGATCAAGTCCTACATCGAGGGCAACGACATCGCGGGAGTGGTGGCCGAGGACGACAAGACCATCGTCATGAAGCTCACCAACCCGGCGACCTACTTCGTCGACATGCTGACGATGACGTCGTTCACGCCGGCGCCCATCGAGGTGCTGAAGTACCTTCCCGGCAGCCAGCAACTCGGGCAGCACCAGATCTCCGACGGGCCCTACAAGATCGACAAGTGGGAACCGGCCAAGCAGCTCGTCTTCACTAGGAACCCAGCCTGGGACGCCGCGTCCGACCCGGTCCGGAAGGCCTACGTCGACAAGGTCGTCGTCAACGAGACCGTGAGTCAGGAGTCCGTGCAGCAGCAGCTGCAGACCGGGACGCCGACGGCGGACCTGGAGTTCGGAACCGCTCCGGCACCCTCGCAGCTCTCGCGTCTCATCGCGTCCAAGGACCCCCTGCTCAACCTCGGGGAGACCGCGTCCACGAACCCCTACGTCGTGTTCAACACGATCTCGCCGAACAACGGCAAGGCCATGGGGAACGTGAACGTCCGGCAGGCGTTGGAGCACGCCCTCAACCGCACCAACATCATCCAGGTGCTCGGTGGCCCCAAGGTCAACCCACCGCTGACGCACGTGATCCCGCCGGGGATCAAGGGCGAGCAGCCCTTCGACCTGTACCCCTACGACGTCGACAAGGCGAAGCAGCTGCTCTCTGACGCCGGTTACAAGGACGGACTGCCCCTGAAGTTCCTCTACCGGTCGTCCTCGGAGGGCAGCAGCAAGACCTTCCAGACGGTGCAGCAGGACCTGTCCAAGGTGGGGATCAAGGTCACCGGCGTGCCCTCGCCGGACGCCGACTTCTACACGAAATACCTGCAGAACCCCAACTCGGCCAAGAACGGCGTCTGGGACGTCTCCCTCGCAGGGTGGGGCCCGGACTGGTACGGCAACGCTGCGCTGTCGTTCTTCGCGCCGCTCTTCTACGGCAAGCCGTCCTTCCCACCGATCGGCAGCAACTTCGGGTACTACGACAACCCGAAGACCAACGCGCTGATCGACCAGGCGAAGACGGCTGCGTCCGAAAGCGACGCCCTCAACCTGTGGGCCCAGGCCGACAAGCAGGTGATGACCGATGCGGCGTTCTTCCCGATCACCGGACCGTTGCAGGCGAACTACCACGCCACGCAGGTCAAGAACGCGGTCTACATCCCGTCCTTCCAGAACTACGACGCGGCCAACGTCTGGCTGCCCACCGACGCACAGGGCGGCTGAGCGCAGTGGCCCTCCTGGAGGTGGAGGACCTGCACGTGTCGTTCCGCACCGAGGACGGCGTCGTGGATGCGGTCCGTGGCTTGACCTTCCAGGTCGACCGCGGCAAGACCCTGGGTATCGTGGGTGAGTCGGGTTCCGGCAAGAGCGTCTCCACCCAGACGATCACCGGGTTGACCCGGGGAGCCCAGGTCTCGGGTCGCGCGTTGTTCGACGGGATCGACCTGCTCACCGCGTCCGACCGTCAGTTTCGGACCATCCGCGGCGTGCGGATCGGGATGATCTTCCAGGACCCGCTGTCGAGTCTCCATCCGGCGTACCGCGTGGGCTGGCAGATCGTGGAGATGATCCGCGCCCACCAGCCGGTGTCCAAGACGCAGGCCCGGGCCCGGGCCGCCGAGCTCCTGGCTCTGGTGGGCATCCCGCGGGCCGCGGACCGCATCGACGACTACCCCCACCAGTTCTCCGGCGGCATGCGTCAGCGGGTGATGATCGCGATGGCGATGGCCCTCAACCCGGACCTGCTGATCGCGGACGAGCCGACGACCGCGCTGGACGTCACGGTTCAGGCCCAGGTGCTGACGGTGATGCGGCGGCTCCAGGACGAGTTCGGCACGGCGATCATCCTGATCACCCACGACCTGGGGGTGGTCGCCGAGATGGCCGACGACGTGGTGGTGATGTACGCCGGCAGCGTGATGGAGGAGGCCTCGCGGCGGGAGATCTTCTACCGGCACCACCACCCCTACACGGAGGGGCTGTTCGCCTCTCTGCCGGGCCGCGACCACTCGCGGGCCCGGCTGACGCCGATCGCGGGCGGCCCCCCAAGCATGATCGGCCTTCCTGCGGGCTGTCCCTTCTCCCCCCGCTGCCGCTACGTGTTCGGCCGGTGCCACGAGGAGACACCGCCCCTGGAATGGGTCTACGGCGAGCCCCGGCACCAGTCGGCGTGCTGGTTGCCGTCGGACCTCGAGGGGCGTGAGCTGGCCCGCGGAAGGCTCACCCCGAAGGAGGTCAGGTGAACCGGTCCCACGAGACGGAACCACTGCTCCGGGCCGTCGACGTCTTCAAGAGCTTCCCGGTGAACAAGACCGGCCTCTTCTCCCGGAACGCCGACCTGCTGCGGGCCGTCGACGGTGTCTCGCTGGAGATCTACCCCGGGGAGACGCTCGGACTGGTGGGTGAGACCGGCTGCGGCAAGTCGACCCTGGCCCGGTGTCTCACCCGGCTCCACCACCTCAGCGCCGGGACGGTCCAGTTCGAGGGCCGGGACATCAGCTCGCTGTCCCGGCGGGAGCTGCGTCCGCTGCGGCGCGAGATTCAGATGATCTTCCAGGACCCCTACGGCTCGCTGAACCCGCGGCGGAGAGTCGGCTCGATCATCGGCGACGCCTTCGCCATCCACGGGATCGAAGACTCCTCGAGCAGGAAGCGCCGGGTGCAGGAGCTCATGGAGCTCGTCGGCCTGAACCCAGAGCACTACAACCGGTTCCCCGCCGACTTCTCCGGAGGGCAGCGGCAGCGGATCGGGGTGGCCCGCGCTCTCGCCCTACGACCCAAGCTGATCGTGTGCGACGAGCCGGTCTCCTCTCTCGACGTCTCCATCCAGGCCCAGGTGATCAACCTGCTCCTGGACCTGCAGAAGGACCTACACCTGACGTACCTGTTCATCTCCCACGACCTGTCGGTGATCCGCCACGTCAGCGACAGGATCGCGGTCATGTACCTGGGCAAGATCGTGGAGACCGCGGCGGCGGACGTCGTCTTCGACTCGACCCGTCATCCGTACACCCGGTCTCTGCTGTCCGCCCTTCCGCCGGCGGACCCGGACGCCGCCGACGCAAGGGAGCGGATCGTGCTCGTCGGCGACCTCCCCTCACCCGTGAACCCCCCTTTGGGGTGTCGCTTCCACCCTCGCTGCCCGAAGGCACAGGAGGACTGCGCGGCGGTCGACCCCCCGCTGGCCCCGGTGCTCGCCGACCCTCCCGAGCACCTCACCGCGTGCCTGCACCCGGTGGAACTCGACGAGGACCTCAGCGCCACGGACCCGGCGATCGTGGACCCCTCGCTCCTCAACAGCCTTGGTACAGAGCAAGGAGGCCTGCCATGACCATGACCACGACTGCGGCCCCAGTCACCGAGACACCGGCCAGGATCGAAGGCCGCAGTCCCTGGCTGCTGGCCTGGCGCAGGCTCCGACGGGACCGGGTCGCGATGGTCTCCCTGGCGATCATCGTGGTGATCTTCCTCGTCGCCGTCTTCGCGCCCGTCGTCGCCGCGCTGACCGGTCACCCGCCGAACGAGCAGTACCGCCAGACCGGGCTGACCCCGGACGGACTGCCGCGTCCACCCAGCGGCACCTTCCTGTTCGGGACCGACGACCTCGGTCGCGACATTCTGGTGCGGGTTGCCTACGGGGCGCGGGTCTCTCTCGGTGTCGGCGTCGTCGCCACGCTGCTCACCGTGGTGGTGGGCGTCGTCATCGGGGTCGCCGCGGGATTCCTCGGCGGTTGGGTGGACACCGTCCTGGCGCGGCTGATCGACGTCGTCCTGTCCCTCCCGTTCCTGCTCACGGCCATCGCGCTGGTGTCCCTGAGCGGCCCGAGCCTGACCCTGACCGTGCTGGTCATCGGCTTCTTCAGCTGGTCGTCGGTGGCCCGCATCGTGCGTGGCCAGGTGCTGTCCATCAAGGAGCGCGAGTACGTCGAGGCCGCGCGGTCCCTGGGCGCCGGTGACCTCCGGATCATGGCGGTGGACGTGCTCCCCAACGTGCTGGCGCCGGTGATCGTGTACACGACCCTGCTCATCCCCGTCGTCATCAGCGTCCAGGCCAGCCTGTCCTTCCTCGGGCTCGGCATCGAGCCACCGACGGCCGACTGGGGCGGGATGATCGCCGAGTCTCGTAACTACTACCAAACCTCGTGGTGGTTCATGTTCCTCCCCGGCATGGCGCTGGTCTTCACGACCCTCGTCTTCAACCTTCTTGGCGACGGGGTCCGCGACGCCTTCGACCCCCGGGTCGACCGTCTGATACGGAAGTGAGGCTCCCTCGTGGTGCGCTTCCTCGTGCGCCGGACCTTGAGTGGTCTGCTGGTCCTGTGGCTGATCTCGATGGCCGTCTTCGCGCTGTTCTTCATCACCCCCAGCAACGTGGCTCGCACGATCGCGGGGCGCCAGGCCACGCCTGAGATCATCGCTGCGGTCAACCGTCGGCTCGGGCTGGACCAGCCGTTGTGGAAGCAGTACCTCAGCTTCGTGAACAAGGCTCTCCACGGCGACCTGGGCTACGACTTCTACCACCAGGTGTCCGTCGCGCACATCATCGGTCAGGCACTCCCCATCACGGTGTCCCTGGCCGTCGGTGCCTCGATCATCTGGCTCGCTCTCGGAGTCTTCAACGGGGTGATGTCCGCGGTACATCCGCGCAGCTTCCTGGACCGCGCGCTGACCGCCGTCTCCCTGTTCTTCTTCTCGATCCCTTCGTTCCTGCTCGGGCTGGTGCTGCTGTACTTCCTGTACTTCCGACTCACCGTCGCTGGGTACACGTGGTTCCCGGCCGGTGGCTACGCCCCCCTCAGCGCCGGGCTGGGGCCCTGGCTCAACCACCTGATCCTGCCGTGGTTCACCCTGGCGCTGATCTCTGCCGCGGTCTACACCCGGCTGACCCGTGGCTCCATGCTCGACATCCTCAGCGAGGACTACATCAAGACTGCCAGGTCGAAGGGGCTCTCGGAGAGGCGCGTGGTCTACCGGCACGGACTGCGCAGCGCGCTCACTCCGGTGGTGACCCAGTTCGGCATCGACCTGGGCCAGCTCGTCGGTGGCGTGATCATCACCGAGACCGTCTTCAGCCTTCCGGGGCTGGGCAAGACGTCGTACGACGCGATCACGCAGCAGGACCTGCCGGTGATCATCGGCATCGTGCTCTTCGCCGCGACTGCGGTGATCGTCGCGAACATCCTGGTCGACGTCGCCTACGCGCTGCTCGACCCGCGGGTGCGCATGCACTGACCCCGGTGTTAGGAGATGGTCAGACTCCGAGGTGACCCAGCGCGCGCTGGTGGTGGTGGGCGACGTACACAGCGAGCGACGTGCCGCCGAGGGCCGGGTTGGACTCCCCCCAGGCACAGGCGGAGGTTGCCGGACGGGCCTGGGCACCTGCCGGCACCGCCACGAGAACGGCGGAGAGGACGGCTGCCCCGGCGAGTGAACGGGCGAGGACGGTGAGGACGGTGAGGAACTGTGTTCTGGACATGACCGGTTTCCCTAGATCAGGAACGGACGGGTCGGAGCGGGACGCGGACGGTGCTTCCTCGTCGTGGTGTGCGGATCCCTGCACCCACCACTTTCGACCCGGGCGGACCCGAGGGCCATGAAGAGGATGGGGGATTGGTCCCCCCAGCCGGGTTGGCCCGCCACCCCGATCTCCCGCGTGTCGAACGGTGGCATTCCGGTCAGCGCCGCCATATCGGACTGGTCCGGACGGGCTGGTCCGTTGGGTCGCCGACCCAGTCGGTAGGTTCACCACGTGTCAGACACCCGCCCCCGCCGCACCTTCGCGGTGATCAGCCACCCTGACGCCGGCAAGTCCACGCTCACCGAGGCCCTCGCCCTGCACGCCCGGGTGATCACCGAGGCCGGTGCGGTGCACGGCAAGGGCAACCGCCGCGCCACCGTGTCGGACTGGATGGACATGGAGAAGGCCCGCGGCATCTCCATCACCTCGGCCGCGCTGCAGTTCGTCTACCGCGACCACGTGGTCAACCTCGTCGACACCCCGGGCCACAGCGACTTCTCCGAGGACACCTACCGCGTCCTGTCCGCGGTCGACTCGGCCGTGATGCTGGTCGACGCCGGCAAGGGGCTCGAGCCGCAGACCCTCAAGCTGTTCAAGGTCTGCGCGCTTCGCGGCATCCCGGTGATCACGGTCATCAACAAGTGGGACCGGCCCGGGCTGTCGGCCCTGGAGCTGATGGACCTCATCGAGCAGCAGATCAAGCTGCGGCCGACGCCGTTGACGTGGCCGGTCGGCGAGGCCGGTGACTTCCGCGGGGTCCTGGACCGGCGTACGGGCGAGTTCGTGAAGTACACCCGGACCGCCGGCGGCGCCACCCGCGCCCCGGAGCGGCGGATGCCCGCCTCCGAGGTCGGCGAGGACGAGCGGGACGTCTGGGCGGCCGCGGTCGAGGAGCACGAGCTGCTCACGGCCGACGACGCCGACCACGACCAGGAGCGATTCCTGGCTGGGGTGACGACTCCGGTGATGTTCGCCTCCGCGCTGCAGAACTTCGGCGTCGCCCAGCTGCTCGACCTGCTCCTCGACCTGGCGCCGGAGCCGCACGCCACGCCCGGCGTCGACGGCTCCGTGCGCGAGGTCGCGGACGATTTCAGCGCGTTCGTGTTCAAGGTGCAGTCCGGCATGAACGCCAACCACCGCGACCGCCTCGCCTACGCCCGCGTCGTGTCCGGCACCTTCGAGCGCGGCATGGTCGTCACCCACGCCTCGACCGGCCGCCCCTTCGCGACGAAGTACGCCCAGGCCGTCTTCGGTCGCGAGCTGACCTCGATCGAGGAGGCCTCCCCCGGCGACATCATCGGGCTGGTCAACGCCCAGGCGCTCCGGGTCGGCGACACCGTCTACGTCGGCGACGCCATCGAGTACCCCCCGGTCCCGACCTTCGCGCCCGAGCACTTCATGACCGTCACCGCCGCCGACCTCGGCCGCTACAAGCAGTTCCGCCGCGGCATCGAGCAGCTCGACCAGGAAGGCGTGGTGCAGGTGCTGCGCTCGGACCTGCGCGGCGACCAGAACCCGGTCCTCGCGGCGGTCGGCCTCGTCAAACGTCGGCGAATCGACTTTCGTCGCTATTCACGCAAAGGCCAAGGCGCCGGGTCGTCAAATACGAATCGGGGGTGGTAGTTCACCTCCATGAATTCGACGACGTATCGTTCGACGTAAGCAGAATTGATTGGGCCGAAACTAGCCGCTGACCACTCCAAGCCCAGCTGCTTGGCCACAGCCTGCACATGAGTTTCGTCGCGACC
>JBDSMW010000053.1:0-18961 GCA_039915665.1 Nocardioidaceae bacterium
GCGCGGTCACGAGTCGCGACCGAGTTTCGCCGTCGACGCGGTCATCCCCGAGGAGTGGGACTGTCCGCGCTGCGGACTGCCCGGCGGACCGGACAAGGACAATCCGCCAGCACCGCCCAAGGTCGAGCCCTACAAGACGCACCTGGCCTACGTGAAGGAGCGCCGCTCCGACAAGGAGGCCGAGGACATCCTCGACGAGGCGATCCAGACGCTGCGCGCCCGCCGCAAGCGCGGCGAGATCATCTTCTAGCCGAGCTGCGAGGCGGCTTCCTCGTCGAGGAACCACACGGTGGCGTCGTGGCCGCGCACGCCCACCGCGGGGATGTCGTGCACGTCGGCGGCGTCGTCCCCGGTGGCGAGCGCCTTGGCGACGGCCTCGGCCTTGCCGGCGCCGGCCACCACGAACCACACCTCGCTGTTGTGGTTCAGGGCCTCGAAGGTCAGGCTGACTCGCTCGGGTGGCGGCTTGGGCGAGTCCGTGACCGCGACGGCGATCGCGTCGTCGGCGTCGAGCTGCGACGAGCCGGGGAACAGCGACGCCACGTGACCGTCCGGGCCGAGGCCGAGCATCAGCACGTCGAACTGCCCTCCGCCGCGCTCGCGCATCAGGTCGCCGTACGCCGTCGCGGCGTCCTCCACGCTCTCGTGGGGACCGTCGGAGGCCGGGATCTCGTGCACCCGCCCCGCGTTGACGTCCAGGTGCGACAGCATCGCGTCCCAGGCCTGCTTGGCGTTGCGCTCGGGGTCGTCCGCCGCGACGTAGCGCTCGTCACCCCACCAGAAGTTCACGTTGGACCAGTCGACGTCCTCGTGGCCCTCGGTCGCGGTCACCACGGCCTCGTGGATCTTCACCGCGATCGTGCCGCCGGTCAGCCCGATGACGGGCGTGCGGCCGGCGGACTGGATCGCCGCGAGGCGCATCACGAGACGCCCTGCGACGGCGGCCGCGAGTGCGTCGGGGGACGGGAAGGTCTCGATCTCCGGGTCGCTCATGTCAGCCCTTCTTCGTGGGGTGCGGTGCTGCTCGCGAGCCGGTCCTGGCCATCTGCCTCACCGTGGCGGCGTAGACGTCGTCCGGGTCGAGACGTCGCAGCTCCTCCGACAACAGCTCGGCGAGGTCGCGTCGCTTGAGGGCGACCGGCCGGTCGGGAGCGTTGGGGGAGGACAGCGTGGCGAGCCGACCGTCCGAACGGGTGACGGTGATGTCACCGAGCTTGCTGCGCAGCACCACGGCGGTGATGCCGGGGCCTTGGGAGTTCTCGCGCTTCACGTCGCACTTCAGGCGGTCGCTGAGCCAGGCCGACAGCAGGTCGGCGCTCGGGCTGATCCGCTCGGCCGTCACCGACGCCGACGTCACCTTGCCCGGGTTCTGGTCCAAGGCCGCGGCCAGCAGCGCGCGCCACCCCGTGATCCTCGTCCAGGCCAGGTCGGTGTTGCCCGGCGCGTAGCTGTGGCACTGGGTGAGCATGGCCCGGGCCTTGGAGGTCGGCACGGACGCCGCGTCGGTGATCCGCCGGGTGCCGAGACGGCCGAGCGGGTCGGCCGCCGGGTTGGCCGGGGCACGCCCCGGCCACCAGACCACGACGGGGGAGTCGGGCAGCAGCAGGGGAAGCACGACGGACTCTGCGTGCCGGGTGACCTCACCGGAGAGCCGCAGCACGGCGCGCTCACCGGAGACGCCGGAGCCGATGCCCACCTGGGCGTCGACCTGTCCGCCGCCGCGCTTGTCGCCGAAGACGACGACGAGGATGCGGGCCGGGTGCTCGCGTGAAGCGGACCGGGCGGCCGAGAGGGCCTCCTCGGCGTCGGCCTTGTCGGCCACGATGACGAGCGTCATGATCATGCCCATCGCGGGGCTGCCGGAGCGCCGCCGCGAGCGCACGAACTCCGCGGCGATCGCACTCGAGTTGGTGTCGACGAGCTCGATCATCTCGGGGTCCCCGCGGAATCGGGAGCGTCGCGAGTGATGGTGTGGGGTGAGGTCATGGTCGCCTCCAGGTGCGTCCGTCGCGGGCCAGCATCTTGTCCGCGGACGGGGGACCCCAGGTGCCCGACTCGTAGGTGTCCGGCTGCCCCTTGCTCGCCCAGTACTCCACGATCGGGTCCAGGATCTTCCAGGACAGCTCGACCTCCTCGTGCTGCGGGAACAGCGGCGGGTCGCCGAGCAGCACGTCGAGGATCAGGCGCTCGTAGGCCTCCGGTGAGGACTCGGTGAACGAGCCGCCGTAGGCGAAGTCCATGTTGACGTCGCGGATCTCCATCGAGCTGCCCGGCACCTTGGAGCCGAACCGGATGGTGATGCCCTCGTCGGGCTGCACGCGGATCACCAGGGCGTTCTGGGTGAGCTCCTCGGTGGCGGTCTCCGTGAACGGCAGGTGCGGGGCCCGCTTGAACACCACGGCCACCTCGGTGACCCGGCGTCCGAGCCGCTTGCCGTGCCGGAGGTAGAACGGCACCCCGGCCCACCTGCGGGTCTCGATGCCCAGCTTGATGGCGGCGAAGGTTTCGGTCGTGGAGCTGGCCGGGATGTCCAGCTCCTGCTTGTAGCCGAGCACCTTCTTGCCGCCGGCCCATCCCTCGGTGTACTGCCCGCGGGCGGTGTGCAGGTCCAGCCGCCGGGGGAGTACGACGGACGACAGCACCTTCTGCTTCTCGAGCCGCAGGCTCTGCGCGTCGAACGAGGGCGGCTCCTCCATGGCGATGAGGGCCATCAGCTGCAGCAGGTGGTTCTGGATCACGTCTCGGGCGGCGCCGATGCCGTCGTAGTAGCCGGCCCGGCCGCCGATGCCGATGTCCTCGGCCATCGTGATCTGCACGTGGTCGACGTAGTTGGAGTTCCAGATCGGCTCGAACATCGCGTTCGCGAAGCGCATGGCCAGGATGTTCTGGACGGTCTCCTTGCCGAGGTAGTGGTCGATGCGGAACACCGACTCGGGCGGGAACACCTCGTGGATGGTGGCGTTCAGCGCCTGCGCGCTCTCGAGGTCCGACCCGAACGGCTTCTCGACGACCACCCGGCGCCAGCTGTCGCGACCGGGGTCGGCGAGCCCGTGCTCCTTGAGCTGGCCGATCACGTCGGGGAAGAACTTGGGCGGGATCGACAGGTAGAACGCGTGGTTGCCCTGCGTGCCGCGCACCCGGTCGAGGTCGAGGATGGTCTGCCGCAGGGTGTCGAAGGCGACGTCGTCGCTGAAGTCGCCCTGCACGAACCGGAACCCCTCGGCCAGCTGCTCCCACACCTCTTCGCGAAACTCGGTGCGGGCGTGCTCCTTGACCGAGTCGTGCACGACCTGGGCGAAGTCCTCGTCAGCCCAGTCGCGCCGGGCGTAGCCGACCAGCGAGAAACCCGGCGGCAGCAGCCCCCGGCTGGCCAGGTCGTAGATCGCCGGCATCACCTTCTTGCGCGACAGGTCGCCGGTGACGCCGAAGAGCACCATCCCGCAGGGGCCGGCGATCCGGGGGAGCCGGCGGTCCTGTGGGTCGCGGAGCGGGTTGGGGTCGGTCACGCCAGGGCCGCCCGGACCGCCGCCACGCCGGAGGCGAGGTCGGTGAGGTGCAGCCGGAGCACAGGCCGGCCGTGGTCGGCGAGCACGCTCGCGTCCCCGGCGGACTGGGAGGCGATGAGCCGCCCGAACGTGTAGTCCTTGCCCGGCACGGCGAGGTCCTCGGTGGGCTCGGCCGTGATCTGGACGTAGACGCCCTCGGCCGGCCCGCCCTTGTGGAACTGGCCGGTGGAGTGCAGGAACCGCGGGCCCCAGCCGAACGTGACTGGTCGGCGCACGCGGTGCGCGAGCGTGTTGCGGACGTCGGCGAGGTCGGCCTGGTCGAGCCGGTCGAGGTAGGCCATCACCGCGACGTACCCGTGCTGCGTGTCCACCTGGCCGAGCAGCGCCGCCACCGCGTCCTGCAGGGTGGCGGAGTCACCGAGCCAGTCGCCGCCGAGCGCGCGGACCTCGACGGAGCCGTCCGTGAAGTCCGCCGGCGTGGTGTCCGGGCTGCCCTCGAGCATCGAGCGGGCCGCGATCTTGGCGGACTCCACGTCGGGCTGGTCGAAGGGGTTGATGCCCAGGATCCGGCCGGCCGCCGCCGTGGCGACCTCCCACAGCAGCATCTGCGCGCCGATCGGGCCGGTGACGGAGACGTCGGAGCCCGTGGCGCCTTCGTGGGTCCCGTCCGTGTCGACCGCGTCGTGGTCACCCTCGGCCGCGTCGTCGCCGACGAGCCGGGCGACGGTGACGTCGTGGGGCGGGAGCGCGACCTCGGGAGCGGAGTCGTCGGGGACGACGACGGGGAGGACGCCGGTGCCCTGCTTGCCGGTGCTCTCGGCGATGAGCTGCTCGGCCCAGTCCGCGAAGCCCACGAGCCCGGAGCCCTGGTCGACCAGGACGAGCTTGTTGCGCAGCGGGCTGGTGCCGGCCATTGCCGCACCGAGCCGGAGCCCCGGGTTGGCCTCGTCATCCTCGGCCAGGAGGTCGGAGACCGCCTCGGCCTCGTCGAGCAGGCCGCCGATGTCCGCACCGGCGAGGGCGCTCGGCACCAGGCCGAAGGCGGTCAGGGCGGAGTAGCGACCGCCCACGTCCGGGTCGGCGTTGACGACCCGGTAGCCGGCCTCGCGGGAGGCCTGGTCCAGCGGGCTGCCCGGGTCGGTGACGATGACGATCCGGCCGACCGGGTCGATGCCGGCGTCGGTGAACGCCTGCTCGTAGGCACGACGCTGCGAGTCGGTCTCGACCGTCGAGCCCGACTTGCTGGAGACCACGACCACCGTGCGGTCGAGCCGGTCGGACAGCGCCTCCCGGACCTGGTCGGGCTGGCTGGAGTCGAGCACGGTCAGCTCGACGCCGTACGACGCGCAGATGACCTCCGGCGCCAGGGACGAGCCCCCCATGCCGCAGAGCACGACGTGGTCGACGCCGGCCTCACCGAGCTCGCTGCGGATCGCGGCGATCTGGCCGACGAGCGGGCGCGAGCTGCGGGGCAGGCCGACCCAGGAGAGCCGTTTCGCGGACTCCTCCTCGGCGTCGGGGCCCCACAGCGTCGGGTCCTGGGCGAAGAGCGACCCGGCGAAGCCGTCCGCGACCAGGGCCGGGACGTGCGCGCGGATGGCGTCGGCCGCGGCGCCGGTGGCGGTCACCTCGAGGGTCTCGCTCACTGCTGCGACTCCCGCGACGCCGACCCGAGCTGGCCCTTGACGGTCTCGACGAGCTCGTCCCACGAGGCCACGAACTTGTCGACCCCCTCGGACTCGAGCGTGGTGATGACGTCGTCGTAGTCCACCCCGACCTTGGCCAGGTCGTCCATCACCTGGCGGGCCGCGGCGTAGTTGGTGGTGACCTGGTCCCCCTCGACCACGCCGTGGTCGGCGAAGGCCTGCATGGTCTTCTCGGGCATTGTGTTGACCGTGTGGCCGACCACGAGGTCCGCGACGTACATCGTGTCGCGGTAGTCCGGGTTCTTGACGCCGGTCGAGGCCCACAGGGGTCGCTGCGTGTTGGCCCCGTCGTCCGCCAGCGCCTGGAAGCGGTCGCCGGCGAACTTCTTCTCGTAGGCCTCGTAGGCCAGGCGGGCGTTGGCGATCCCGGCGAGACCCATCAGGTTGCCGGCCTGCGGGTCGCCGGACTGGCCGAGCCGCTTGTCGATCTCGGTGTCCACGCGCGAGACGAAGAACGAGGCGACGGAGTGGATCTTGGACAGGTCGTGACCGGCCGCCTTGGCCTTCTCCAGGCCCTCGAGGTAGGCCTCCATCACGGCGTCGTAGCGGTCGAGGCCGAAGATCAGCGTGACGTTGACGCTAATCCCCTCGCCGAGCACGTCGGTGATCGCGGGAGCGCCCTCGGTGGTGGCCGGGATCTTGATGAACAGGTTCTCGCGGTCGACCTCCGCCCACAGCTCCTTGGCCGAGGCGATCGTGGACTTCTCGTCGTGCGCCAGGCCGGGGGCGACCTCGATGGAGACGCGGCCGTCGACCCCGCCGCTGGCGTCGAACGCCGGCTTGAGGACGTCGCAGGCGTCGCGCACGTCGGTGGTGGTGATGGAGAAGATCGCCTCGTCGGCGTCCTTGCCGGCCGCCGCGAGCTCGCGCACCTGGTCGTCGTAGCGCTCGCCGTCGGCGAGCGCGCTCGCGAAGATCGTCGGGTTGGTGGTCACGCCGACCACCGAGCTGTCCTTGACCAGCTCCGCGAGGTTCCCGGTCTCGATGCGCTCGCGGGACAGGTCGTCGAGCCAGATGGAGACGCCGGCGTCAGCCAGGGCCTTGAGTCGTTCGGACATCGGGTTCCTCCCGGGTGGGGTGTGGGGTGGGTCAGCTCTGCGTCAGCTCTGCGTCAGCTGTGGGTCACGTGACGGAATCGGCGATGCTGCCCTCCGCAGCCAGCGTCACGGCCTCGGCCGTGATTGCGAACTCGCGGTAGAGCGTCTCGAAGTCGGCCGAGGCGCCGTAGTGCTCGAGCGAGACGCACCGACCGGTCGAGCCGACCAGGTCGCGCCAGCTCATGGCGATGCCCGCCTCGACGCTGACGCGCGCCCTGACGATGGGCGGCAGCACGGTGTCGCGGTAGGCCTGCTCCTGGCGGTCGAACCACTCCCGGCAGGGCATCGACACGACGCGGGCCGCGATGCCCTTCTCAGCCAGGGTGGCCCGCGCCTGCACGGCGAGCTGCACCTCGGAGCCGGTCGCCATCAAGATCACGTCGGGGGCACCGCCCTCGGCGTCGATGAGGACGTAGCCGCCGCGGGCCACCTCTTCCGTGGTCGCGAAGCCTTCGCTGCCGCGCGGGTAGGTCGGGACGTTCTGCCGGGTCAGGATCAGGCCGGCGGGGGCGTCCGCATTCTCCAGGATCGTCTTCCACGCCGCGACGGTCTCGTTGGCGTCCGCGGGGCGTACGACGTCCAGGCCCGGGATCGCGCGCAGAGCGGTGAGGTGCTCGACCGGCTGGTGGGTCGGGCCGTCCTCGCCCAGACCGATCGAGTCGTGGGTCCAGACGTAGGTGACCGGCAGCCGCATGACCGCCGCGAGCCGGACCGCGCCACGCATGTAGTCGGAGAACGTGAGGAAGGTGCCGCCGTACACACGCGTGCCGCCGTGCAGGGCGATGCCGTTCATGATCGAACCCATGCCGTGCTCACGGATGCCGAAGTGCAGCACGCGGCCGTAGGGGTCCCCGCTGAAGTCCTTGGTGGACAACGCGGTGGGGATGAAGGACGGCTGTCCCTTGGGCGTCGTGTTGTTGGACCCGGCCAGGTCGGCGGAGCCACCCCACAGCTCGGGGAGCTCCGGCGCGATGGCGGAGAGCACGTCGCCCGAGGCGACCCGGGTGGCGACACCCTTCTGGTCCGCGGGGAACGACGGCAGCGCCTTCTCCCAGCCGGCGGGCAGGGAGCGCGTGCGCATCCGGTCGAAGAGCTCCTTGCGCTGGCGGTAGCGCGACGCCCAGGCGTCGAACTGCTCCTGCCACGCGGCCTCGGCCGCACGACCCCGCTCGATGGCTCCGCGGGTGTGGGCGATCACCTCGGGCGGGACCTCGAAGGTCTGCTCCGGGTCGAAGCCCAGGATCTTCTTGGTGGCCGCGACCTCGGCGTCGCCGAGCGCGGAGCCGTGCGACTTGCCGGTGCCCTGGGCGTTCGGTGCGGGCCAGGCGATCACGGTATTGAGCGCGATGAAGGTGGGCTTGTCGGTGACCCGGCGGCCCTTCTCGATCGCCTCCCAGAGGGCCTGCAGGTCCTCCACGTAGCGGGTGCCGCCGTTGGTCCAGTCGATGCGGTGCACGTCCCAGCCGTAGGCGGCGTAGCGGGCCGCGACGTCCTCGGTGAAGGCGATGTCGGTGCCGCCCTCGATCGAGATGTCGTTGTCGTCGTAGATCAGGGTCAGGTTGCCGAGCTGCTGGGTGCCCGCGATCGAGGACGCCTCGGCCGAGACACCCTCCTCGAGGTCGCCGTCGCTGCAGATCGCGTAGATCTGGTGGTCGAACGGGCTCTCGCCGGGTGCCGCGTCGGGGTCCAGGAGACCACGCTCGCGACGGGCGGCCATCGCCATACCGACCGCGTTGCCGACGCCTTGGCCCAGGGGACCGGTCGTGGTCTCCACGCCGGCCGTGTGGCCGTGCTCCGGGTGGCCGGGGGTCTTGCTGCCCCAGGTGCGCAGCGACTTGAGGTCGTCGAGCTCGAGGCCGAAGCCGGCGAGGTAGAGCTCGGTGTACAGCGTGATGCTGCTGTGGCCGGCGGACAGCACGAAGCGGTCACGGCCGGCCCAGTCCGGGTTGGCGGGGCTGTGCCGCATCGCCTTCTGGAACAGGGTGTAGGCGACCGGGGCCAGGCTCATCGCGGTGCCGGGATGGCCGTTGCCGACCTTCTGCACGGAGTCCATGGCGAGCACGCGGGCGGTGTCGACCGCGCGCTGGTCGAGATCGGTCCAGTCGAGCTTGCTCACGAGCGAGAGTCCTCTCAACGACAAGGGTGGTCCAACGGGCACGAGCCTACTCAGCCTGGGTGAGGAGTGGCACACCGTCCCACGCTCGCCCAGTGCCGGGTCGGGGGCGATGGACCACTAGACTCACGGGTGCCCGTCGGGCCCGTGCGTAAACGCCTGACAGGACCCATCAGCCGTCCAGCTTGCCGAGGTTCCGTGTGACCGCCGTCGATCCTGAAGTGTCCGTGCAGCCGCGGACCGACGGACCGACCGCCCGCGACGTGCTGGGCGCCTACGTCGGCCTGATGAAGCCGCGGATCATCGAGCTTCTGCTGCTCACCACCGTGCCGGTGATGTTCCTGGCGCAGCGGGGCGTGCCGTCCCTGGGCCTGGTGGTCGCCACCGTCCTAGGCGGCACCTTGTCGGCAGGAAGCGCCAACGCCCTGAACTGCGTCTACGACGCCGACATCGACGAGCGGATGCGCCGCACCCGTCGCCGAGCCCTGCCGCGGCACATGGTCACCACCCGCGCCGCACTCGTCTTCGGCCTGGCCCTCGGCGTGGTCTCCACGCTCTGGCTGGGTCTGCTCGTCAACTGGCTGTCGGCCGCCCTGGCGCTGGCCGCCAACGTCTTCTACGTCGTCGGCTACACCATGATCCTCAAGCGGCGCACCACCCAGAACATCGTCTGGGGCGGGGCCGCGGGCTGCTTCCCGGCGCTGATCGGCTGGACCGCGGTCACGAACCAGCTCGCCTGGGCGCCGGTCGTGCTCTTCCTCGTGGTGTTCTTCTGGACGCCGCCGCACTTCTGGGCGCTGGCGATCCGCTACCGCGAGGACTACGCCGCGGCCGACGTGCCGATGCTGCCCGTCAAGGCCGGCGCCAAGACGGTGGCCCGCCACATCGTCGCCTACTCCTACGTGATGGTGGCGACCTCGCTGCTGCTCTGGCCGGTCGCCGCCACCGGGTGGTTCTACCCGGTGGTCGCCGCCGTGCTGGGCGCCTCGTTCCTGGTCGAGTCGCACCTCCTGCTCCGCCGGGCGAGGGACACCGACGACGTGGTGGCCCTCAAGCCGATGCGGCTGTTCCACTGGTCGAACATGTATCTGTCCCTGCTGTTCGTCGCGGTCGCCCTCGACCCGCTGCTCATGCGCTGAGCCCTCTTCGTCACCCGCGCGTGGCGGTCCTCTCGCGGACGCTCACCAGCAGCCACGCCATCGCGGCCGAAAGCAGCGCCGCGCCGAGCAGGTGGATCGCGACGAGGACGACCGGCAGGTCGGTGAAGTACTGCACGAATCCGACCACGCCCTGGGCCAGCTCCACGGCCAGCAGCGCCACCGCGGCCCGTCGTACGACGGGCGGGGCGCCCGCCGAACGCAGAACCAGGACAGCGGCGACGGTCAGGCCGAGCAGCAGGAACACGACGTCGGTGTGCAGCTGGGTCACGGACCGCGGGTCGAGGCCGTTGCGCGGGGCGTGGACGTCGCCGGCGTGCGGGCCGCTGCCGGTGACGACCGTCCCGACGTACAGCACCACCCAGCCGACGGCGAACAGCGACCGGACCAGCCAGGTGACACCGGGCGGCACGAGCGGCACGGCCGGACCGTCCCCCTCGTCGAGGCGCCGGACCAGCACGACGGACAGACCCACCATGGCCAGCGACACGAGCAGGTGGAAGGAGACGATCCACGGGTTCAGGTCGGTCAGCACCGTGATGCCTCCGATCACCGCCTGCGCGGGGACGCCGAGCGCGAGCAGGAACGCGATCCTGGTCAGCGCCCTGCGGCCGACGCGCCAGGCGATCACCAGGGTGGCGATCGCGACCGCGGCCACGACGAAGGTGAGCATCCGGTTGCCGAACTCGATGGCGCTGTGGAACCCGAAGGCCCGGTGCGGCACGAAGGACCGGTCGGAGCAGCGCGGCCAGGTCGGGCAGCCGAGCCCGGACCCGGTCAGCCGGACGACGCCGCCGGTGAGCACGATGCCGATGTTGACCACCAGCGACGCGATCGCGGCGGGTCGCAGCCAGCGGGTCTCGGTCACGTCGAAAACCCTAGTCGGCGGTCCGAGCCAGGCAACGGGGGCCGACGGTTCTCGTGACGTGGTTCACGCGTAGGACGCGGCGAGACGGTCGAAGCCCTCGTCGAGGCCGACGCGCGGTTGCCAGGACAGCAGCTCGCGGGTGTTCCGTTGGTCGAACCAGTGAGCCGTGGTCAGCTGCTCGGCCAGGAAACGCGTGAGCGGGGGCGTGTCCCGGCGCCGGGTGACTGCCCACACCACGTCCACAGCGGCGCCCGCGAGCCGGGCGGCCGCCGCGGGGACGACACGCGTCGGGACCGGCGCGCCGGCGGCCTGGCAGAGCCGCGTGAGCACCTCCCGCACCGGTCGTGGTTCCCCGTTCGAGACGACCACGGCCTGCCCGTGCACCCGGTCGACGACGTCGACGGCGGCGACCAGGGCGTCCACGGCGTTGTCGAGGTACGTCGTGTCGATGAGGGCGGCGCCGTTACCCAGCACCGGCAGCCGTCCGACCCGGGCCCGGGCGACGATGCGCTCGACCAGCTGGGTGTCGCCGGGGCCCCAGACGAGGTGCGGGCGCAGGACGAGCACGGCCAGCCCGGGGGCGTCGGCCGCTAGGGCCTCGAGCTCGGCGACCGCCTTGGAGCGTGCGTAGCTCCCGCGTGCGCTCGCGGGGTCGGCCGGGGCAGCACCGACACCGACGAGCGCGCGCCCGCTGTGCGCGACGGACGGGGAGGACACGTGCACCAGGCGCGGCACGGCCTCGCGCCGGCAGGCCTGGACGACGGCGCGGGTGCCGTCGATGTTGGCGTGGACGTAGTCCCGCCACGGGCCCACCACGTCGACCTTTGCGGCTAGGTGGACGACGGCGTCCTGGCCCCAGGCGGCCCGGCGAACGATCTCGAGGTCGGCGACGTCGCCGCGCACCTCCGGGCACGGAAGGCCGGCCATTCGGCGCTGCAGGACCGTGACCTCGTCCCCCCGGGCCAGCAGTGCCAGCGCGGTGCTGCGCCCGAGCAGGCCACTCGCTCCGGTGACCAGGATCCTCACGCCGAGCGACCCGCCAGCGTGCGTTCGGCGTCGCGGGCCACCTCGGCGCGGTCGACCTTGGATCGGTGCCGGATGTCGAGCGGAAGCGACCGCGCGAGCAGCACGGCGGCGACCTCGACGCCGGCAGCGGCGCGCACCGCACCGGTCAGCGCCGGGTCGGCCAGCGACGTCCGTCGGGGCCCACGGACGGGCGCAGGCACGACCGTCACGACCACTGACTGGGTGCCCGAGGGGCCGACGCCGACGACCGCTGCCGCGAGCACATCCGGAAGTCGTTCGACGCGTTGCTCGATCCCCACGGGGGTGACGGGTCCGGCCGGGGTAGTCACGACGTGCTGCAGGCGCCCCTCCACCCACAGCCGTCCGGACTCGTCGAGATGCCCGACGTCTCCGGTCCGGTGCCACCCGGGCTCGCGGGCGCTGTCGCGCTCTGTCACCCACAAGGAGTCGTAGCGGTCCTTGACGTGTGCGGCCCGCACGCAGATCTCCCCGGTGCGCCAAGGGTCCGACGTGAGGGGCCCGTCGGCGGCCCCGGTGGAGGACAGCCCGCTGACAGCGACGTCAACAGAGGTGAGGGGACGACCCACGCACACGCCGTTGCCGTCCCGGGCCTCCAGGATCTCCTCGAAGGTGACGTCGGTGACCGGGAGCACCTCGGTCATGCCGTAGGGCGTGTGGATCACGGCGTTCGGCAGGAGGTCGCTCAGCGACCGGAGCAGCGTCGCGGGCACGGGCGCGCCGGCCGACATGAGCAGCCGCACCCCGGCCAGTGCCTGCCGGTCGTGCAGGGCCGGGGCGGTGGCCGCGACGGTGCGCAGGGCGGCGGGAGAGGCGAACACGATGGTGGCGTTCGCGGCGGCGACCGCGTCCGCCAGCAGGGTGGCCGTGAGCGTCGCCGGGGCCGTCACGTCGATGGCGGGAACCACGGTGCCGATGCCCAGGGCGGGTCCGAGCAGTGCGAACGGCGCGAAGGCGGCCACCAGCCGGTCCTGGGGAGTGAGGGCGTACGTCGACCGCAGCAGGGCGAGCTGCTCCAGGACCTGCCCGTGCCGGTAGACGACGCCCTTGGCCGGACCGGTGGCACCGGAGGTGAACACCACGGCGCACTCCTGCCCCTCGGACAGGCCGGCCGGGGCCGGGGCGTCCCGGCCGAGTCGCGCCAGGTCGTCCAGGCTGTGGCGGCTGCCGAGGGCCCGAGCCGTGGACGGGGCCAGCGGCCGCACCGCGATCCGGGTGCCGGGGAGCCCCATGGCCCGTGCCGCGGCCAACCCACGGCCGCCTCCCAGCACGTGGTCCAGGGAGGCACCTCGCAGGGCCCGACGCATGCCGGCGAGGCCCAGACCCTGGTCGGCGACCACGATCACGGCGCCGGCCCGCCACACGGCGTACACCGCCGCGGTCAGGTCTGCCGAGGGCTCCACGAGCAGGGCGACGCGGTGGCCGGGACGCACGCCTGCAGCAGCGAGCCCCGCCGCGAGATCACGGGTCCGGGCGGCCAGGGCGGCCCAGCTCACGGTGGCCCCCCCGACCTCCACCACAGCGGGTGAGGAGTCCGCCGACCGTTCCTCCAGGGCCGACCAGAGGGTGCGCCCTGGTTGGAGCAGGGACGGTACAGGCTCGGCCGGGACGGGCGAGGAGGGGGAGCGCCCGTCGAGGTCACCGACCCAGTGGACGATGGCCGCGGCGAACGCGGGCGCGTCCTCGGTCACCAGGTGCGAGGCGCCCTCGAAGCGGTGCACGTCCGCGTGCGGCAGCCGCCCGCGGAGGTCGGCCAGGTACTTCTCGCCGAACACGGGGTCTCGCGGACCCCACATCAGCAGGGCCGGCACGTCGAGCGAACGCACGCCCTCCGCGATCGCCTCGACCGTGCCGCGGGACCGGTGGCCCTTCGCGAACGGGATGTCGGCGACGAAGTCCCCCACGGACCGCCGGCGTCGAGCTGACGCGTACGGCGCGGCGAGGGCACGCCGGACGCCGCGGTCGAGGGACGGCCCCGACAGGGCGGTGGTGGCGCGCACGAACACGGGGGTCCACACGCAGGCCAGCTCCCGGATCCACGGGACGTGGGCCAACCGGATCAGCAGCGGCCCACGGTCACCGGCCGGCTGGGCGACCGCCGTGTTGCCCAGGACGACGCCACGCAGCTGCTCACGGTGCGCGATCGCCCAACCGAGGGAGATCGCGCCGCCCCAGTCGTGCCCGACGGTGACCACCGGGCCGCCGACCCCCAACGCCGCCGTGAGGTCGCCCAGGTCGTCGACCCGCTGGGCCAGGGTGCGGGGCGCGGCGAGCCGCTCGGAGTAGCCCATGCCCAGGTGGTCGGGAGCCACGACCCGCCAGCCGGGCGGGGGCGCGGCCAGCAGGCGGCGCCACAGGTAGGACCAGGTGGGGTTCCCGTGGACGCACAGGAGCGTACCGACGGGGTCGGCCACCCCGTTGTCGAGCACGTGCCAGGTGTGCGTCACACCGGAGGAGTCCGGGACGCGCACGGTCGTCGACCAGGCCGGGTCGACGTCCGGCAGGCCGAGGAGCGGGTTCACCACGCGATCTCGAGACAGGCCGCGTTCAGCCCGGATCCGATGCCCATGAGCAGCACCCGGTCACCACGCTCGAGACTGTCGGTCTGGCTGGCCAGGGTGTACGGGACCGAGACGGGGCCGATGTTGCCGCGTTCGGGGAAGGTCAGCGGCGCCCGGTCCTGGTCGATGCCCAGCTGCACGCACAGCGCCTTGGTGTGCACCACCGAGACCTGGTGGAGGATGTAGCGGTCCATGCCTGCGGACCAGTCGAACTCCTCGCCCGCCTCGGCCCACAGGTCACCCGACAGGGCGAGACCCGCGTCGAGCAGCCCCTTCAGGTCGGTCTGCATCATCGTGTTGTCCCCGATGCACAGGTCGTGGTGCTCGGTTCCTGCGCGGCTGACCGACGCGACGAGCCGGTGCCCCTCGGGGTGGTCGGACGCGCGACCCAGCACCATCGCGGCCGCTCCGGAGCCCAGGGTGAAGGTGGCGAACTGCGACATGACGTCCTTCGAGGTCACCGTCGGGTCGAGCAACCGCTCGATGCACGCCTCCTGGACGCCGCGAGCGTCCTCCCCGTCCACGACGAGGGCGTAGCGGCAGAGCCCGGCGTCGATCATCGCCGCAGCTATCTCCATCCCGTTCACGAAACCGAGGCAGGCGTTGGTCACGTCGAAGTTCTGGCACGAGGTAGAGAGCCCGATCGCGTCGTGCACCGCCACCGCGGTCGCGGGTTCGAGGTAGCGCCGGCTGACCGAGGTGTTGACCATGAGGCCGATGTCAGCCGGGTCGACGCCGGACTCGGCGATCGCCTTGCTGCCCGCGGCGGCCGCCCCGTCGACGAAGGTGACGCCGTCGGCCCACCAACGACGCTCCTTGATACCGACGAGGCGCTCCAGCAGCCCGGGCCGCAGACCGACCCGCTCGTAGGTGTCGCCGAGACGGGCGTCGAGCGCATCCGAGGTGATGACCTCGGTGGCGTCGATGGAGCTCGTCGCGAGAATCGCGGTGTTGGTGAAACGGTGGGTGGTGTTGCCAGTCACGAGGAAGGATCCAGTCCTGAAGTGGTTGAGTGTTCGGTACCCGTTAGGTGGCGGCTCACTCCCAGCGGAAGGTGCGCGCGGTCAGCGCCGTGCCGGCGACCGTCCACGCGGCCAGCACCAGCAGCGGCATGACGGGGAAGCCGGCGTCCAGGAACGCGGTCCGCATGCCCGAGCCGAGCGCACCCGACGGCAGCAGGGACAGCACGCCTCCCGCAGGGCCGTAGGACCGCGCCGGGAACACCACGGCCCCGCCGGCCATCAGCAGCAGGTAGACCAGGTTCGCCGCGGCCAGGGTGGCCTCGGCGCGCAGCGCGCCGGCTACGAACAGCCCGAGCGAGGCGAAGGCCGCCGTGCCCAGCAGCGCGCACGACAGCGCACCGAGCAGCCCGGCGACCGACACGGCCGGCGACCAGCCCAGCAGGGCGGCGGCACCGCCGATCACGACGAGCTGCAGCACCTCGACCACCAGCAGCGCGCCCACCTTGCCCGCGAGCAGGCCGGAGCGGGGCAGCGGCGAGGAGCCCAGCCGCTTGAGCACGCCGTAGCGCCGCTCGAACCCGGTGGCGATGGCGAGGGAGGTGAAGCTGGTCGACATCACTGCGAGCGCCAGGATCCCCGGCGTCAGCGTGTCGACCGCGCTGTGAGAGAAGGCGAGGTCGAAGTGCTTGGCGGCCGTGATGCCGCCGACGAGCACGATGAGCGGGACCACGACGGCGAGCAGCAGCTGCTCGCCGTTGCGCAGCAGGAGCCGGGTCTCCATGCGGGCCTGGGCCAGCACCATCCGCGGGAGCGGTGCGGCCCCCGGCTCAGGGGTGAAGGTCCCGGTCATACCGCCAGCTCCCGTCCGGTGATCTGCAGGAAGACGTCCTCGAGGGTGCGCCGGCCCAGCGTCAGCGACTCGGGCAGCACGCCGTTCTCCTCGCACCAGCGCGACACCTTGGACAGCGTGGTCGCGTCGGCCGGGCCGGTGATCAGCAGGCTGTGCTCGTTGACCGCCTGCACGTCCGTGCCGGCACCGAGGACCGTCTGCAGCGAGGCCGGGGCGGTGGGCGGGAACGGCTCGGTCACGACCAGCCGGATCGTGCTGGTGCCGGTGCCGCGGGTCAGGTCGAACGGGCTGCCCGACGCGATGAGCTGCCCGCGGTCGATGACGTGCACCTGGTCGGCCAGCCGCTCCGCCTCGTCCATGTAGTGCGTGGTCAGGACGATCGTGACGCCGTCACCCCGGAGCTCCTCGAGCAGGTCCCAGGTCGTGCGCCGGGCCTGCGGGTCCATCCCGGCGGTCGGCTCGTCGACGAACACGAGCTCCGGGCGGCCGACAACGGCCATCGCCAGGGCGAGCCGCTGCTGCTGCCCGCCGGACAGCCTCCGGTACGGCGTCCGGCCGCACGACCCGAGGCCCAGCCGCTCGACGAGCATCGCGACGGGGAGGGGATGCGCGTGCAGGGTGGCGACGTGCTGCAGCATCTCGACGGCGCGCACACCGGACCAGGCGCCGCCGTTCTGGAGCATCACCCCGATCCGGGGGAGCAGGTCGCGGCGCTGCGCCTGCGGGTCGAGCCCGAGCACCCGCACGCGTCCCGACTGCGCTTTCCGGTAGCCCTCGCAGGTCTCCAGCGTGGTGGTCTTGCCCGCGCCGTTCGGCCCGAGCACGGCCGTGATGCTGCCGCGCGCGACGGTGAGGCTCAGGCCATCCACGGCCATCTTGTCGCCGTACGCCATCCGGAGGTCCTCGACGACGACCGCGTCTGCGGTCGACAAGGGAGGAGTGGGCACGCGGCCAGTCTAGGAACCGCACGCGTGGTGGACGCGGGTTAGGGCAGCCTTATTTGAACCTGCCCACCAATAACGACACAATGATGTTGTGGAAATCCACGAGGCAGTCGACGCCCCCACCCGTGAGCGGGTGGCCCGGTCGATCCTCGAGCTCGGTCCCAGCACAGCGGCCGCGCTCGCGGGGCGACTGGACCTCACGCCTGCCGCCGTACGCCGCCACCTCGACCAGATGGTCGCCGAGGGGGCGCTCGAGGCACGGGAGCCCCGGATCTACGGCACCCGCGGACGGGGCCGGCCCGCCAAGGTCTTCGCGTTCACCGAGGCCGGTCGCGACCGGTTCGACCAGCAGTACGACGACCTGGCCGTGCAGGCGCTGCGGTTCCTGGAGGAGACCGGTGGCGACGCCGCGGTCCTCGCCTTCGCCCGGCGCCGGGTGGCCGGCATCGAGACGCACTACGACGAGATCGTCACCGCGGACCCGGAGCTCGCGCCGAGCCAGGCGCTCGCCCAGGCCCTCACTCTGGGTGGCTACAGTGCCTCGGTCCGTCAGGGCCCGGTCGGCGAGCAGCTCTGCCAGCAGCACTGCCCGGTCTCCCACGTCGCCCACGAGTTCCCCCAGCTCTGCGAGGCCGAGACCGAGGTCATCTCCAAGATCCTCGGCCGGCACGTCCAGCGGCTGGCCACCATCGCTCACGGCGACGGGGTGTGCACCACCTGCATCCCGTCCGCCCGAGAAACGTCGCACCAGTCATCGTCACAGGCACACGAGAGGTTGACTTCATGACCACGCAGGACCTTGGCACCATCGACCAGCGCAACCCCGAGCTCGAGGGCATCGGTCGCTACCAGTTCGGCTGGTCCGACTCCGACGTCGCCGGCTCGACGGCGCAGCGTGGCCTGAGCGAACAGGTCGTGCGCAACATCTCCTCGCTGAAGAGCGAGCCGCAGTGGATGCTCGACATGCGCCTGAAGGGCCTCAAGCTCTTCCACCGCAAGCCGATGCCGACCTGGGGCGGCGAGCTCGAGACGATCGACTTCGACAACATCAAGTACTTCGTTCGCTCGACCGAGAAGCAGGCGGCCACCTGGGACGACCTCCCGGCCGACATCAAGAACACCTACGACAGGCTCGGCATCCCGGAGGCGGAGAAGCAGCGCCTCGTGTCCGGTGTCGCCGCGCAGTACGAGTCCGAGGTCGTCTACCACCAGATCCGTGAGGACCTGCAGGAGCAGGGCGTGATCTTCGTCGACACCGACACCGCGCTGCGCGAGCACGAGGAGATCTTCAGGGAGTACTTCGGCACCGTCATCCCGACCGGTGACAACAAGTTCTCCGCGCTGAACACCTCCGTGTGGTCCGGCGGCTCGTTCATCTACGTGCCTAAGGGAGTGCACGTCGACATCCCGCTGCAGGCCTACTTCCGGATCAACACCGAGAACATGGGCCAGTTCGAGCGGACCCTTATCGTCGTCGACGAGGACGCCTACGTGCACTACGTCGAGGGCTGCACCGCGCCGATCTACAGCTCGGACTCGCTGCACTCCGCGGTCGTCGAGATCATCGTGAAGAAGGACGCCCACGTCCGCTACACCACGATCCAGAACTGGTCGAACAACGTCTACAACCTCGTCACCAAGCGCGCGACCTGCGAGGCCGGCGCGACGATGGAGTGGGTCGACGGCAACATCGGCTCCAAGGTGACGATGAAGTACCCGGCCGTCTACCTGATGGGCGAGCACGCCAAGGGCGAGACGCTGTCGATCGCCTTCGCCGGCGAGGGTCAGCACCAGGACGCCGGCGCCAAGATGGTGCACGCCGCGCCGCACACGACGTCCAACATCGTCAGCAAGTCCGTCGCCCGGGCCGGTGGACGCACGTCCTACCGCGGCCTGGTCCAGGTGCAGGAGGGCGCGACGGGCTCCAAGAGCAACGTCGTCTGCGACGCGTTGCTGGTCGACACGATCAGCCGTAGCGACACCTACCCCTACGTCGATGTCCGTGAGGACGACGTGTCGCTCGGCCACGAGGCCACGGTGAGCAAGGTCGGCGACGACCAGCTGTTCTACCTACAGAGCCGCGGCATGACCGAGACCGAGGCGATGGCGATGGTCGTGCGCGGCTTCGTCGAGCCGATCGCCCGCGAGCTGCC
>JBDSMW010000081.1:0-5516 GCA_039915665.1 Nocardioidaceae bacterium
AGTTGGTCTGTGGCTCGTAGGGCGCGAAACCCTCGATGGGTACGGCGGTCGCGGCGATCGGCGCGAGCACGAGCAGCGCGACGAGCAGGGCGAGCACCCGGCTGGTACGACGCGTCGGCGGTCGCCGCGTCGAGAGGTCGGTCGGGCGTGCGTCGTACCTATCAGGCATGCGTCGTGTCCCCAGGGTCCAGCGGTGCAGATGTGAAAGGAAAGGCTCCCTGTTCATCGGCTGGTGCCGCAGGGAACCTGAGGAACTTCCGGGGGTTTGTCGGCGTGTTGCGCTTGACACGCCGAACCAGAGGTTCCTCAGGGACCCGGCCCTAGGGTGGCGGCATGCGCAAGACACTGCCGGTGGCTCTCGGCGTCCTCATGATCATCGTCGGCGGCATCTGGACCTTCCAGGGGCTCGGCGTCATCAAGGGCAGCCCGATGACCGGCGTCGAGATGTGGGCGATCCTCGGCCCCCTCGTCGCCGGGCTCGGCGTGGCCCTGCTGATCGTCGGGCTGCGCACGCGCTCCACGCGGTGACCCCCGCGGCGCTGCTGCTCACCGGCACCGTCGGAATCGGCAAGACGACCGTCGCGGAGGCGGTCGGCGACATGCTGCGCGACGTCGCCGTGCCGAACGCTGTCGTCGACGTGGACTGGCTGCGCGCGGCCTGGCCCGCGCCACCAGGCGACCCGTTCAACGGCGCGCTCGCGCTGCGCAACCTGGCCGCGGTCACGGCGAACTACCTCGACGCCGGTGTGGTCCGGCTGGTGCTCGCCGGTGTGCTGGAGACGGCCGAGGACCGGGCTGCCTACGCGGCGGTGCTCGGGATGCCGCTCGTCGTCGTGCGGCTGGTCGCGGATGCCTCGACCGTCCAGCGCCGGCTGCTCCGGCGGCACGCCGAGGACGACGCGGCCCGGTCCTGGCACCTGCACCGGGCCGGCGAGCTGCACGCGATCCAGGAGGCGTCGGGGGTGGAGCACTTCGTCGTGGACACCACGTCGCGGTCGGTGGTCGAGGTGGCGGGGGAGGTGCTGCGCGTCTCCGGCTGGACCTCGTAGTCGCCCGGGGGCCTCGGAGGCGGGCCGTGCGGACGTCGTACGGCGCGACCCCCGACGAAACCTAAGGACCCCTGACGTTGCAACGCTGGGGGAGTGCACGATTCACTGGGCACCCAGTGAATCTGCCGGCGGGTCAGAGGGCGGCGGCGAGCTCGGTGCCCTGCTTGATCGCCCGCTTCGCGTCCAGCTCGGCGGCGACGTCGGCGCCCCCGATCAGGTGGGCGTTCACCCCGGCGAGCAGCAGGTCGTCGTACAACGTGCGCACGGGCTCCTGGCCGGCGCACACCACGACGTGGTCGACCTCGAGGAGCCGCGGGGCGCCGTCGACGGTGATGTGCAGTCCGTCGTCGTCGACGCGGTCGTAGGTCACGCCGGGCATCAGGTGCACGCCGCTGTCCTTGAGCACCGCGCGGTGCGCCCAGCCGGACGTCTTGGCCAGGTCCTTGCCGATCGCGGTCTCCTTGCGCTGCAGGAGGTAGACCTCGCGCGCAGGCGTCCGCGGCTTCTTCTCCGTGATCCCGCCGGGGTGCAGCGCGGGGTCGCCGACGCCCCAGTGCGACATCCACTCATAAAGGTCCTCCTCCGTGTGCGTGAGGAAGACCGACACGTCCACGCCGATGCCACCGGCGCCGACGACCGCGACCCGCTGGCCGATGGGTACGACGCCCGAGATCGCGTCCGCGTAGGACACGACGGACGCGTGGTCGGCGCCCTCCAGTGAGAGAGCGCGCGGCACCACGCCGGTCGCCACCACCACCTCGTCGTACGGCGTCAGCACCTCGACCGAGGCAGGAGTGGAGAGCCGCACGTCGACGCCGAGGACCTCGAGCCGGCGCGTGTAGTAGCGCAGTGTCGAGGCGAACTCCTCCTTGCCGGGGATCGCCATCGCGAGACGGAACTGTCCGCCGAGCGCGGGAGAGGCTTCGAAGAGGGTCACGTCGTGCCCGCGCTCGGCGGCGGAGACGGCGGCAGAGAGGCCGGCCGGTCCTGCGCCGACCACTGCCACGCGACGGGCCCGCCGGGTGGGGGAGAGCACGAGCGTGGTCTCGTGGCAGGCCCGCGGGTTGACCAGGCAGGACGCGCGCTGGTTGGCGAACGTGTGGTCCAGGCAGGCCTGGTTGCAGCCGATGCAGGTGTTGATCTCGTCGGCGCGACCGGTGGCCGCCTTCTCGACGAACGCCGGGTCGGCCAGGAACGGGCGGGCCAGCGAGACCAGGTCGGCGCCGCCGGAGGCCAGGATCTCCTCGGCCACGTCGGGGCTGTTGATGCGGTTGGACGCGCAGACCGGGATGCCGAGCTCGGGCTTGAGCCGGGCAGTCGTCGCGGCCCAGGCGGCCCGCGGGACCTGCGTGATGATCGTGGGCACCCGGGCCTCGTGCCAGCCGATGCCGGTGTTGATGACCGACGCACCGGCCTCCTCGATCAACTTCCCGAGGGTGACCGTCTCGTCCCAGGTCTGGCCGTCGGGGACGAGGTCGAGCAGCGACATCCGGTACATCACCAGGAAGTCGTCGCCCAGCGCCTCCCGGATCCGGCGGACCACCTCGACGGGAAAACGCATCCGGTTCTCGGCCGAGCCGCCCCACCGGTCGGTGCGATGGTTGGTGTGCGGGGCGAGGAACTGGTTGATCAGGTAGCCCTCCGACCCCATCACCTCGATGCCGTCGTAGCCGGCCCGTCGCGCGAGCCGGGCCGTGTCGACGTAGTCGGCGATCGTCTTCTCGACCGCGCGCGACGACAGCGCACCGGCCTTGAACGGCGTGATCGGCGACTTGGTCGCGGACGCCGAGACGTTCAGGGGCGTGTATCCGTAGCGGCCGGCGTGCAGCACCTGCAGCGCGATCGCTCCGCCCTCGGCGTGCACGGCGTCGGTGACCTGCCGGTGCCCGTCGGCGTGCTTGCCGCGGGTCATCATCGAGCCGAACGGCAGCAGCCAGCCGCGCACGTTGGGGGAGTAGCCGCCCGTCACGATCAGGCCGGCCCCGCCCCGGGCCCGCTCGGCGAAGTACGCCGCGAGCTCGGGCAGGTGCTTGGCCTTGTCCTCGAGACCGGTGTGCATCGAGCCCATCACGACCCGGTTGCGCAGCGCGACGCCGGACAGCGTCACCGGGGCGAGGAGGTGGGGGTAGTTCACGCGGGTGCTCCCTGGGAGGCGGATTGCGAGCTGGTGTGGGCGGTGAGGTACTCGGTCAGCCAGTCCACCCAGAACTGCTCCAGGCGGATCCCGCCACGCAGCACCAGGTGGACGTCGAGGTCGTGACCCGTGAGCGGGGCGGGGTCGTAGTCGGCGGCGAGCTGCTCGTAGTGCGCCAGCCGGGTGGCGTGCTCGGCCCGGTGCGCCTCGACCTGGGCGAACACCGCCGCCCTATCGCCGTACGACGCGGCGCGGAGCTTGACGGCCACCTCGCTGCGGAACTGCTCCATCGGGGTGTCCGCAGCGATCCACCGGGACAGCTCACGTCGGCCGGCCGGCGCGACGTCGTACACCTTCTTGGCCGGCCGCCCGGACTGCGCGACCGGCGTGCAGCGGACCCAGCCGTCGGCCTCCATCCGGGCCAGCACGCGGTAGATCTGCTGGTGCGTGGCGCTCCAGAAGAACCCGATCGACCGGTCGAACCGGCGGGTCAGGTCGAACCCCGATGCGGGGCGTTCCGAGAGCGACACCAAAATCGCGTGCTCGAGAGCCATGGCGGTCACTGTGCCGCAAACGGGGCACCCTATGCAACGAGTTGCACCTGTGTTCCGTCCCACGCCGGGAGCGCCAGCCGCTGCGGCGGCAGCGCGAGTCCTACGATCTGCTCATGCGCACGAACCGCGGCCTCGCCCTGGCCTCCCTGCCTCTGTTCCTCGCCGCCGTCGCCTGCGCGCCGGTCGACAACTCCACGGGGGCCGGCGACCAGCCCTCCTCGTCCGGCAGCGCGTCCGCGCCCGGCTCGGCCTCGGCCGACGCCTGCGCCACCGACCAGCTCGCGCTGAAGAAGCCGGGTCAGCTGACGATCGCGACCGACTCCCCCGCGTACGACCCGTGGTTCTCACACAACGACCCGACCAACGGCAAGGGCTTCGAGTCCGCCGTCGCCTACGCGGTGGCCGAGGAGCTCGGCTTCTCCACGGGCGCGGTCAAGTGGGTCAAGGTGCCGTTCAACAACTCCTACGCGCCCGGCACCAAGGCGTTCGACTTCGACATAAACCAGGTCTCGATCACCCCCAAGCGCGCGCAGGTCGTGGACTTCTCCGACGGCTACTACGCCGCCGCCCAGGCCGTCATCGCGCTCAAGGGGAGCAAGGGCGCCGGCCTCAGCTCGCTGGCCGGGCTCAAGGACCTCAAGCTGGGCGCCCAGACGGGCACGACGTCGCTGACCGCGATCACCGACGTCATCAAGCCGTCGTCGCAGCCGCTGGTCTTCGACGACACCAACCAGGCCAAGCAGGCGCTGCTCAACGGCCAGGTCGACGCCATCCTCTCCGACCTGCCGACCGCGTTCTACATCTCCGCGGTCGAGATCGCGAAGAGCACGATCGTGGGGCAGTTCCAGCCGGAGACCGGGCAGCAGGAGGAGTTCGGGATGCTCTTCGAGAAGGGCAGCCGGCTGACCCCCTGCGTCGACCAGGCCCTTGCGTCCCTCAAGGACTCGGGCCAGCTCGCCGACATCGAGACGCAGTGGCTGTCCGACGTGGTCGACGTGCCCGTCCTCCAGTGACCGACTGGTCCCCTAGCGAGCGGCAGGTCGAGCGGCTCCGGGTCCGGCGCCGGCTCGACACCCGGGCCCGCCTGGTCGCCACGGGTACGACGGTCGTGGTGCTCGTGCTGGTCGTCGTCGGGCTGACCACGTCACCGGGCTGGCCCCGGGTCAAGGCGACCTTCCTGTCCTGGCCGGACGCCCGTGACTCGTTCCCGGCGATCGCGTCGGCCTTCTGGGTCAACGTGCGGATGTTCCTGGTCGCCGAGCCGCTGATCCTGGTGGTCGGCGTGCTGGTCGCGGTGGCCCGCGGCACGGTGGCGCCGGTGCTGTTCCCGGTGCGCGCGCTGGCCACGCTCTACACCGACCTCTTCCGCGGCGTGCCGACGCTGCTCGTGGTGTTCCTCGTCGCGTTCGGCCTGCCGGCCCTGCAGCTGCGCGGCATCACGAACTCGCTGTTCTGGCTGGGCACGTTCGCCCTGGTGCTGTCCTACGGCGCCTACGTCGCGGAGGTGTTCCGCTCCGGCATCGAGGCCGTGCATCCCTCGCAGGTCGCGAGCGCGCAGGCCCTCGGTCTCTCGCACGGGCAGTCGCTGCGCTACGTCGTGGTCCCGCAGGCGGTCCGTCGCGTCGTACCCCCGCTGCTCAACGACTTCGTCTCCCTGCAGAAGGACACCGCGCTGGTCGCGTCCGTCGGCCTGGTCGAGGCGCTGCGGCAGGCCCAGGTGTACTCCAGCTTCAACTTCAACTTCTCCTCCTACCTGGTCGCCGCGGCGTTCTTCGTGGC
>JBDSMW010000099.1:0-3055 GCA_039915665.1 Nocardioidaceae bacterium
GGTCAGGTCGAAGCGAGCGTCGTGCGCGCGTCTGTGGTGGAAGCCGCACAGCGGGACGGCGTTGTCGAGGTCGGTCGCTCCGCCGTGGCTCCAGGCGTGTGGATGGTGGACGTCGCACCACGCGAACGGCCGCTCGCAGCCTTCGGCCGCGCAGGTCTCGTGGGTCGCGGAGAGCGCCCGACGCTGCGCGGTGCTGTGCAGTCGGCGCTCCCGCCCGTGGTCCAGGACCTGTGAGGCGCCGCCCAGCACCACCGGGATGATGCCGGCGCCGCAGGCGAGCCTGCGGGCTTCGCCGGCCGAGACGTGCGCGCCGGTGTCGAGGCGTGCTGAGGCCAGCCCGTCGAGGAGGTGCTGGTGGTCGAGGTGCACGAGCAGGGTGACCGCGTTGCGGGCGAACCCGCCGGTGGCCTCGCTGGGCAGGTGCTCGATCAGCTCCGTGAGGCCGAGGCCGAGATTCTCGGTCCAGGAAAGCCCACCGTCCTCTGCCCCGTCGACGGAGGCGTCACGGACAGTCTCGCCGGCCCGGTTGCGGGTCAGTCGCCGTGGCGAGGTGCACTGCTCCAGGAAGCCACGCAGGAGCTGGCCGTGCAGCTCGGGAATCACGAACCGCCCGGACCAGGTGCCGTTGCCGTTGTCGCCCAGGCTGAACCAGGTCTCGACCTCGGCCCTGCGCTCCTCGGTGGCCAGCACCGCGGCCTCGTGATCGTCGGCCAACCGGCTGGCCTCCTGCGCCGTGATCTCGGCCGTGGCGTCCTCGAGCATCCGGCGGCCCGCCTGCCGCAGCCGCATGGCGTTCGTGCCGTTCACCGCCTTCGCCACCAACCCGGCCTCCGCGGCCCGGCGGTGCTCCTCGGTGATCACGGCGGGAAGGAGCTCGGCGGCGTGCACGATGGCCTGCACCTGGGCCTGGTTGATCGCCCCGGCGGCGAATGCCTCACGCGTCGCGTCGTACCGCTCGCGCAGCAGCCGGGCCAGCCGCACCAGGTTGCCGGTCTCCGCCCGGTTGGCCCCCGTCAGCCGAGCGGCCCACGCGTCCGTCCCGGTCGCGCCCAACGATCGGGCCACCTGGCGCCGGTCGGCCTCCGCCAACAGCGACAGGTGCAGCGCGTCGACCTGGGCCGCGAGGGCCGAGACGTTCACGATCCCGTCGGTCAGCTCGTCGACACCCCACGTCGAAGCCGACACCTCCGCGGCCGCGCGCACCGCCGCACGGGCCGACGACACGACGTCGGCGACGCGATCGGGGCGGTGGAGCTGAGCGACTGACATGCCCACAGTCAACCAGCGACCTCCGACAAGACAGCCGAACGGTCTAGACCATTATCGAACACAGGTTCGAACTTTTCAGCGGTTGAACACCTTCACGACGAGCATGAGGACCAGGAGCGCTCCGACGGCCATCGCCGCGACGCTCACGTAGTCCAGCACGCCCCATGGACGCTTCGGTTCCCACTCGGCCATGGGCGACAGCCTACGGGTCGCACCGCGGGTCTCGGACGCACTTCCGGAGCACGCCACTAGGGTCCTGCGTCATGAAGGTTCTCGTCACGGGCGGCGCCGGCTACATCGGTTCGACCACGGCCAAGGCGCTCGAGCGGGCCGGACACGTGCCGGTGATCCTGGACTCGCTGCTGACCGGTCCGCGGGCGTTCGTGCGGGACCGCGCGTTCTACGAGGGCGACATCGGCGACCGGGCACTCCTGCGACGGATCCTCGACGAGCACCCCGACGTCGAGTGCACGATCCACATGGCCGCCCGCATCGTCGTACCCGAGTCGGTGGCGCAGCCGTTCGTCTACTACCGCGACAACGTCGCGAAGTCGCTCGAGCTCTTCGACGAGCTGGTGGCGCTCGGCAAGCCGCGCGTGGTCTTCTCCAGCTCCGCCTCCCTGTACGACGTCGCGGAGGGCTTCGAGGTCGACGAGGAGTCACCGCTCAACCCACAGTCCCCCTACGCCCGCACCAAGCGGATGATGGAGGAGGTGCTCGAGGACATGGCGCGGGCCACGGACCTGCGGGCGCTGATCCTGCGCTACTTCAACCCGATCGGCGCGGGCCCGGACCTGGAGTCGGGTGTCTACGCGCGCACTCCCTCGCACGTCCTCGGCCAGCTGGTGCTCGCCGCAACCGGGCAGCGGGACGCGTTCGCCGTGACCGGCAACGACTTTCCCACCAAGGACGGCACCGGCGTCCGCGACTACCTGCACGTCTGGGACCTGGCGCAGGCGCACGTCACGGCGGTCGAGAGGTTCGACGCCGCCCTCGACGAGGTCGGCGCACCGAGCACGGTCGTGAACATCGGCACCGGCTCCGGCGTCACGGTCCGCGAGCTGATCACCGCGTTCGAGAAGGTCTTCGGGCGCCCGGTCCCGACGATCGACGCTCCCCCACGCCCCGGCGACGTGCTCGGCGCCTACGCCAACGTCGACAAGGCCCGAGAGCTGCTCGGGTGGACCTCGAAGCTCACCTTGGCGGACGGCATCGAGTCCGCCCTCGCCTGGAACGCCCGCCGCCCGGAGGTCCTCGGCTACGCCTAACCGTTGTCCAGCAACCCCAGCAGATAGGCGCCGTACCCCGACTTCGCCAACGCCTCGCCCCGCTCGCGGAGCTCGTCGTCGGACAGGAACCCCTCCCGCCACGCGACCTCCTCCGGGCAGCCGATCTTGAGGCCCTGCCGGTGCTCGACGGTCTGGATGAAGTTGCTGGCGTCGTTGAGCGAGTCGAAGGTGCCCGTGTCCAGCCAGGCGAACCCGCGCTCGAGCACCTCGACGCTGAGCCGACCCTGCTCGAGGTAGGCCCGGTTCACGTCGGTGATCTCGTACTCCCCCCGCGCCGACGGCTTGAGCCCGCGCGCGATCTCGAGGACGTCGTTGTCGTAGAAGTACAGCCCCGGGATGGCGTAGCTGCTCCGCGGTCGCTCCGGCTTCTCCTCGAGCGAGAGGGCCTGGCCCGACGAGTCGAACTCCACGACGCCGTACGCCGACGGGTCCGAGACCCGGTAGGCGAACACCGCAGCACCGTCGACGTGCTGGAACCGCTCGAGCTGACGGCCGAA
>JBDSMW010000107.1:0-16644 GCA_039915665.1 Nocardioidaceae bacterium
GGCCCGCACCTACGCCGGCCTGCCCGTCCTCGGCGGCGACCTGGTCGTGCACCAGGCCGAGTCCGGAGCCTGGGAGGGCCGCAGCCAGAGCCTGGACCGCGACCTGACGCTGTCCACCCGGGCCGCCGTCGCCAGGGCCGCGGCAGGGGCCGCGGCCCTGGCGACGAGCGCGATCACTCGGTCCATCACGGGGGAGAGGGTCTCCTCCTCGCGGCTCGTCGTCGGCGCGGTCGACGGCACCTTAACCTCGCCTTGAGAGGTCGTCACGGTCGGCACGCAGACGGACGGCAGCACCAGCAGCCGCGAGCCGGCAGCGGTCGACGCGCAGTACGGCACTAACGAGACCTGGGACTACTACAACAACGTCCACCGTCGCAACGGCATCTTCGGCACCGGCAAGGGCTCCTACAACCGGGTGCACTACGGCAAGAACTACGTCAACGCCTTCTGGGACGGCACCAAGATGCACTACGGCGACCGCGACGGCGACGTCCTACAGGCCGCTCACCTCGCTCGACGTCGCGGGCCACGAGATGTCGCACGGTGTCACCGAGAACAGCGCCGGACTGACGTACTCCGGTGGAGCGCCACGGTCGGCCAGCTCGACGTGCACTACTCGTCGGGCGTGGGCAACCACTTCCCCCACCTGCTCTCCGAGGGCTCGGGCGCGAAGACGCTCAACGGCGCTGCGTACACCTCGCCGACCTGCAACGGAACCCCGGCCGTGACCGGTATCGGTCACGACCAGGCCGCGAAGATCTGGTACCGCGCTCTGACGGTCTACATGACGGCCGCGACGGACTACCACGGAGCGCGCACCGCTTCGCTGAACGCTGCGAAGGACCTCTACGGCGTCAGCAGCACGCAGTACGCCGCGGTCGACGCGGCGTGGGCGGGCGTCAACGTCAGCTGACCCCTCGATTCCTGGGGGAACCCCCCTGAACTGCCGTTCTTCCACGACGCTCCGTGGGACGGCGGCGGCCTGTCTAGTTGCGTACGACGAGCAGGGCGACGTCGTCCTCGGCGCCGAGCACCTGGTCGAGCAGGTCGTCGGCCAGCTCCTCGACGGTCCGGTCCTGGGTGCCCTGGAGCACGGCGACCAGCCAGTCGAGACCCTCGGACAGGCCGACCCCTCGTCGCTCGACGAGCCCGTCGGTGTAGAGCACGAGCGTCTCCCCGGGGCCCAGGTGCAGCTCGTGGTCGACGCGGGAGGCGTGTGCGTCGAGCCCGAGCAGCAGGTTGGGCTCGGCCTCGAGCAGCCGGGCGTGACCGGCCGCGTCCACCACGACCGGGGGCGGGTGCCCGGCGTTGGTCCAGGTCACCCTGGTGGCGTCGGCGGCGCTCACGCTGGCCAGCACGGCGGTCGCCATGAGGTCACCGTCGGTGCGCTCCATGGCTGTGTCGAGGACCGCGAGCATCTCGCCAGGAGTGGCGTCGTGGCGGGAGAAGGCGATCCCGCGCAGCACGTTGCGCACGGTCGCCATCGCGGCGGCGGCCTGCTGGTCGTGACCGGCCACGTCACCGATGACCACCGACAGGGACCGGTCGGGCAGCTCGAAGAAGTCGTACCAGTCGCCGCCGATCTGGGCCACGTCCATCGCCGGCTGGTAGCGCGCCGCCACCTGGGGGAGTCCCGCGCCTCGCGGCTCAGGCAGCAGGCTGCGCTGGAACGCCTCGGACATGGCGCGCTGGACGTCGGAGGCCCGACGCTCGGCGGTCCGGGCCCGGACGTGGTCCAGGGCCTGCCGCAGCGTCGACGCGACCAGCCGCAGGAAGCCGAGGTAGGCCTCGTCTGCCGGCAGCATCGGGCTGAGCCGGACGACCAGCAGCGAGCTCCCGTCGCCGGTCCGCAACGGCAGCGAGGCCACCTGCTCGGCCCCGTCCTCGACGAGGACCTCGGCCCCGAGGTCGCCGACCAGGCGTGACGCGAGACCCGGCGTCGGGTCACGGATGAGGCCCTCGACGCGGATGTCCACCTCGGCGAAGTCGTCGTCCGCCTCCCGCAGGACGCGCAGCGCCCTCCGGGGGAGGTCGGCCGCGCTGCGCACGTCGACCAGCTCTGCGTTGAGACGGCTGAGCAGCCGCAGCCTGCGGCGGGAGATCACCTGCTGGGTGGTCTCGGTGGCGATGTCCATCGCGCCCGCGACCGCGCCGGTCACGTCGCGGAGCGGGGAGTAGGAGAACGTGAAGTAGCACTCCTCGAGGAATCCGCGACGGTCCAGCGGGACCAGGGCGTCCTCCACCCAGGTGGCCTTGCCGTTCTCCACCACGGACTCCAGCATCGGGCCGATCAGGGCCCAGGCCTCCGGGAACACGTCGCGGGTGGGGCGCCCGAGCGCGGTCGGGTGCTTGTCCCCGATGAGCTCGACGTAGGCCTCGTTGTAGATCATCGTCAGGTCGGGTCCCCAGAACAAGGTGATCGGGAAACGCGTGCCCAGCATGGTCTCGACCGAGTCGAGCAGCCGGTCGTCCCAGGTCTCGACCGCGCCGAGGGGAGTCGCGGCCCAGTCGACGCCCTCGTAGGCGGCGGCCAGGACCCCGAGGTTCTCCAGCAGTCTGCGCACGTCGGGAAATGTAGCCGAGGCCCCGTCAGGCCACGCCACCCGAGTTGTCGGCGAGATGGAAGCTGTCGCGGTACTTCTCGCACCGCTCGCAGAGGTAGAAGTCCTGGCCCTCGTCGTTGTAGTGCCGGCGGTAGCGGTGCCGTCCCAGACGGCACTTCAGCGGCAGCTTGTCTTCCATCACGCCATCGTGCCACTCACTCCGGCGGCAGGCCCTTCCCGCGTCGCTCGTAGAGCTCCCAGGGCCGGCCGTGCTTGCGGACCAGCTTCCAGCCGAAGAGCGCCGTCCAGCGCCTGCTCAGCTCTCTGGTGGAGAGCGGCCTGGCGATGCAGGACCCGGCAGGTCGGCGACGAGCTGCTGCCTCGATCGCCGGCCCGTCGACCCGCTGGGACGCCGCCGCCATCGAGCGGTGGACCCCGCAGCTGCTCGAGACCTCCTGCACCGTCAGCGCTCTGCTGGGCCACCGGAGGTAGTGCGCCCTAGAAGTGCGCGTCAGGCAGCGTCAGCCGCGGCACCCCGCCGAGACGGCGCTGGAACCGGACGTGCTCGGCGTGCTCGTCGAGGACGTGCCACAGGGTCTCGTGCGCCGACCACGGCAGCGGCTCGTCGCCGTTCTGCCAGGTGGGCCCGAACCCGATCCACACCGGAATCCAGCTCGCGGCGACGTCCCACGCGCCGCGGTGGCTGGTGAGCAGCCGGTTGCGGATCTGGAACGCCTGGCGCGGTCCGTCCGCGCAGATCGGCGCGGTGCGCACGGGCCAGACCCGGAGGTCCAGGGACATCAGCTCGAGCTCGAAGTCGCCGAGAACGCGAGGGTCCACCAGGACCGTCGCCACGTTCTCGTGCGGTTCGCGTCTCACCCGACAAACGCTAACCCGGTGCACGGACTTCCGTCAGGCCGCGTCGGTCCAGATCTCGTCGACGAGCGTGCTCGGCCCAGGTGGTGCGTGTGCTGAATCGCGGCCAGGTGGCACCTCGCCCAGGATGAGGTCGAGGGCCAGGTGGGTCCGAGCTGCTCCAGCGTCCGCTCGTCGCCATCCGCCCGCTGCAATTCCGAGCGGACGTGCCCGGGGGAAAGCCCCCACAGCTCGCCGACCTCGATGACCGTTTCCTGCACGGGAGTCAGCGGGTCCATCTCGACCATCCGCGTGATCGAGAATGTAGAGGCTGGTCCCCGGATTCAGTCAGGAGGTGCTGAACGTGCTGGACGGGCAGCCGTCCTCAGAGGCAGCGTGCGACGAGGCGCCGGATCCGGACCTGCACGGCCCGGTTGTGCGCCCCGAAGCTCGGGTCGAGGAGGGCCGGGGTCGGGAAGGCGTGGACCAGGCGGCCGGCGATGCAGCGTGCCGTGGTGGCCGGGGCACCGGCCTGCAGCAGGCTGAGGGCCAGGTAGGTCCGGGTGGCGGCCAGGTCGACGGCCCGCTCGGAGGCTTCCTTGCCGATCCGCGACGACGTGCCGGGATCGCAGGACATGAAGCGGACCAGGCGGCCGTCGCGGCGCACCGAGGCCGGCGTGCGCGGCGCCTTGGCGACCCAGCGGTGCAGGGCGCCTCGCATCCGGGTGGTCGCGGCGGGCGTGCGTCCGACGTAGGTCATCCGGGCGCAGGAGCGACCGTGCTTGGCGAAGGCGACGTAGGAGTCCCCGCCCCAGCCGTCGGCAGCGGCGAGCGCGGAGCGCAGGGGCAGTCGCTCGGCCAGCATGAGGTACCACGTCAGGACGCCGAGCTCACCGGAGTCGAAGCGGGTCTCGCCCTTGCGCAGGCCAGTGGCCGGGACCTTGATGGCGCCGGTCCGTCCGGCCAGGGCCCGGAACGGGTCGAGCAGCGCGGTCTCGTGCTTCGGAGGCGTCTGGATCAGCTTGTCCTGGGCGGCGGTGCCACCGGACGCGGCGAACGTCTCGACGAGCGACTGGCCCAGCGTGTACGGCGCCGTCATCAGCGTGACGATCACCGTGGGCACACGCTGCAGCCGCTGGTTCGCGGTGCCGCTCTCGCGCTGCTGGTCGCGGTCGAGAGCGCGGCGCTGACGGGCGGTCAACGAGTCGCGGTAGAGCGACTCGACGTGCTGGGCGTCGCCCTCGACGACCGCGTCCAGCACCGCCTGCTCCGCCGAGATGTCGTCGGCCCGCTCGTCCAGCGCCGCCATCCGATCGCCGATCGAGAAGTGCTGGTCCTGGAGGGCGTGGGTCAGCTCGTGCACCAGGGTGGACCGGACGGCGGGCGTCAGCCGCTGCCCGCGGATCGTGATCCGCTTGTCCTCGAAGGAGTAGTAGGCCAGGGTGCCGGCGCCGTTGGCCTCGTTGGTGGCGCCGAACAGGTCGACCTGGCCGGTGACCAGGCCGAGGGCACGCAGCAGCCCCGTGTAGCGGCGGAGGTCGCGCCGGTCCGCCGCGGTCAGGGACGTGTCGTCGGTCGTGACGGTCTTCTCGAACTTCGCCGGCGACAGGAAGCGCACCGGGACCGGAGCGTCGAAGGTCAGACCGCGCAGCTTCTCCGCGATCTTGGCGTACGGCGCGATGCGGCTGTCCCACTGCGTCGGCGTCGCCGTGTCCGCGCTGGCCGGGCCGACGCCTACGGCCGTCCCGACCGCTGCGCCGGCGACCAGCAGCACCAGGGCGAGCAGGACCGAGGTGGCCCTCGTGGACGTGGAAGAGGGCGAGACCCCCGAATGGCTCATTGCCGGAGGGTACCTGCGCGAGACCCGGGCCCAGACAGGAACGGGGGAATCCGTCAGCGGCAGGCACCCGCTCAGAGAAGTCGGACCAGCGCGGCCGACAGAGCGGCGACGAACACGACCACGATGAAGGGCGCCCGCAGCACCAGCGCCACGAACGCACACGCCAGTCCCACGACGCGGGCGTCGAGGACGAGGTGCTGCCCGGAGCCGAGCACCTGCACCCCGATCAGGGCCGACAGCAGGGCGACCGGCAACAGGTCGGCGATGCGGGAGACGACGGGGCGTTGCAGCACGCGCGGCGGAACCGACAGCCCGGCGAGCTTGAGCAGGTAGCAGCCGGCCGCCGCGACGACCACGGCGACCCAGATCACCGGCGCCGTCCGGTGAGGAGCCCGGCCAGGACGGCGACCGCTGCGGCCGCCAGCACGGGTACGCCGGCCGTGGTGACCGGGACCAGGCCGAGGGCGAGGGCGATCGCCAGCAGGGCGACGACCCGGTTGAGGGTGCTGCCCAGCCGCGGCCAGACCAGCGCGAGGAAGGCGCCGCCCACCGCGGCGTCGAGGCCGTAGGTGCGGGGGTCGCCCAGCGCCGTACCCGCGAGCGCACCGCCCAGGGTGGCCAGGTTCCAGAAGAGGAACACCGCCAGGCCGGTCGACAGGAAGCCGGTGCGCGCGTCCTCGGTGGTGTCCCGGTTGACCGACATGGCGGTGGACTCGTCGATGAGCAGGTGGGCCGCGCCGACCCGACGGATGCCGTGCCAGTCCAGGAGCGGGGCCAGGCGGAGGCCGTAGAGCGTGTTGCGGCTGCCGAGCAGCAGGGCGGTGAGGGCGCCGGAGAGGGGCACGCCGCCCGAGGCGATCACGCCGACCAGCGCGAACTGGGACGCACCGGTGAACACCAGCAGGGAGAGCGCGCAGGTCTGGAGGACCGAGAGGCCGGCGGCGACGGAGACCGCGCCGAAGGAGATCCCGTAGGTGCCGGTGGCCAGACCGACGGCGAGGCCGTCCCGGATGATCGAGGTGCGGGCGGCGCTCACCGACCCCACCCTAGGTGGGGGTCAGTGGATCCCCGGCCCGCGCAGGGCCAGCCACAGCGCGAGGAAGAGGAGTCGGGGCCCGGAAGGATGGTCTTCCAAACGGGGTCAGCTGGCGTCGGACAGGTCCGTATGCAGACGGACCTGCTTGACCCGGACCGAGCCGTCGCCGTGCAGGTCGAGCTCACGGTGCGCGCCGTCGGGCGCCCAGCCCGCGGAGGTGAGGAAGGCCCGTCGTACGTCGTCGTCGGCGTTCAGCCACACCAGGGCGGTGGTGAACCGGTCCGCGAGCAGGGTGTCGGCGCAGGCCTGGACCAACCGGGAGCCATGGCCGTGCCGGGTCTGCTCCGGGTCGACGGTCAGCTCGGAGATCTCGCCGTCCGCGACCGGGTCGCCGTCGGGGTCCGACGTCGGACCGGTGACCGCGAAGCCCCGCACGGTGTTGCGCTCCAGGGCCACGAGCACCCGGTTGCGGGCGTCCTGCGGCTTGTTCAGCGACTGCGACCAGGCGGCCGCGAACTGGTCGGCGTCGATGGTCTCGAGCACCTCCGCGGGCAGCAGGTCGGCGTACTCCCGGCGCCAGGCGCGGACCTGCACCGCAGCGATGCCGGGGGCGTCGTCGGCCCAGCCGACCCGGACGGAGACGTCGGCGTGATCGTGGCTCATGGGACCAGTCTCCCAGCCGCCTAGATGTTACAGGTCACCCGCAGATGTGCGAGTCAAGTGTCATATCGACCTGGTAGGCTGGGTCCCATGTACGGCAACGACTTCGTCCCGCCCGAGGCAGGCACCGGCGCGCCGCCGGCCCCCGTCACCATCGAGCCCGGGATGGAGGACTTCTGGCGCATCGTCGGCGACGACGGCCGGATCGAGCCGCGCGACGTCATGCCGGACGACTACCGGGCGTCGCTGATCCGCCAGATCGCCCAGCACGCGCACTCCGAGATCATCGGCATGCAGCCCGAGGGCGCCTGGATCGGTCGCGCGCCGAGCCTGCGCCGCAAGGCGATCCTGATGGCCAAGGTGCAGGACGAGGCCGGGCACGGGCTCTACCTGTACGCCGCGGCGGAGACCCTCGGCGTCGACCGGTCGGAGCTGCTCGACAAGCTGCACGACGGTCGGCAGAAGTACTCCTCGATCTTCAACTACCCCACGCTGACCTGGGCCGACATCGGCACCATCGGCTGGCTCGTCGACGGCGCCGCGATCGTCAACCAGGTGCCGTTGTGCCGGTGCTCCTACGGTCCCTACGCCCGCGCGATGATCCGGGTCTGCAAGGAGGAGTCCTTCCACCAGCGGCAGGGCTTCGAGGCGCTGCACACGCTCTCGCACGGAACGCCCGAGCAGCACGCGATGGCCCAGGACGCGGTTGACCGCTGGTGGTGGCCGAGCCTGATGATGTTCGGCCCGCACGACGCGGAGTCGACCCACTCGGAGAAGTCGATGGCCTGGGGCGTGAAGCGGTTCTCCAACGACGACCTGCGCCAGCGGTTCGTCGACATGACTGTCCCGCAGGCCGAGGCGCTCGGGCTCACGCTGCCCGACCCCGACCTGGCCTGGAACGAGGAGCGCGGGCACTACGACTTCGGCACGATCGACTTCTCCGAGCTGTTCGAGGTGATCAAGGGCAACGGCCCCTGCAACGCCGAGCGGATGGCCAACCGCCGGGGCGCGCACGAGGACGGCGCGTGGGCCCGGGAGGCCGCGAACGCCTACGCCGACAAGGCGGTCGCGCGTCGCGCAACGGCGAGTGCCGCATGAGCGAGCAGCTCACGAGGCGCGACTGGCCGCTCTTCGAGGTGTTCGTGCGCAGCCGCCGCGGGCTCTCCCACGGGCACGTCGGGTCGCTGCACGCTCCGGACGCCGAGATGGCGCTGCGCAACGCCCGTGACATCTACACCCGGCGCCAGGAGGGCGTCTCGCTGTGGGTGGTCGCCGCGAGCGACATCACCGCGTCGAGCCCCGAGGAGAAGGACTCGTTCTTCGACCCGGCCGCCGACAAGATCTACCGGCACCCGACGTTCTACGACATCCCCGAAGGCGTGGAGCACCTGTGAGCGCACGCCAGGACTACGTGCTCTCGCTGGCCGACGACGCGCTCGTCTCGGCGCAGCGGATGGGGGAGTGGATCGCCACCTCCCCGCAGATCGAGGAGGACGTCGCGCTCGGCAACATCGCCCTCGACCTGCTCGGCCAGGCCCGCTCGCTGCTGACCTACGCCGGCTCGCTCGAGGACCCCCCGCGCTCCGAGGACGACCTGGCCTACTTCCGTGACGCGGGCGACTTCCGCAACGTGCACCTCGTCGAGCGCGAGCGCGGTGACTTCGGGGTCGCGATGGCGCGGCTGCTCATCCTCTCGACGTACCTCTGCGAGCTCTACGAACACCTCCAGGACTCCACCGACGAGACGCTCGCTGCGGTCGCCGCGAAGGCGGTCAAGGAGGTCGACTACCACCGCGACCACGCGACGATGTGGGTGCTCCGCCTCGGCGACGGCACCGACGAGTCGCACCAGCGCATGCAGGCCGGCCTCGACGCTGAGTGGCCGTTCGTGGCCGAGCTCTTCGACGGTGCGTACGTCGCCCCGGCCCTCGTCGCCGACGGGGTGGCGATCGACCCCGCGCCCCTGCGCGATGCGTTCGACCAGCGCATCGAGACCGTCCTGCACCAGGCCACGCTGACCGTCCCGGACGTCGCGCCCGCTGCCGGCGGCGGTCGGACCGGTGCGCACACCGACGCGCTCGCCCCGCTGCTCGCCGAGCTGCAGGGACTGGCCCGCGAGCACCCGGGTGCGACGTGGTGAGCGCGCACGCCGTCGCCGCCTCCGTGCTGGACCCCGAGGTCCCGGTGCTGACCATCGAGGACCTCGGCATCCTGCGCTCGGTCGACGAGGGCGACGACGGGATCACCGTCACCATCACCCCGACCTACTCCGGCTGCCCCGCGATGGACTCCATCCGCGACGACATCCTGGCCGCCTTCCACCGCGTCGGCCGCGACGACGTCCGCGTCGACTTCGTGCTCGCGCCCGCGTGGACCACCGACTGGATGAGCGACGCGGGCAAGCGCAAGCTGCTGGACTACGGCATCGTCCCGCCGGCTCCGCGAGGCGGACCGGTCGCTCTGGCCCTCACGCTGCGCTGCCCGCAGTGCTGCTCGCCCGACACCCGTGAGCTGTCCCGGTTCGGCTCCACCGCGTGCAAGTCCCTGTGGGTCTGCCAGGCCTGCCGCGAGCCCTTCGACCACTTCAAGGCCATCTGATGAGCGCCACGCACGCGGTCTTCCACCCGCTGGCCGTCGGCTCGATCGAGCCGCTGACCGACGACTCGGTCGCGATCACGTTCGACGTGCCGGAGGACCTGCGCGACGACTACGCCTTCAGCCACGGCCAGCACCTCACCGTGCGCACGGAGCTCGCCGGGGACGACGTACGACGGAACTACTCGATCTGCTCGCCGGCGTCGTCCGGGGTGCTGCGCGTCGCGGTCAAGCGGCTGCCCGGCGGCGCGTTCTCGGAGCACGCTCTCGACGTCCTCAAGGTCGGCGACGTCCTCGACGTGATGACGCCGACCGGCCGGTTCTTCACCGAGCTCGACCCCGCCCACCGCAAGCACTACGTGTGTGTCGCCGCGGGGTCGGGGATCACGCCGGTGCTGTCGATCGTGGCCAGCACGCTGGAGGCCGAGCCGCTGTCGTCGGTGACGCTGGTCTACGCCAACCGCACCCACACGTCGGTGATGTTCCTCGAGGAGGTCGAGGACCTCAAGGACGCGCACCCCGACCGCTTCCAGCTGCTGCACGTGCTCTCCCGCGAGCCGCAGGAGGCGGAGCTGTTCTCCGGCCGACTCGACGCCGACCGGATGGGCCGGATCCTCGACGGACTCCTGCCGCCGGACACCGTGGACGAGTGGTTCCTGTGCGGGCCGTTCGAGATGGTCTCCGACCTCCGCAAGCTGCTGGTCAAGGAAGGCGTGCCCAAGAAGGCGATCCACGCCGAGGTGTTCCACGTCGAGTCCGGTCCCCCCGTCCGTCGTACGCCGGTGGAGACGTCGGACGCCGAGGGCGCGAAGGTGACGATCACCCTCGACGGCCGCACCTCGTCGTTCTCGCTGCCGACCGACGGGCCGGCCGTGCTCGACGCGGCCCTGCAGGTCCGGGCGGACGCGCCGTTCGCCTGCAAGGGCGGCGTGTGCGGCACCTGCCGGGCCAAGGTGCTCGAGGGCACCGTCGAGATGGACACGAACTGGGCGCTGGAGCCGGAAGAGGTCGAGCGGGGCTACGTGCTGACCTGCCAGTCGCACCCCACATCCGACACCGTGGTCCTGGACTACGACGCATGAAGGACGTCGACGTCGTCGTCGAGACCGTCATCGCGCGGCCCCGCCACGAGGTGGCCGCGTTCGCCGGCGACCCGACCAACGCCCCGCAGTGGTACGCCAACATCCGCTCGGTCGAGTGGGAGACGACGCCACCGGTGGCCGTCGGCTCCCGGATGGCCTTCGTGGCGCACTTCCTGGGACGGCGGCTCGCCTACACCTACGAGGTGGTCGACCTCGTGCCCGGGGAGCGGCTGGTGATGCGGACCGCGCAGGGGCCGTTCCCGATGGAGACGACGTACACCTGGTCGGACGCGGCCGGCGGCGGGACGTCGATGACGTTGCGCAACGCGGGCACCCCGTCGGGCTTCACCGGTCTGGCGGCACCGCTGCTGGCGAGGCAGGTCCGCCGCGCCACCACCACCGACCTCGCGGCCCTCGCGGCGATCCTCGAGGACCGCTGAGCCGCAGGCGCGACTACGCTGAGCCACGTGCAGGCCTACCTCGATCTCCTCCAGCGGATCCTCGACGACGGGGCGGTGAAGGGCGACCGCACCGGCACCGGGACACGCAGCGTCTTCGGGCACCAGATGCGGTTCGACCTCGCCGACGGATTCCCCCTCGTGACGACCAAGAAGGTGCACACGCGCTCGGTGTTCGCCGAGCTGCTGTGGTTCCTGCGGGGCGACACCAACGTCAAGTGGCTCCAGGACCGCGGCGTCTCGATCTGGGACGAGTGGGCCGACGAGAGCGGCGACCTCGGACCGGTCTACGGCTACCAGTGGCGCTCGTGGCCGACCCCTGACGGCCGGCACGTCGACCAGATCGCCCAGGTCGTCGAGGCGATCCGGCGCGACCCCGACTCGCGCCGGCACATCGTCAGCGCGTGGAACGTCGCGGACATCCCGCGGATGGCGCTCGCGCCCTGCCACACGATGTTCCAGTTCTACGTCGCCCCCCAGGAGTCGGGACCGGGGCGGCTGTCCTGCCAGCTCTACCAGCGCAGCGCCGACGTGTTCCTCGGCGTGCCGTTCAACATCGCCTCCTACGCCCTGCTGACCGCGATGGTCGCGCAGGTCACCGGGCTCGAGCCCGGCGACTTCGTGCACACGCTCGGCGACGCGCACCTCTACAGCAACCACCTCGACCAGGCCCGTCTCCAGCTCACCCGCGAGCCTCGCGCGCTGCCCACGCTGCGGCTGGATCCCTCGGTCACCGAGCTCGACGCCTTCGACCTCGAGCACATCACGATCGAGGGCTACGACCCTCATCCCGGGATCAAGGCGCCGATCGCCGTATGACGAAGCGGGTCGTGATGGTGGCCGCGGTGGGCGAGAACGGCGTGATCGGTCGGGACGGCGACATCCCCTGGAGCATCCCGGAGGACCTCAAGCACTTTCGCGCGACCACCCGCGACAACACGGTGGTGATGGGCCGGGCGACCTACGACAGCATCGGCCACCCGCTGCCCTACCGCACCAACGTCGTGGTCACCCGCGACCGGATGTGGCGCGGCGAGGGCGTCATCGTGGCGCCGAGCGTGGAGGAGGCCGTGGCCCGTGCGCAGGAGTTCGACGGCGACGTGATGGTCATCGGCGGGGCGCAGATCTACGCGCTCGCGATGCCGCTCGCGACCCACCAGGTGCTGACCGAGGTGCACGCCGCGCCGGAGGGCGACACGAGCTATCCCGACTGGGACCGCTCCGAGTGGCGCGAGACCGAGCGGGAGGTCCACGACGGTTTCGACTTCGTCTGGTGGGAGCGCGTCTCCGGGACCCCGGCCTGAACCGATAGCCTGGACGCCATGACGACCGGCTTCCTCCCGCCCGCTCCCTTCGGCCGGGTGCTCACGGCGATGGTCACCGCCTTCCACGACGACGGGTCGATCGACCTCGACGGCACGGCGCGGGTCGCCGAGCACCTCGCGGACCACGGCCACGACGGCGTCGTGGTGTCCGGCACGACGGGGGAGTCGCCTACGACCAGCACCGAGGAGGACGGCGCGATCCTGCGGGCCGTCGTCGAGGCGGTCGGCGACCGGCTCACCGTCGTCGCGGGCGTGGGCACCAACAACACCTCGCACTCCGTCGAGCTCGCGGCGCAGGCCGAGAAGATCGGCGCCGACGGTCTGCTGGTCGTGACGCCCTACTACAGCAAGCCGACTCCGGCCGGGGTGACCGCCCACTTCGAGGCGGTCGCCGGCGTCAGCGACCTGCCGGTGATGCTCTACGACATCCCCGGCCGGACCGGCATCGCGATCGCCGACGAGACCTACCGAGCGGCCGCCGCCAACAACCGGATCGTCGCGGTCAAGGACGCCGCCGGCGACCTGTTCCGCGGCGTGCGGATCATGGCGGAGACCGGGCTCGCGTTCTACTCCGGCGACGACGTGCTCAACCTCGGCTGGCTGACTCACGGCGGCTGCGGCATCGTCTCCGTCGTCGGTCATGTCGCCGGCGACCGGTACGCCGCGATGGTGGACGCCGTGGACCGGGGCGACCTGGCTGCCGCCCTCGCGACCTACCAGGAGCTCGTGCCGGTGGTCGAGGCGGTGATGACCACCGCCCAGGGTGTGATGACCGCCAAGGCGGCGATGCAGCTGCTCGGTGTGCTGCCCGGCCGCGCCGTCAGGCTCCCGCTGGTCCCCGCGGACGACGACCTCGTGGCCCACCTGCGCGACGTGCTCGGGCGGTCCGGCCTCCTCGCCCCAGGCGCTGCATGAGCCGGCCGCACGCCGACCTGACCGTCCCCGGGCCGCTGCCGGCCAACGGGCTGCGGGTCATCCCGCTCGGCGGTCTCGGCGACGTGGGCCGCAACATGACGGTCTTCGAGTTCGACGGGCGGCTGCTCCTCGTCGACTGCGGCGTGCTGTTCCCCGAGGACCACCACCCCGGTGTCGACCTGATCCTCCCCGACTTCGACCACATCAGGGAACGGCTCGACCAGGTCGAGGCCCTCGTGCTGACGCACGGCCACGAGGACCACATCGGCGCCACGCCGTACCTCCTTCGCGAGCGCGGCGACATCCCGCTCGTCGGGTCCCGGCTCACCCTGGCCCTGCTCACCTCCAAGCTGCGCGAGCACCGCCTCAAGGAGACCGTGCAGCACGTCGTCACCGAGGGCGACACGATCGAGCTCGGCCCGTTCCGCCTGGAGTTCGTCGCGGTCAACCACTCCATCCCCGATGCGCTCGCGGTCGCGATCCGCACCGGTGCGGGCACGGTCCTGCACACCGGCGACTTCAAGATGGACCAGCTGCCGCTCGACGGCCGGATCACGGACCTGCGGGCGTTCGCGCGACTGGGGGAGGAGGGTGTCGACCTGTTCATGGTCGACTCCACCAACTCCGAGGTGCCCGGGTTCACCACCTCCGAGGTCGAGATCGGCCCGGTCCTCGACCGGGTGTTCCACACCAGTCGTGACCAGCGGATCATCGTGGCCTGCTTCGCCTCCCACATCCACCGCGTCCAGCAGGTGATGGACGCCGCAGTCGCGCACGGCCGCAAGGTGGCGTACGTCGGCCGCTCGATGGTCCGCAACATGGGAGTGGCCCGCGACCTCGGCTACCTCACGGTGCCGCCGAACACGCTGGTCGACGCCAAGGAGCTCGCGGACCACCCGCCGGAGCGCACGGTGCTGATCTCCACCGGCTCCCAGGGCGAGCCGCTCTCGGCGCTGTCCCGGATCGCCCAGCGCAACCACAACTTCGTGCACATCGAGGAGGGCGACACCGTCGTCCTGGCCAGCTCGCTGATCCCGGGCAACGAGAACGCCGTCTACCGCGTGATCAACGGGCTGTCGCGGTGGGGCGCCAACGTGGTGCACAAGGGCAACGCGCTCGTGCACGTCTCGGGCCACGCCTCGGCGGGTGAGCTGCTCTACTGCTACAACATCGTGCGGCCCAGCAACGTGATGCCGATCCACGGCGAGATCCGGCACCTGCGGGCCAACGCCGAGCTGGCCCGCAAGACCGGCGTCCCCGCCGCCCAGGTCGTGCTGGCCGAGGACGGTGTCGTGGTGGACCTCGTCGACGGTCTCGCGAAGGTGGTCGGCAAGGTCGACTGCGGCTACGTCTTCGTCGACGGCTCGTCGGTCGGCGACATCACCGAGGCCTCGCTCAAGGACCGCCGGATCCTCGGCGAGGAGGGCTTCATCTCCGTCGTCGTGGTCGTCGACTCCGTCACCGGCAAGGTGTCCGGCGGGCCCGAGATCCACGCGCGCGGCTTCGTGGAGGACGACTCCACCTTCGACAAGGTCAAGCCGGCGCTGATCGAGGCGCTCGACGCCGCTGCGCGTGAGGGCGTCGACGACACCTACCAGCTCCAGCAGACGATCCGCCGGGTGGTCGGCCGCTGGGTGTCCAACGAGCACCGCCGCCGCCCGATGATCATCCCGGTGGTCATCGAGGCCTGACCGGCCCCGGGTGGCTCACCGTCGGGGGTGCGCCTTGGCGTCGTACATCGCGGCGTCGGCCTCCGCGAGAAGCGTGCCCACGTCGTGCCCGGAGCCCGCTGTAGCGACGCCGACGGCCGCGTGCAGCGTGATCGTCCCGTGGCGGGTGCCCACGTTCAGGGCCACGACGTCGTTCGACCGGGCCACCGCAGCGATCGCGGTCGCGGCTGCGCGCAGCACCTGGTCGCCCACGACGTGGCCGTAGGTGTCGTTGATGGTCTTGAAGTCGTTGAGGTCGATCACGAGCAGGCCTACCGGAACGTCGTATGTCGCCAGAGCGGCCTCGGCCTGGACGGCGCGCAGCGCTTCGTCGAGCGCCCGCCGGTTGCCGACCCCGGTGAGCGGGTCCTCGTTGGCGGCCCGGTGAGCCACGACGTTGTCGCGGTGCAGCGTCTCGACCTGGAGTGCGGCGTAGGCGCCCTGGAGGGTGCTCAGCCGCTGCTGCCACAGCACGCGCGACAGCAGTCGGGCGTAGGAGCGGCCGGCCTCGGCCCCTGGCACGCCGCTGCGGGCCTGCATCTCCACGTGCAGCCACTGGGCGCTGGCGGTCACCTGCCAGTCGCTGGCGCTCTGCGAGAGGTTCGCCGACTCGTCCGCGACCGCCAGCGCCTCGTCCTGCCGCCCGGTCGTCCACAGCGCGCGCGCCAGGGCACCGCCGACCACTGCCCGGCTGCCCTGGTAGTCGGGATGGTCCACGACGCTGTAGGCCTCCCTCAGCTCGTCGAGGGACGCCCCAGCCGTGCCTCGGGGGCGCGCGCAGAGCTCGACGGCGCGAGCGGTGGCGATGAACTGGGGGTTGTCGAGCCCCAGGGCGACCGTGAGGGCCCGCTCGGCGTGGGTGTGGCCCTCCTTGCGGTGGCCGTCGACCTCCTCCGCGGAGCCGTCCTCGGGCAGCACGCGCTCGAGCTCGTCGGCCCAGCGCAGGTGCAGCTCCGCGAGGTTGAGCAGGTCGATCACCGGCGCCTGGATCAGCGGGATGGGGCTGGTGTTGATCTCCTGGGCGGCGACCATGTGGGGGAGGGCGGGCTCGTAGAGCCGCATCTCGAGGTAGCAGTAGCCGAGTCCGGTGTGCGCCCAGCACCGCAGTCCGGGGTCGTCACACCGCGCCAGCTCGGCCTCGGCACGCGCCAGGTCCAGCAGCGCGGGCTCGATCGCGCCCAGTCTGGCCTGGGCCATCGCCCGCATCGAGAGCCCGTTGGACACCCAGCCTGCGTTGCCGGCCTCGGCCGCGAGCCCGACGCACCGGTCGGAGGCGGCGAACGCGCCCTCGTTGTCGCCGTCGATGTGCTTGGCGACCGAGATCGTCTACCACAGCGCGGCCTGGTCGGACGGCGAGGCGCCGGCGGCCCGGGTGAGCGCATGCTCGGCCAGGCTCAGAGCGGCCTCGACCTTGCCGTCCTGAGCCAGCCCCATGACGTCCGCCGCGGCGTCCGAGATGCTCACGGGCACGATCGTGGCGCACCGGACGCCCGTGACGGCGCCGAATCTGGCGATTCGGACCGTTCGGTCAGGCGTCGATGACGATCGGGATGATGAGCGGCGAACGACGGAACTTGCGCTCCGCCCATCGGCTGATGTCGCGTCCCAGCATCTGCTCGAGCTGGC